>LVAA01000188.1 GCA_001603955.1 Syntrophobacterales bacterium Delta_02 | reverse complement strand
GTCACTCAAGAGCGGGGCCGCCACACCACGTCGATCAAACAGTTCCAAAGCTGCCGCAACGAGGTTGGATTCGCGGTCAGTCGGAGGTGTGCGTCGCGCGACGGTGATGAGTGCTTCGACCATCGTCACTCGGCGCGCCAACGCATCGCCAAGGACGGCATCTCGGGCAGACCCAGATAATCGCGAGGCAGCAGCATGAGCTTCCGTTGCGTCCAAGACGTTGAGCGATCCGTGACCTCGGCCTAGCGTGATGACTTGCCCGCCAAGCTCGCCGATGAGATCGACATAGTCTGGGCGCAGATCACCGAACACCATCGGCAGGACGCCGAAAGCGTTCAGGCCGGTCAGCATCCTGCGGATGGTGGTTGACTTGCCCAGCCCTGGAAGCCCCAGCATCATCATGGAAGGGTTATTGATGAGCTGGCCTAGCTGAAACCACGAGATGGGGTCAGCGCACACTGGTGCACCAGTCATCAGGTGCCTGCCCAGTGGAACGCCCACAAGGGGCACTGCGGTTCCGACACTGAAAGGCCACAGCCCACAAACCTGGACCGTCGTGCCGCGCCACTCGTCAGGCGGGGAGACTAATCCTGCACGGCCCCCACCGCGCCCAGCCCAACCACGAGTGCCTGGCCGGTCTTGTTCAACGCTCATAGTTTGTTTGTCACCTCCGTTGGCAGAGTGAGCAGATCGCCCAACACGATGCCTAGCGGCAGACTCGCAGCGAAGGCGGAATCTTGCGCGCCATAACATGGCCGCAGCTGAAGTCGGGCCGTCGCTTTCAGGCCATCCATTGCATCCTTTGCTTTTCTCAGCGACACGTCTTTCGCCACGGTGGCTGTCACGAGCATCCCGAAATTCACTAGGCCCGCACCGGCCGCTTCCTCGTCCGCAGTCTTTTCCGCGCGTTTGACCGCCAGCCGCATTCGAGCGGTTGGCGTCGTCGCTGAATCCCTTCGGAATTGGGCCGCATCAAGATCTTTCTCGACCAAGGCGGCCGCCTGACCGATGGGCGTCGGACGGAACATCAGGCTTACTCGTTTGCGCTGGATATCCCGGTGGGGCTTCAGGAGCTGTGCCAGGATTTGCGCTGGCACAGGGCCACGGGGAGCTTCAGTCATTTCCCATGTGGTGGAGAGTCCTGAGTCGTGCAGGTAGGAATCCCACGTGGTCTCGTGCGCCGACGGGCCGACTTCCTGCCAGGTCAGCTCGGGCACCTCCCCACTCATCGTCGCTTCATCGAATGTTCGGGCACTTTCCGGATCGAACGCGACCCTGACTATCCGGCAAAGCTCATCGCCGTCACACACTTTTGTTGCACCTGCCCCGGCTTCTGTCAGTCCTGCAGTCAACGCGGGCAGTCGGGTTGCGATTTCACGACCAAATTCGTCGGCGCTCAGATCACTGCTGAATGTCAACGCAACCCACGCCCGCGTGGAGTGGCTTGCTGTGGGATATTCGTCGACCACATCCTGCATCACTTGCTTTGCGAACGCTGGCGCGTTCGGATCAATGCGGGCAAGCACCCTGCGCCTGAGTTCTGCACCTGAGTCGGGGGCGCTTTCTACGGTGATCTGCGCAGCCACCAGACCAGGCTCATCCCCGAGCCTCATCAGCCAGCCGCCAAATCTGGCGACCCACTGATCAATTTGGCTCTCGTCGACAAGTGCCGCTCCATCTGGTGATGTCGCGATGACAACCGAAAATCGGTGTTTAGCAAGGCCCAGGAGCGCGAAGCGCCGCCCATGGGCGTCGATGCACTCCGAAAGCTCTGTCACTGAGAGCACGCCGGGGAGCTGGTGGGTGCCCAGGCCGACGCGGGCTAACGGCCCCGACCGGTAAAGCTGGTGGCCACTGCGGCGCACATCCCACCAGACCATTCGCTCTTTTATCCGGGTCAACAGGGTCTTGTGATGCTTGTCGCGAGCAAGGATCAGTCCAAGGAAAGCCCCGATCACCAAGGCGACGATCAGCCCTTCCACAAAGCCACGCGCCATCATCCACACGATGACAAGGCCCAGGCCGCCGACCATAATTCCGGTGCCCAATGTGCCCAGGCCGCCCAGGCCACGACTATCAGGCCGCCGCCAGTTGCCATACGTCCGGATGCTTTCTTCAGGTCCACTCATCATTCCCCTCCTGCTGCGTCATTGACAGTGGTGTGCACCACCTGTGCTGTCGTTCCCACCACTTGAAGCCCAGCTGCGGCGGCAACCCCTGCGGGCCCGGCGACCGCACCACCTCCAGTGACGCTGCCCGCGCTTTGTGCCGAACTCGCGGCGGCTTGGGTCCCGCCGCCGACAGCACCGCTTTCGCCACCATTCGGTGCCACAGAAGCGTGGCCGCCAGCTTCGAGAGCTGCGCTCCCAGATGGCTCATGTGTTGAGGGGCTTGAACCCACGATCTGAGCGGCCCCTTGGGCGACGCCTCCGACTGCCGCTGCACCGGCGGCACCGCCGCCACTGCCAGACGCGACGACCGCAGTGATTGGTGCCCAAAACCGCATGAGTGCGGGCAGCGCGACCAGCGCGGCGAGCAAGAGCGCAATCCCCGAAGCCGCGCTGATGATTTCGCTGAACTCACCGCCAGTGGACAATTCGCCGACCATCTGGAAACCAGTCGCATAGATGATTGCCGCGACCGGCTTGTATGACGCGAACGCCAAGAACCACGCCAAATACCGATGCCACCACTGTTTGCCATGATCGCCCGCCATCGCGGCGGCAGCAGCGAGTGGCATTCCGCCGACCAAGGCGACCAACATTCCCCCACGAATCAGCATGAGGATCATCTGAATGAAACTTGTCACGAGCGCTATGAGAGCCAAAAAAATGACGATCACGCGGACGGCGTTGGCACCTGCGACCACTCCAGGGG
>LVAA01000187.1 GCA_001603955.1 Syntrophobacterales bacterium Delta_02 | reverse complement strand
AAGACAGTCGGTGCCGGCGTCGTCACCGAGATAATCGAATAAAGGGGAATTACAATGCGGCAGAGAATCAGGATATGCCTGAAAGCATTTGATCACAGACTGCTCGACCAGTCCGTGAAAGAGATTGTCGATGCGGCCAAGAAGACAGGCGCGCAGGTGATCGGTCCCGTACCGCTACCGACAAGGATCCAGAAATTCACAGTCTTGAGATCGCCGCACATCGATAAGAAGTCACGGGAACAGTTTGAGATCCGTACACATAAACGGTTGATGGACATCGTCGATCCCACACAGCAAACGGTTGATGCCCTTATGAAGCTCGAACTGGCAGCCGGTGTCGATGTGGAGATCAAATCTTAGGAGCGGGTTATGGCAGTCACAGACATACTCAACATAGAGGGTGCAAAGGTTGGAGAGCTCGAGCTGAAGGACGAGATCTTCAACTGTGAGGTGAAGGAGCATCTTATCCATGACGTGGTCAAGATGCAGCTTGCCAGGCGCAGAAGAGGGACCGCGAAGACGAAAGGGCGCAGCGAGGTCTCCGGCGGCGGCCGCAAGCCGTACAAGCAGAAAGGGACAGGCCAGGCACGGCGTGGATCGTCCCGTTCTCCCGTGATGGTGGGCGGAGGAACCATCTTCGGTCCCCAGCCGAGAGACTACGGCTACTCGGTCCCGAAGAAGGTGAGGAGAAGCGCCCTGCGCTCGGCCCTTACGGTGAGGAACACGGGATCGAAGATGAAGGTCCTCGACAAGCTCGAACTGGCCAATATCAGCACAAAGACCTTTTTCGGGATCGTCAAGACCCTGAGCCTGACGAAGCCGCTCTTCATCATCGACAAGAAGGATGAGACGGTGGAAAGATCGGCCAGGAACATCCCCTACGTCAAGGTGCTCAGGGTGGAAGGTCTGAACGTTTACGACATCATCCGCCACGAGCAGCTCATCATGACGGTGGATGCCGTGAAGAAAGTTGAAGAGGTGCTGGCATCATGAACGAATACGATATCGTCCTCAGGCCGATCATTACCGAGAAAAGCACGCTGGTGAAGGATACGGGAAACCAGTACGTCTTCGAGGTCGCGAGAAGCGCAAACAAGATAGAGATAAGAAAGGCCGTTGAGAAGCTCTTCAAGGTCAAGGTGGTCGATGTCCATGTATCGAACATGGAAGGGAAGAAGAAGAGGCTTGGACGGTTCCATGGCAAGCGGTCGGACTGGAAGAAGGCCATTGTGAAGTTGAGTCCCAAGGACAAAATCACGATTTTTGAGGGTGCGTAGACATGGGCGTGAAAGAGTATAAACCTACATCCGCAGGCAGGCGTTTCATGAGCGGACTTACCTTTGACGAGATATCGAAGGACAAGCCGGAAAAATCCCTGCTGAAACCGATAAAGAAGACGGGCGGACGAAATCACAGCGGAAAGATCACCACGAGGCACATCGGCGGCGGACACAAGCGGCGCCTGCGCATAATCGATTTTAAGCGCAACAAGTTCGAGATCCTCGGGAAGGTGGCGGGGATCGAATACGACCCCAACCGCTCGGCGAACATCGCCCTCATCCACTACATCGACGGCGAGAAGCGCTATATCCTGGCCCCGCTCGGTGTGAAGGCCGGAGACACGGTGATCGCCAGCATGAAACCCGACACGGAGATCAAGGAAGGTAACGCCCTTCCCCTGAAATACATCCCCCTGGGCACGTTCGTGCACAACATCGAGATGAAGCCCGGCAAGGGCGGGCAACTGGCGCGAAGCGCGGGTAGCTACGCGCAGATCGTGGCGAAGGAAGGCGAGTACGGACACCTGAGGCTTCCCTCGGGCGGCGTGCGGCTCGTCAACCTTTCCTGCATGGCGACGATCGGCCAGGTCGGCAACATCGATCATGAGAACATCACCATCGGCAAGGCAGGCAAGCCCCGGTGGCTCGGCACGAGGCCCACTGTCCGCGGCACCGCCATGAACCCCGTCGACCACCCCTTGGGCGGTGGCGAAGGCAGGTCAAAGGGCGGCAGACATCCCTGTTCCCCCTGGGGTCAGTTGGCCAAGGGCCAGAAGACCAGGAAGAACAAAAGGACAGACAAGTTTATTATCAAACTGAGAGGTTAGGAGGTTCCTGTGCCACGTTCCGTCAAAAAAGGGCCATTCTTGGATGTTAAGTTGGCGAAGAAGGTCGATGAGGCGAAGGATACAAAGGGTTCGAAGGTGATCAAGACATGGTCGCGCCGTTCCACGATCACGCCCGATTTTGTGGGTCTGACCTTCGCGGTCCACAACGGCAAGAAGTTCATACCGGTTTTCGTAACCGAAGAAATGGTCGGCCACAAGCTCGGTGAGTTCTCACCGACACGGACCTTCCACAGCCATGCCGGCGACAGGAAGTCGAAAGTGGCCAGGAAGAGGGATTGATGCTATGGAAATAACGGCGAAGACTCGAATGATACGTATATCACCGCGGAAGGTGCGGCTCGTCGCTGACCTGATCAGGACGAAGAACGTCAACGAGGCGTCGGGGCTGCTGACGTACATGCCACAGAAAGGCGCCTTCATACTGAAAAAGCTTCTCGACAGCGCCATAGCCAACGCCCGTCAGAAGAAATACGTCGACGTCGACAACCTGTATGTCAAGACCATCATGGTGGACGGCGGTCCGGTCCTGAAACGCTTCATGCCGAGGGCGATGGGGCGTGCAACGAAGATACGCAAGAGATTGAGTCATATAACGCTCATCCTGGATGAAGCATAGACTTGGAGGTTAAATGGGTCAGAAGACAAACCCTTTCGGTTTCAGGCTCGGGGTCATCAAGACCTGGGATTCCAAATGGTTCGCGGCACGGAATTACGCGAAGTTTCTCCATGAGGACCTGGTGATAAAGAAGTTTCTGAAGAAGAAACTGTACCAGGCCGGCATCTCGAAAATAGAGATAGAACGCGCGGCGAACAAGGACAAACGGGCGAAGATAAACATCCATACGTCGAGACCGGGTCTCGTGATAGGACGCAAAGGCGCCGAGGTCGAGAACCTGAAGCGCGAACTGCAGCGGATCACGGACAAGGAGGTCATCCTCAATATCACCGAGGTGAAGCGGCCCGAGACGGATGCCCAGCTTGTCGCCGAGAACGTGGCGCTCCAGATCGAACGCAGGGTTTCATTCAGACGGGCAATGAAGAAGAATGTCCAGCAGGCGCTGAAGTTTGGTGCCAAGGGCATCAAGGCCATGTGCGCCGGCAGGCTCGGCGGCGCGGAGATGGCACGGACCGAATGGTATCGTGAAGGCAGGGTACCCCTGCAGACCATTCGTGCCGATATCGACTACGGTTATGCTGTCGCGTCCACCAAGTATGGCGTGATCGGTATAAAGGTCTGGATATTCAAAGGAGAAGTATTTCAGGAGGCTCGGTAATGCTTGCACCAAAAAGGGTAA
>LVAA01000005.1 GCA_001603955.1 Syntrophobacterales bacterium Delta_02 | reverse complement strand
CATTGACACGAAAAGAGGAAAAGGTGTAAGGTGAGAAATCTTACCGGCGTCGCCTGACGGCTCCGACGGGGTGGTCGGTTTGAAACATAACCGCTGGTCGGAATAGAACGGAACAGGTGGTCGGAATCATCGGATTACGCATCGATGCCGCGGGATGCCTCTTCGACCTCTACCGGGGCCGCTCTGTCGACGATGATGCGAGAAGCTCTCTCCTTGCGGACCTCGGGAATGCCATAGGCGACAGCACGACAACGAAGACACAGCGCGTCGGGAACTACAGGGCCCTTATCGGGGCAGAGTTCACGAAGTACGATGAGGATGCCTGGTTCAAGGAGGCTGTCGGTTTCACGACCGCGGACACCTCCATCGGCGGAGACACCGTGCCGGGGACACAGACGCTGTGGGTGTGGAAGGACAACTACAGGGAAAGCCACTGGTTCAAGTTCCAGGAGGCCGTCAAGGCGCACCAGGCGTACGTCCTGACGAGCATCGTGCGCCCCATATACGCAATGATGGAGCAGACGACGTGGTGACGAGCCTGTTCAGGCTCCTCCCCGTTATGAATTTGCTTGAAAACGCAAAACGTCGTTAATGTAGATCAAGCTAAACGAGGATAAAGGGTTTCTGGATAGTACATAGCATGAACAAGAACGGTTGGTATTATAGAAAGCAAACGACAGACCGGTTCATCGAATTCGGCCCCTACACACGTGAAGAACTGCTCCGCCTTTTCAATGATGGGATCATTGACAAGGAGACGCAGACACGATACGGAGCGCTGCCATGGCAGCCCTTCAAAACATACCTGTCATCGCAGCGGGGAGGTTCCTTTAAAAAGGCAAGGAAGCTCTTCTCTTCGCATGCAGGGAAGGACAGGATAAGAATTGCTCTCTACGTCGCGGCGTTTGTCTTTATAGCCGTCTATTTCCTGACAAGGCCTCCCATCTTTCCCTTCTGGTCAACAATTGATGCCGGAACACACAATGGGAAGCAGATCCCCGGCACGTGGGCACCCAAGGCACGCACAACCTCTCCGTATGTCCACCCCCTGCAGGAGCCTCTCACGCGCGAAAGGGTCATACACTTTACCAATGCTGCCCGGTCCGGAAACGGCCTCCATGAGCTGAAAGAAAACTCCCTTCTCAATGCCGTTGCCGAGGAAAGGGCAAAGGACATGTTCGAGAAGCAGTATTTCGACCACATCTCACCAACTGGCGAAGACGACGCCGATGTCGCCCGGAGGATCGGTTACCGATATAAAAAGATAGGAGAGAACATCGCGAAGGGCTGGTACCTGAACGACAAGAAACTGGTTGATGGCTGGATGCAGAGCCACGGGCATCGAAAGAACATTCTTAACAGCGAGTTCGATGAGATTGGAGTCGCTGTCGTAAAGGGCAAGTTCGAAGGCAACGAGGTTATCATAGGCGTGCAGATCTTTGGACTACCATCTTTGCCGGCAGAACAATGAAGATCAATAACTGGAGAATGTGAAGCGCAAACCGAAGGAACATACCGGAGAGAGACGTGATCCACACCTACGAGATAGAAGGCCTGAGGGTCCAGACCGGTGACCTTCTCTGTACCACCGACGGGGGCGGTAACGACATCACCGGACAGTTCTGGCGCCTTATTGGGAAGCTCATACCGGGTGACGTGGACCACATCGTCATCTATGTCGGACCCGGGGGAAGGTGCGTCGAGGCGGGTGCCAAAGGTAAGGTCATCACCTTCAACATTACCGGCAACACGTGGAACGCCGACGAGATGAGAGCCGAGAGAGACCCCTTTGTCGATATGCTCTACGGTGCTGCATATCCTCTCCTGTCGGGAGATATCGACCCGGCCAGAGCCATTGCGATCCGGGAGGACGTTGCCGCGTACTGCATCAGGCAGGCGGAGCTGAACAAGCCCTACAACCTCAACTTCTTCGATTCGGATACGGATGGATCCTTCTATTGCAGTCAGCTGGCATACAGGGCGTACCTGAGAAACGGCATCGATCTCAATACGGGCGCCTCGGTCTGGAGCATTCCCGGAACGGAGAAGATAGTCCTTCCGCAGGAGATATGGGACGGGTGTGTGTGAGAGGGTGGGAGGGCTTGAAAAATAACGGTTTACGTATAAGGCAGTCCGTGAGGTTGGATCGACTTCTTCCTGTAATGGAGCGGCTAAATGTTTTTCTTGCAGCACCAGGATATAGATGGTAATGAATAACAAAAGGGGCGTGCATGCAGATGACGAGGGCGCGACCGAAGGTTAACCTATCTTGGTTTCCCTTCCTGCAACGGAGGTTATTACTTATTTAACCCGGTCCTATCGGGCCACTCACGGTTATGTCAAGCGTTATATGGCATATAATGTGGGCCGCTGTCGCCAGCATGAACACGGAGCGAATTGATGAAATGTATCAAGAAGCTGCGCGTTAAGAACTTCAAGAAATTAGCTGACGCGACATTCGAGTTTAACGACGACATCAACATCCTTGTGGGTGACAACGAATGCGGCAAAAGCTCCGTCCTTGAAGCCATCGAACTCTGCCTGAACTTATCCCATCGTGGCCGGCAGATCTCGCCAGAGGTCTTGGCGGAGCTATTCAACAGCGATTGCGTTGAAACCTATCTCAAAGGCGATAAGTCGCAGACATCGCTGCCAGAACTCTTAATCGAGGCGTATCTGGATGGTACCCCAGATCTGAGGGGAACCAACAACAGCGAAGGTCAGGACACGCAAGGCATTTACGTAAAGATGTTGTTCAACTCCGATCTTTCGCCCTACTACGAACCGTTCATCGCATCGGGCAACGTCCTTACGGTTCCCTTCGAACTGTATAGGATCGAATGGATGAGTTTTGCCTGGACGCCATTGGTACAGCTGGCGAGACCGGTCGGCTGCCTATTTGTCGATCCGGCACGCCTGCATCCGACCTTGGGCCGATCGCGTTACATCAACACCATCATAAACGCGTCGGTCGATAAGTATGCGCGTCCCACGCTCAACCTGAACTACCGGCAGCTGAAGATTCAGTTCAACGAAAAGCCCGACGTGAAAGCAATCAACACGAAGCTAAATGAAGGGCATGAACTGACCGCGAAGAACCTCAAGATAGTGGCCGATATCGGACCGTCCGGCAGCTGGGACAGCAATCTTTCGCTCGCTGTTGATGATGTTTCTTTCTCGCACATCGGTAAGGGCGAGCAGAATCAGATTCAGATCAAAGTTGCTATCCAAAACAAGGCTAAAGATGTCGATATCCTGATGCTCGAAGAGCCAGAAAACCACCTCTCACACATCAACTTGATTCAGCTGATCTCTTATATCGAGCAGAAGAACAGTGGAAAGCAGATTTTCCTGACTACACACAGCTCCTACGTGCTGAACAAACTGAGTATCAATAAGCTGTGCCTGCTCGCGAAAGAGTACGTAAAGCTGAAAGATATTGATGCGAACACGGTCACGACGCTGAAGCGTCTGCCAGGATACGACACGCTACGCACGGTTCTAGCGCAGAAGGTCATTCTGGTCGAGGGTCCCTCCGACGAACTCGTCCTCAAGAAGATCTATCACATGCTAAAGAGCCGCCTGCCAGAAGAGGACGGCATCGATATCATTGTCGTGCGAGGTATAGGCTTCAAGGTATATCTCGATATTGCCAAGGCGTTAGATCATCCGGTGCGCGTCGTGAAAGATAACGACGGCGATTACCAGAAGAACATTATCGATTGGCGTGATAAGTATTACAAGGACTGCGATTTCATTGAGTGCTTTTCGCCGCAGGATAATGCCCAGCACTCGCTGGAACCTGCACTTGTCGCGGCGAACAGCCACACTGTCGTGGCGCTCGACAAGCTCGCCAAAGTCATGTTGTTCCCGCAGACCTACCGTAGGGAGTATGCGGCATGCACGGATCTCGCAGCCAAGCGCTCCTTCATGAATGACTGGTATGATACGCCTAAGAAGAAGGTCGATTCGGCCATCCGCATCTTCGATACGTCTGAAACGATTTCCTACCCCGAATATCTGACGAGGGCTATTACGTTTGACACGTAAACTTCTCCTCGCGAGCGCCGGTGCCGGAAAATCCGAACGAATTGCCAAAGAGGCGCTAAAACGAGCAGCGAGCGGCGGCAGGGTGCTATTGCTCACGTACACGATCAACAATCAGTTCGAACTGGTGCGGCATATCTGTCGCCTCAACAAGGTGAAGCCCCACAATGTCGCGGTGAAGGGCTGGTTCTCCTTTCTGTTGGAAGACATGATCAGGCCCTACCAGCGCTGCATCGTGCCCGAGCGCATCTCCGGAATCATCCTCAACTCCGGAAACCCCCATCTTGGCAGAAGTAAGAATGGCAAGAGATTCAATCTCCCCGGCTGTGCAGAGAAAATCAATGGCGGTTGCAATCCGCTGCACTACGTGACGAAGGAGGACAACAGGGCCCACACACACTATCTGGCGAAGCTTGCCGCGACTATCCACGAGCAAACTGGTGGCAAGCCCGCACGCAGGCTTGCCGAGATCTACAACGCGGTCTTCATAGACGAAATGCAGGATCTCGTGGGATGGGACTTCTCTGTCATTCGTGCGATCGTGGATACGGGCATGAGTGATCTCGATTGTGTAGGTGATTTTCGGCAAGCCGTCTACCAGACCTCGGAGACGACAAAGAAGCCTCAAACGACCACGGAAAAGGTAGCCGAGTTCAAGAATATGGGTTTTGAAATCGACAGTCTGGCGATTAGCTGGCGCTGCATTCAAAGCATCTGCGAGTTGGCCGACCGCCTGCATGTGAAAGATGGTCTCTATGCGCCAACGAAATCGCTGGTCGCTAGTGTGCCGCCAGAGTATACGGATCATAACGGTGTTTTCGCGGTGCCTGCCTCGCGCGTTGGGGACTACATCAAAGCATATAATCCCATTATCCTGAGATGGGATCATCGCACGGAGGAACAACTTTGCGAGGGCCGAACGGCTTACAACTTCGGCGAGTCGAAAGGGATGGGTTTTGAGCGAGTCCTAATAATCCCGCCCGAGAGGCATGCGAAATTCCTGTCTGGAAGCACGACCGCCTTTGACGATGCGAGCACCGACGACTCACGAAACAAGCTGTATGTCGGCATCACGCGAGCACGTTACAGCGTTGCATTCTCGCACAAGAGCAGAAGCGTGATAAGCGGTGCACAGGTTTGGTGCGGTGATGCCTGTTAGAAGGAGGACATCTTGAATACACACCTCAAGGGCCTTGTTGTTCGGGTGGGTCAGTTGATTGATCTGGGAAAAGGCGTATTAGCGACGACGGATAGAACAGACGAATATGAAGAATGGGTCGATTCCGGGAAGATCAAAGGGTTTCGTTCAGCCGTTTTGTCATTTATTGAGCGAGCGTACGGCAAAGAACATACACACTACAGGGAATTCTCAGAAGTAGTCAATGGTTACCGACCCGAACACGCGCGAATGGGGATATCCATTCTTGAAGCCATCAGAGACGAGCTCGATGGGGGGTGGGTCATTTTTCGGTGATCATTTGCCCGTTGGGTGGGTCAGTTTTAAATTATCACAACCAACAGTCTCAACTCCGACCTTGCAAACCTCAACATCTACAACAAGCTCGACCAAAAAGCTGTAAAGATGTGGTTGGACCTAAGAAACAAAGCAGCACACGGACATTATGACGAGTACACGGAAGAACAAATTCACAATATGATTCAAGGTATCACGGAATTTATGGCAAGGAATCCAATTTGAAACTTTTCTTACCAGCCGCCAATCGGCGGAAAAAGGCGTTCCGCCTCTAGCCTTTTGTTGGGCAGCGATACGGAGAGCCGCTTTGAATGAACCCATCTACAACTTATTCTACTATGTCACAAACGACACTGTAACCGCAGTGGCGCTTTGTGCACATCAGCATAAAGGTACCGATCATGACAAGGAGGGATAGTGTCAAGAATCTTTCGCTCTTTCCATGGCAACCTCATCGGTCCGGTTATGCCTCGAAGCTTTCAATGGCCGCCTCTTCAAGACGGTCCATCTTCATGTACTGGCTCATTCCCCATTTCGTCCCCGCTATGTGACGCAGTCGGGCAGCAACGAGCATGAGGGCCGACTTGCCGTCAGGGAAAGACCCGACGACCCGCGTGCGGCGCCTGATCTCCTTCATGATCCGTTCAAGGGGGTTGTTCGTCCTTATCTTCCTCCAGTGCTCCCGGGGGAACCGGTAGTAGCTCAACGTCTCGTCGATCCCTTCGTTCACCGTTTCCGCCGCCCTCCCGAGTTTCATCGTCTGGAGCTTCTTCACCACTGTCGCGGCCTTCTTCTGCGCCTCCTTCCTGTCCTCCTGGGCATGGATCGCCGTGAGCATGGCAACCACTTCCTTTATCTTCCCCTTGGGGACGACGGTGAAGACGTTCCGGTAGAAATGGACGACGCACCGTTGCCACAGGGCATCGGGATAGAAGAGTCCCAGGCTCTCGACGAGGCCGATGCACTTGTCGGAGACGAAGAGCCCGACCTCTTTCAATCCCCTGTCCTTGAGATACCTCAGGAAGGAGGTCCAGCTCTCCTTGTCTTCACGGGCACCCTCTGCCACTCCCAGGATCTCCCGGTAACCGTCGCGGTTGACCCCGACGGCGACAAGGACCGATACGTTCCTGACCTCTCCTCCCCAGCTGCGCTTCAAGGCTATGCCGTCAAGATAGACATAGGGGTGCTCACCTTCAATGGGCCTTTGTCTCCAGTCCTCGATGGTCGTGTATATCCTGGCGTTGAGGTTGCTGATGGTGCCGGGGCTCACCTTGCTTCCCCAGAGGGCCTCGGTGATGTCCTCGACACGCCTCACCGACACGCCGGCAAGGTACATCTCGACAAGCGCTTCTTCCACGGAGGACTCTCGCCTCCTGTAGCGATCTATGATCGCCGTCTCGAAAGGCAGGACCCTCAGCTTGGGCATCTTTAGATCGACCTCGCCGGCCTTCGTCTGAAGGGTGCGGGTGTAGTGGCCCGCCCTTGTGGATTTACGCTCCTCTGTGCGTTCATATCTGCGTGCGTTGCACAGACGGGATGCCTCTTCGTCGAGAAGGGCATTGAGGGTCTCCTGGACCGTTCCCCTGACGATCTCTCCCAGGTGGTCCTTTATCTGCTTCTCATTAATCTGGAATATAACTAATCAACTATCCAAGTAAAAGCGTCGCCTTAATTTAGTCATTGACGTATTATCAAGCGAAAGCAGTGCCAATCCAACCCCGTCAGTATCGAGAAAAGCCCATTCGTTCTCGATTTGGGTTTCTGGGAAGACTGGGAATTCGTTGTGTGCCTCCGGAATGGTCAGCGATTGGAAACTACTTTGCAGGACCAAACACAGAACGAAGTGCTCATCAATTACGATAGGGTAAGGAGTGTTTGGTCCAATGATGCGGATGAAGAAACATTCGCGCTCTCCGACCTTCCCCGCCTCAACCGGCAACCCGTCTTTACGCAAGTATTCAAATAGCCCCCGGTAGTAGATGTTGAGAAGCGTCTGGTTCAGTTTTGTGTTGAAGTGAACGTTATCGTTGTGCGGATCGTAGTATTTTGCCTTCATAGCGTGATACAGATTATACGACACCGAGGCGACAGTGAAGTTTACCTGCAGTGGTCCTTGCCTGGATTGGTCTTTGTGCTTATTCATGTTACTTGGGCTGATCGCACCGACCTCATAACCTTTTGCTTCGACAGCAAATTGGTATTCTTGTCCGATGCAGTAAAGGTCAGGACGTCTGCCTTTGATCTTGTTGCCGTTGGCCACCATCGCACCTTCATAATTTAGTGTTACTCGCGCACCGCTGATGCGTCTGGCGAGCAGGTCAGCGATTGCTTTGCCCACTATACTAGAAAACTGGCTTTTTTCGGTCGGATCCTGCCGTTCTGAGGGCGGTTCTGACAAGCGTGATTCGCGAAGCGCATCCAACGACAGATACTCGACGTAGTGAAAGAACAATCCAATCATCCGAGTATAGTTCTGAACTGTCGGCATGAAACCTTGGCCTGCCATCGCCATGTGTTTGAGAAAGGAAAGAATAGAGAACTTGATGGTGTCGTTTTGAAGCTTGCCATATTGGTCAAGAATTTCAACGTCAATCTCCATCACTTCTCCTTTTCGAATACGCAGGCATTGCCGGTCAAGTAATGAATCGAAAAACCTCGCGACAGAGGTTAGCTTTGTGCAAGCCACTCGAAACTCACATTCGCTCGCCCTTGCAAGGCAGTCACAATTTCGGACAGGAGAAGAACCTATGGCGAACTCGATCGGCTCTATCTGCCGAAAAGAATATTCTTATGTCTTGATCGACGGTCTTCCCCTTGTAATAATTGTCGAAGTCGAAGCTACCACTTCTATCCAAGTATAATGGTTTCCCCGTTTGTTCTCTTGCCCATCTTTCGAAGTCTGCCCATCGTTGTTTGATTTGTTGTATGTTCTGCTTTATAGTTGATTCAATTCCTTTTGCCGTGAGGTCACCAAGGTCTTGATAGCCCATGGCAGCTATTATTGCCATTTTTCCGTACCTTAACCCGTTTCCCCAATCCTGTTCATTATTAGCCTCGCAAATATATAAGTGGTTCAACGATAGATAAGCAAAAACCATCCTTCTGAACTTATCCTTATCGTCGATAATCTTCTTAAATTGCTCCTTCTTGAACAATGTTTCGCTTCCCCTTTGTCTTGCCCACCTTGGTTCTCCCTTTAGGGCTTGATACGCTCTCAGAAAATCGTATCTATTAACCACAAGATCCTTGCTAATATATTTTCCATCTATTCCGTTATAGAACTCCCCCCGCTTCCTTTCATAAAACAAACCGTATTCATCGTAGATAGCGCTCTGCAGATCCAGCTGTATAGATTCATTCGATCTGCGGTCAGCTTCTTCAACTCGACTCTGCAGATTAGTCGAATTAGAAATCTCTTCAATGAATTCTAAGTCCGGAGGTTTCATAACTATAACCTTTAACAAAACCTCCTTGTCTTTGAATGTCTCTATCAAGGCGTCTTTATGTTCTTCAAAAATCTTGCTTAAAGTATATGCAGTCTGGCCTCCGTTCACTATTTGAGGATTGGTCATTATTATTTGGCCTACGTTTACTTCCCCTGTCCTCTCGGTTAATTCGAAAGAATCAGCGATCATCGTTATCCCGTTGTTCAAAATAGAAAAGTCGTTAAACTCACTTGCTATGATAGCGTTCCTAATGCCCTTGTTGACTTTGTTGTGCGAAAGGGAAAGATAATTACGTGGGTTATATCTAAGAATTGAGTTTTTGTATTTATAAAGAATACGTCCAATTTCCTGAGTGGGAACAAATATTACTCTAACGGGGTAAGAACCGTACTTCGTTTTAACGGTTTGCTTTAGCAGAGATTGATCCTTTTGATCAAGGTTTATGGTTATTGTAATCTCTTTTGGATCATAATAAGTTCCCGCGCAAAGCGGAAA
>LVAA01000186.1 GCA_001603955.1 Syntrophobacterales bacterium Delta_02 | reverse complement strand
GTTTGAGATACCCCGACGCGATCGAGTAATCGTCTCCCACCGTGAAGAGTTTCGCGTATCCGCGTCTGTCGTTCTCGTTGAGGAGCTCATCGATCGCCTGGTCGAAGAGTTCCTGGGTTATAAAGACCTCGTCGTTCACCACGACGGTGTTCTCGATACCGGCCGTGGACGCGACGGCATCGTTCAGCGCAAGTTCTCCCTGCGCGGCCGCGGCGATCGCCCTCGCCTCTTCGGCCTCCTCCCGTATGTCCTGGTTGACAACGGCAAGCTCTTCAGCCACGAGCTGGAACAGGTCCCCTTTATTGAGGAGGCTGTGACCATCCCGGTCTGCTATCTCGCGGAGGGCGTACTCGATGCATGCCTTCACCCTGAAGACGCTGTTGACGGCCACACCCATGCCACGCGCGATCCGGTCAGCTCTCTTGAAGCCCACTCCCTTCAGGGACGTCAGGGCCTCCCAGGGGTTCTTCCTTATCTCCTCGAGGAAACGGGGGTTGTTCCTCTGCTCGTAATGGACGGCCCAGATCACGTCCATCGAGGCGCCGGCGGGCGTAAGCAGGTCCGAGACGGCCTTGAGCTCCTTGTGGCTCTGCCACGATTTAAGGATCATTTCGAGGCGCTTTTCCGCGATGCCCTTGTAGTTGAGGAGTCTCCTGGGATCCGTGTCTATGATCCTTTCAAGACCGTCCTCTCCGTACTTCGTTATAAGCTCGGAGGCAAGGTTCCCCGGAAACCCTTTCACAACCTTGGTGAGGAAGTAAAAGAGACTGCTCTCGTTGACGAACATCTGCTCGAATTCATACTGAACACCGAATTTTGCGTTCTCGCTGACGAATCCGTTGAATGTCACACTGACGCCGACAAGCTCTTTCTGAGGGTTCTCGGACGTGCAGATCCCCACCAGCGTTTTCTCCGGCAGGTTCTTGTTCTTGGTATTACGCGTCTTAAGGACGACGTAGCCGGTGTCCTTGTTGTGGTAGGTGACCCGCACCACGTCCTCAACGATCTTGAAGCGCTCCTTCTTCGGCTGGTCCTTCGGCGGCCGCTTCTGGAGGGAACGTATCTTTTGCGTAGGGCCGGCAGGATAAGGCGCCCTGCCCTGTCCGTTGGCGTTGTTTTGTACTCTTTGGGTTGTCACGCGATTGTCATTCATTTCCCCTTAAATAGCATCCTTTCCAAAGACATTTTGCGTATGGAGAAAAAAGGCGGTGTTGGCGGGGCTTCGAGGGGCGCACCGGAACGGGGGGGGGATGAAGTGCCTTGGGGACGCGGATTCCAGGGATAAACGGGTAAAATTGACATAAAAGGTTGGATAAGGGTTGGATAAGGGTTGGATAAATGCGGAGCGGCGTTTTTTCTTTGTCTTACCTGTTTTTTGTGCTACCCTTATCTCATGCTTATCCAACCTTTGTTGACCCGGCTGTTTTTCGCCATTCAGAGGAGAAAGTCTTGTCTGAATTAGAGTTTATAACTGAAGAGAGTCAAATTTATACGCTCTTGGGCACGCATGTGTTGTTAGGTGCTTACCTTAAAATTGACAAAAATACCATCACCATCTTGACCTCGAACGAGAACCAATCGAAATTTGTAGAAGACTCCATCCGTAAGGAACTTTCAAAAGTCAAAGAATATTACAAAAAAGAGCGCGTGATAGTGACGGTTCAAGAGGGACTTGAGGAC
>LVAA01000046.1 GCA_001603955.1 Syntrophobacterales bacterium Delta_02 | reverse complement strand
CCGGGGTCTTTGCCGATGGAAAAGGGATATCCCGCCCCCCGCCCGCCCCCGGCGGTCACCACCGTCCCTTCCGAACGGTCTCCCCCGTAGCGGGAGAGCTGCCCGGCGAGTTCGACAAGATGCTCCTCATCGAAGGAATTCGTGGAAGCGTAGTAGGTCTTCCAGGGCGTTATGACCCTGAGGCCCACCCCCGCATCCTCGCCCTTCTCGAGCTTCTCCACCGTGCCCGATTCGAGCTGTATGAAACTGTAGGCCCGTTCATCGATATACACATCGGCATAGAGGCCGGAGCACCCCATGAGCGTCTCGAGCACCCTTTTCTCATTGAACATCGGGAACCTCCCTGAAGGTAATGCCATAGTTTGCCATATCGGCGATTATGCCCCGGACATCATCCTCAAAACCGGATGGATAGATGATCTCGATAAGCCCGCGGTCTCCGTCGATCACGGAAAAGATGGCAACGTCCTCGTAAGACTCGAGGACGGCCTTGAAAAAACCGATGCCGCCGCGGTCAACGAGAAATCTTTTCGTCCTTTCCTCGATCATGATGGGCTCCCCCCGGCAAGACCTTTCGTTCAGCGCCGCATCCCCTCGAGCATCTCCACGAACGCCTCGATACGCATCTTCGTTCTCGTGTCCAGCGCCCTCGGCAGGTCTCCCTCGATGGTGAGAATGGGAACGGAAATGGTCTCGCGAAGGATAACGTCCTCGATGGCCCGGAAACAGAAGGCCTGCACGTAATGGATGATGCCCTGTATCCCCCGCCGCGCGATCTCATCGCCTATGTCCTTCAGACGCGCGAATATCCCGTAGGGGTACGTGTAGAGAAGGTACCTCTCGACGATGTCCTTCGTTTCATAAGGAAGGGCAAACTGGCGCTGTGTCTCGTTATAGACCACCTGCCCGCCCACGCTTTCAATGAAATCGTAAAGGTCGGTAACGATCGGGGGCACACCTATATACCCGAGGGGTATCCCCTGAAAGCTCTCCCTCTTTCGCGCGTTCAGGATGAACTCGCCCGCCGCCTTGCCGTATCCCTCCATATCGCCAAGCATGTCCGAGGAGCCGACGAGCCAGCGATGGTTCTCGGCCCCCGTCACGTTGCGCTCGCTCCACGTCATGGTGTCGATCTCCCAAAGCTTCTCTCTCGCCCCGGCTATCCGCAATTCCACATCCGCGAGGGACGCCTCGTCAATAGAAAGCTCGTTGCCCAGTTTCTCTATCTCCCTCGCGAGCACTTCCCTGTCACGATCATAGGGAAAGGAAAAGGGTATCGTCCTGACACCCCGGTAGCGAAGGATCTCGGCGAGAGCCTGCGTGTTGCTGCAGTCGCCTTCCATGACGGTAATGACACCGGCCATATCGCGCTCCATAATGACCCCGTAGATGCCCTTGATCCAGTTGCACATGCTCTTCGGGAAACCGTCGCGCTCCGCCCGCTCGATGAACCGGCCCGGGTCGGGGTCAGTGACAAAGATGTTGTTCAGGTCGCAGGGTTCGTACCCTGCGGCGAAGATGAGCTCCACGGGGATAGTGGTGGTAAAGCCGATAATCCCCTTCGATGTCGGTGATGATGTCATGCTCTTAAAACTACTATGTTTTGCCGCGCCCTTGCAACCGTTTCAACGGGGCAGGGTTGTCCGGCACATTCTTTCCGGCTCTATATATAGACTATGATTTCGTCAACAACTAATTTTATAGTCAGCATGTAACAGCAATAATCCCTCAGGCGGACTTGTTGGTCTTTCGCCGGGCCAGGGCCCTGTCGGCATAACGCACGTCATCGGTCACCCTTTTCCCGATGGTGACGAAAGGCGGTATGGAGACGGGCGCCCCTGACTCCGGCCCGGGAGACTCCGCAAGGAGCATGGCGAGCCCTTCATGCCTGCCTTTGTACCTGTCCAGTTCAAAGTACTGGTTGTTCCAGAGGAAACATATGCGCTCCCTGGCGAGGACCTCCGTTTTCGGGTCCATGAGGCGGGCAAGGCTGAGGTACTCCTGCTCGGGGATGAGTTCTTCCTCTTCTATCGGAAGGCCGCGGGTACCCGCGTGCCTCGTCCGTGCCAGGAAATGGAAATAGGCTCCGTCCTGCCCCCTCCTGCGTATCCTCGTCACCTCTCTCTTATCCTTCGAGCGAAGATACACCTGCTCCATATCGATCCTCTGGTGGGCCGGAAGGGCGGCAAGATCGACATGGCTGACGAGGTATTTCTCCCCTGCGGGGGGTACGTCGGGTATACCGAGAAACCGGGCTATTGCCGAATACGTCCTCTTGATCTTCCCTTCGAAATCGGTGCTGTTGTCTATGATCTTGAAACGAGGGTGACCGAGCCAGCTCTCCTTCGTTCTCACGTCTATGCGCAACGCCTCTTCGGGCGTCTCCAGGCGGGCCGAATTGTTCTCCCCCGTGTAATACTCGGCGGCACCGTCCGCGGCCGTGACGAGGTGGATGACCCCGTCGTACCGGTGCCGGACGGCAGCCCGTGTGAGGCCTTTCTTTTTCAGGATTCCGTTGAAGACATCGTCGGTAAGAAAGGCCCTGATGTCCATGATGCCCCTGTCGAGGAGAATGACCTTCCTGCGCTCGGGGAATATCCTCGATACCGCCTGCTTGTAGGTATCCTCGAAGGACACCTGCATGTCGAAGATGGCCTCCTCGAAGACCACTATCTGGCCCGGTTTGTCCATCTTGCGCCTGTCGATGCCGTTGCCCGTGATGAGCGTCGCCGTCTCCGGGACCACAAAGACCATGAACCCGAGGTCCGACAATTTCTCCGTCAGATAGGCAAGCGATGAGCTCTTCCCCGAACAGGGCCCTCCCGTTAGAACGATCATGCTGACAGGCTGCAACAGGCGGGAACTAACGGGCAAACCAACTCCTTATTGAGTGAATCTTCTTGTTGCAGTGGGCGGCCCAGACTCGATCCGCGACACTGCCGCTTTTTCATCCCGATCACTTTTCCTGGATTCCGGCCTTCGCCGGAATGACGAAGAGTAGTTCTCTGTTCTTTGGTTTCTAACGCTCAAGCGGTTCAAGCGGTCTGTCAGCTGTTTACTATATTTCTCCAGTCCGTCACGACGGGGTCGAAACCCCTGGACCTGAGCATGGCCTTGATCTCGTCGAAGCTGCGGGGGTCGAAGACCTCGAACTGGCCGTCCTCGTACTTGTTCTCATCTTCGAGGTATCCCCCCACACGCGTGGAGGAGCCGGCCGACATCTTCGTGACACCGAACTCTATTATCCGGTCCCTGAACTGAGGAAGCTCCCTGGTGGACATGCTGATCCCCACGCGGGGAAAGAAGAGCCGGGCGGCGGTAATGATCTTCAGCATGTCCCTGTCGGACACCTCCTGGTACTGGTGGATGTCGTCGGCCACGCGCCTCAAGCGAGGAAAGGCAAGACCGAACTCGACACCGGGATACTTCCTTTCAAGGCTGCGGACGTGCTCGAAGAGTGCGAGGACGTCCCTGCGCCAGTCCGTGAGGCCCAGGAGGGCCCCCATCGATATGTGCCTGATGCCCGAGCGGGCTATCCGGTCGGGGGCCGAGACCCGGTAATCGTAGACCTTCTTGGGACCCGCCAGATGAAGCTCGTCGTAGCGTGCCCGGTCGTAGGTTTCCTGGTAAAGCGTCACCCCGTCCACTCCGGCAAGGTAGACTTCCCTGTATTCCTCTTCCTCGAGAGGATAGACCTCCAGGGCGACATAGGAAAAATAGCGCGACGCTACCCTGACGGCGTCCCGGATGTACTGGGGGGAAGAGTGGAAGCGCGATTCGCCCGTCAGGATGAGGACGCTGCGGTTCCCCGTGGCGGCAAGTGCCGCGCACTCCCTGTCTATCTGCTCCATGGTGAGCTTGCTCCGCGGCATGCTCTTCTGAGAGGCATGGAAACCGCAATAGACGCACTCGTTCTCGCAATAGTTCGCTATGTAGAGAGGGGCGTAGAGGCTGATCGTCCGGCCGAACTGGCGCCTCGTCAGATCGCGTGCGGCATGGGCCATCTCCTCGAGAAGCCCCCTGTCATCCACTGCAAATATACCGCGGATGTCATCGATGGTCAGGTGTAGAAGGTCTATCCCGCGCAGGCTTTTACTCATCATAGAGGAACCCCGTAAGCGGAGAGGAGGCGGCCGCTCCCTTTCTCTCCTGTCCCATCCTTGCCAGGTATGCCATTCTGCCTGCCTCGACGCCTCGCGCAAAAGCGGCGGCCATGAGAGGCGGATCCTCGGCATCGGCGACGGCCGTGTTGGCCAGCACGGCGCCGGCGCCCATCTCCATCGCCTCGGCGGCCTGCGACGGACGCCCGATGCCCGCGTCAACGACTATGGGGACCTCGGTGATCTCTTCAATGAGCACCTCGATGAGGGTGCGCATCCTTAGGCCCTGGTTGGACCCGATGAGCGAACCGAGGGGCATGACGGCGGCCGCCCCCGCGTCAACGAGCGCTTTCGCCACGTAAAGGTCGGGATGCATGTAGGGAAGCACGATGAAGCCTTCCCCGGAGAGCATCTTCGTTGCCTTTATCGTTTCCTGATTGTCGGGCAGCAGGTACCGGCTGTCGTTTATGACCTCGATCTTTATCCAGTCGCCGTACCCGGCTTCCCGCGCTATGCGAGCAATGCGCACGGCCTCCGCCGCGTTGCGCGCGCCCGATGTGTTGACCATGATAGTGGTGCCCTCGGGAATGAAGGAGAGGATGTTCTCATCCGTCTCGTCGAGGTCGATCCGTCGAAGCGCCACCGTTACCAGCTGGGAACCGGAGCTGACAATGGCCTTGCGCATGGCCTCCTTGTCGCCGAACTTGCCCGTGCCGAGAAAGAAACGGCTCCCGAACTCCCTTCCGCCCAGGATCAGTTTGTCATTCATATCACCCTCCTCCCACAAAGGACACCAGTTCAACCCGGTCACCCTCAGAAAGGACGGTCAGGGACCACCGGTCGCTCTTCACGACTCCATCGTTGAGAACAAGGATCACCCTGCCGGGGTTTGCCTTGCCGGAATGGACAAGCCTGTGGAGGTCCATACCTTCCGAGATCTCCGTCGCCTTGCCGTTGACTGTTATCTTCATTCTGCTGCCTTCTTTATTCTCTTCAACAATTCCACGGCGTCCGACGAGGCCCTGACGACACCTATCGTCTTTGCCCCCGCGGCCAACACGCCGTCGATATTGGAAAGGTCAATGCCCCCGATGGCTACGGCGGGGATGTCGAGATGCTCAGCCGCCTCCCTCACGTAGCCGAGTCCCACCGGGGCCCTGCCGGGTTTCGTGGGAGTGGCGTAGACCGGCCCCGTCGATATGTAATCGGCACCGTCCTTTATCGCCTGCCTTCCCTGATCCAGGTTGTGTGTCGTCTTGCCGACGATCATCTCTTCGCCGACAATGGCGCGGGCATCCAGCGTGGACATATCCTGGCCCACGTGGACCCCGTCGGCCCCGGCCTTCACAGCCAAAACCGGGTCATCGTTGAGGATGAAAACGAAAGGCCGAACCCGTCTGTAATCGACAAGCTCCCGCGCCTTTTCAAGGATCGTCGCCTCGTCGCCCGTCTTGTCCCGAAGCTGGACGATGGCGGCGCCGTCATCCACGGCCCGCTTCAGCTCGGCAACGGACGAGGAGACAACGTAAAGGTCGTTGGTAAAGGGTCTTTTTCTCGTCATGGCTGCTATTAAATTACATCAAAATCGATGACAAGTCCAAGGTTCTGTGCTGTCCCGGACGTAATACGTGTAAACGCCTGAAGACCGCCCTTTGCAAGGAGGAACAAAAAAGGTAGAATAGAATTATGAGCCTGCCCTTCGCGATAAGGCCGGCCCGCCTTAACAAAGACCTGGAGGAAAGGAGCAAGCCATGTGGGAATATACAGACAAGGTCAGGGAACATTTTCTCAATCCAAGGAACGCGGGCGAGATCGAGAATCCGGACGGTGTTGCCGAAGTGGGCTCCATAGCGTGCGGCGATGCTCTCAAGCTCAGCTTCAAACTCGATGAGAACAAAAGGATCGCCGAGGCGAAATTCAAGACCTTCGGCTGCGCAAGCGCCATCGCCTCTGCATCGGCCCTGACGGAGATGATCAAGGGAAAGACCATCGAGGAGGCAATGAAGATAACCAACCAGGATATCGCCGACTACCTGGGAGGGCTGCCCCAGGAGAAGATGCACTGCTCCGTGCTCGGTCAGGAAGCCCTTGAAAAAGCGATCGAGAATTACCGAGGCATCTCGCACAAAAAACCGGAGGAAGAGATCGTCTGCGCCTGTTTCGGCGTCACCGACGGGGAGATAGAGCGAGCGATCAGGCAGAACCACCTCAGCTCTGTCCAGGAGGTGACGTACTACACGAAGGCAGGGGGCGGGTGCGAAAACTGTCACGAGAAGATCCAGGCCATAATTGACCGTGTTCTCGCGGCCAAGAGATCCGAAAAGAAGCCGGAGGAAAGACCAAGGCTTTCCAACATCCAGAAGATCCGCATGATCGAGGAAACGATCGAACGGGAGATCCGCCCTTCATTGCAGCATGATGGCGGCGACATAGACCTGATCGATGTCATCGGGAACAGAGTCCTCGTGGCAACAAGGGGTGCCTGTGCAACATGCCAGGCATCTCAGATAACGCTGAAGAGCTTCGTTGAATGGAAACTGAAAGAGTTCGTTTCCCCCGACCTTGTTGTTGAGGAGGTGGCAAAATGAGGACGGTCTACCTTGACAACAATGCGACAACGATGGTTTCCCGGGAGGTCCTCGACGAAATGCTCCCTTTTTTCCACGATCGGTACGGGAACCCCTCGAGCATGCACTCCTTCGGCGGCCAGGTGGCCCGCGAACTTTCCGATGCCCGTCACAGGATCGCCTCGCTCCTCGGGGCCGACCCGGAGGAGATCATCTTCACGAGCTGCGGCACGGAAAGCGATAACACGGCGATCATGTCCTCCCTGCTCGTGAACCCGGGGAAGACCCACGTCGTCACAAGCAGGGTCGAACATCCGGCGATCAAGGTCCTGTGCGAGCACCTTGCCCAGAAAGGATACCGCGTGACAATGGTCGGTGTGGACAGCGATGGAAGGCTCGACATGGACGAATACGAGGCAAGCCTGACCCCGGACACGGCGGTTGCGAGCATCATGTGGGCCAACAATGAAACGGGTGTGGTCTTCCCCGTGGAGGAGGCGGCGCGACTGGCCCGCGAGCGGGGGATCGTCTTCCATACCGACGCGGTCCAGGCCGTGGGGAAGATACCCATCGGCATGAAGGGCAGTGCGGTCGACATGCTCTCCCTTTCGGGTCATAAGCTGCACGCGCCGAAAGGCATCGGCGTCCTCTACATACGGAAAGGTACTAAGTTCTCTCCCTTCCTCATCGGCGGCCACCAGGAAAAGGGGCGCCGGGGCGGCACGGAGAACGTCGCCGGCATCGTCGGTCTCGGGAAAGCCTGTGAGCTCGCGGCCGCCAACATGGAGAAGGAGAACACGTACGTGAAGGCCCTGCGCGACCGACTCGAGAGCGGGCTTCTTGCGGCCATCCCGCAGAGCCGGGTGAACGGCACCCGTGACGAGCGTCTACCCAACACGACGAACATCAGTTTCGAGTTCGTTGAGGGTGAAAGCATCCTCCTGCTCATGGACCAGTTCGGCATATGCGCCTCCTCGGGCTCCGCCTGCACCTCCGGTTCACTGCAGCCTTCCCATGTCCTGCGGGCCATGGGCGTTCCCTACACAATGGCCCACGGTTCGATACGGTTCAGCCTCAGCGTCTACAACACCCAAGAGGACATTGACCTTGTCATAGGGGAACTGCCGCAGATAATCGATAAGCTCCGGGTCCTTTCACCTTACTGGGCGACACAGCAGGGCGCCTGTACCACGGTCTGAGGAGAGAGACATGCAAGAAGGAGAGAATTCGAAGGAACGCTGCAGGGAAGAGATAGCCGCGACCCAGAAGCATCGCTCGCGGCTGCCTCTCCTCATCGACGAGGTGGTGGCGCAGTACGGCAAGAGAGGTCGTCTTCATCACATCGGTCCCGAACCGATACCTTCGCGACAGGCCATCATCGACATCATACGCAAGACCGTCCCCATCCTCTTTCCAGGTTTCTTTTCGGAAAAACGGCTGGATGAGATCAATGCCCGGTATTACCTGGGGGAACAGATAACGGAGCTCTTCGACGCGATCGCGACACAGATACAACACGCCATACGCCATGACTGCATCAGGTTCAACCGGCCCTGCGTCCACTGCGAGGACCTCAGCCAGGAGATAACCTTGAAGTTCATCGAGAGCATTCCCCAGTTGCAGGAGAAGCTCTCGAAAGACGTTCGCGCCGCCTTTGAAGGCGATCCCGCCTCGCGGCATTTCGACGAGATCATATTCTGCTATCCCGGCCTCTTCGCGATGGCCGTCTACCGCGTAGCACACTGGCTGCACAGCAACGCAGTACCTCTCATCCCACGGATCATGACGGAATACGCCCACAGCCTGACAGGCATCGACATACACCCCGGCGTTGTCATCGGCGAGAGTTTTTTCATGGACCACGGCACCGGCGTCGTGATCGGGGAAACGACCACCATCGGCGACAGGGTGCGCCTCTATCAGGGTGTGACCCTCGGCGCGCTTTCACTCGGCAAGGATGAATGCCCTCTTCTCAGGGATCAAAAGCGCCACCCGACAATAGAGGATGACGTCATCATTTACGCCAACGCGACCATCCTGGGGGGCCAGACCGTCATAGGCGCCCGCTCGACCATCGGCGGGAACGTATGGCTCACCGAATCCGTCCCCCCCGACACGTCGGTCTTCCTCAAGAAACCCGAGTTGGTAATGAAGAACAAGTAAAGACCGTTTTAAGTTTTAGGTTTTAAGTTTTAAGTCAGAATCAAAAAGGGAAGATTTCAGTTCTTCGCTGTAAGGCTTAATCACTTAACACTTAATCACTTAAAACCTAAAACC
>LVAA01000185.1 GCA_001603955.1 Syntrophobacterales bacterium Delta_02 | reverse complement strand
GACATCGCATCGCGGCGCACCCTGATGTGGATTGAATTTATTTTTGCCATATGTCTGGTGTACTGCGCAGGATATTTTCTGACCAACAGGGATCTGCGCGCCATGCGCCAGTGTGTGTCTTTTGCCTCCAACCTCGGCGCCCAGCAGTCAGATGAACGCCTCGCTGGAAGCTTTGCCAGCCTGAACACTCTGGCTCTGGCGCTGAACAGCACGGCAGACAATCTGGCAAACTACCGCAAGGCTTCTTCCACCGCTCAGGCCGAAGCGGAGCATGACCGCGAAGAAGCCAGAAAAGCCCTTGTGGAAGCCCAAAAGGCGCAAGCTTTAGCAGAGAGCGCCAAAAGCGAAGGGATGCTCCACGCTGCCAGCCAGCTGGAACATGTGGTTGAAATTGTCTCCAGCGCTTCGCAGGATCTTGCGGTCAAGATAGACCAATCCCGCAGCGGAGCTGACGATCAGTCTGGCCGCGTGCGCGAAACCGCCACGGCAATGGAGCAAATGAATGCCACAGTGCGGGAAGTTGCTCAAAATGCGCAACAGGCCGCCGGCATCGCAGACCAGACCCGCCAACAGGCTCTGGAAGGCGCGCAGATTGTTAACGATGCGGTCAAGGGCATTGAGTCGGTGCACACGCAATCTCTTGCCATCCGGCAGGATATGGACGTGCTTGGCAAACAGGCCGAGAGCATCGGGCAGGTGATGGGCGTTATTGCCGACATTGCAGACCAGACCAACCTGCTCGCGCTCAACGCCGCCATAGAAGCGGCCCGGGCGGGCGATGCCGGACGCGGTTTTGCCGTTGTTGCTGATGAAGTGCGCAAACTGGCGGAAAAAACCATGTCTGCCACGCAAGAGGTGGGCCGGGCCATTGGTGATATTCAGGCCGGGACGCGAAAAAATATTGTGAATGTGGAACAGAGCGCCAGCGCCATTGAAGAAGCGACCAAACTTTCCATCCGCTCCGGTGATTCGCTCAAACAGATTCTTGAGCTTGTGCACCTTGTTAATGATCAGGTTCAGGCCATCGCCGCTGCAAGCGAACAGCAATCTGCCGCCAGCGAGGAGATCAACAAATCAGTTGAGCAGGTTGCAACCATTTCTGCCGAAACGGCTCAGACAATGGAAAATGCCGCGCATGCCGTTGACGGTCTTGCGCAGCAGGCTCAGGTGTTGCAAGGGCTTATCCGAGACATGAAAAATCAGGGTTGAAGCTCCTGAGCGCAATCGTCCTTTGTGAAAGGCCGTCCATCACCGGGCGGCCTTTTTGCGTCAGTACAGCAATAATTGCGCGCTCACAGCCCGCAGGTACTGAAATCGGTAAGTAATATTTTTACGCCGCAGTGTATGGACACATCCCGCATGGCGCATTAGGGTAATTATGACCAAAACACTCAGAAGTCCTGTCCATGCGTTTCGAGCAAGCTCTCAGGAGGCTCACAACACTGGGGTTAACGGCTGGCGCTGGAACCGCCATTATGCACAACCAGATAAGTCCATCTATTTGATTGAGAGAGACGCTCTTTGTCCGCACTTGCTGCGACCATTTAACTTCATGTTTTTGGGGAGGCGTATCATGCAGTTGAAAGTAGCGACTCGGCTTTGGCTGGGCTTTGGTTCCATTTTTTTTCTGATGCTGCTCAGCGCCTTGATTATGCGCCACTACCTGAGCCAGGCCGACAGCCTTGCCGACACAACGGCCGATGAAAGCATGCCGCTGGCCATGCTGGCAGCGGATATGAAGCTGCAAGCTGTGCAGGTGCAGCAATACCTGTCTGACGTCTCCGCAACGCACAACCCCGATGGCTATAAAGAGGCGCAGGAAGCCGCAGATACC
>LVAA01000184.1 GCA_001603955.1 Syntrophobacterales bacterium Delta_02 | reverse complement strand
AAAGAATCTTTGTAGTATGCCGCCAGCCGGTCACGCATCTGCTCTTCTGTTTCCCTTGGCAGCCCCGTGGAATCACGCAAAAAATCTGTCAAAAAATAGCCGGGCGTCACCTTGGGCATGTTTTCGTTGATGGGCAACAGCCCAAGCCCCTGACTGCCCACATCCCAGAACGGGCTTTTTGCCAGCGCCGCCACGTTGGATTTGGTGACAAAAAAGTTGTTCCAGCTTTTCAGGGTACCGGTAGTTGTAAAGAGCGTGGCGTGCACGCCGGTTTTACCCATGATCTCCTGCCCAAAGATGACTGAGTCCTTACGGCCACCTTCCATCATGAGGTACAGGGCTTTTTCGGGCAATGGCTCGCCATCGCGGTAGAAACTGATGACATCGTCAGTGCTTATCCACTGATAGCCAGCCTTTTCCAGAGCTGCCACATGCAGCGCGAACTGTTGACGGGAGTTGAGCCCCGGTTTTTCATCGCGCGTGAGCGAACCGTAGGATATGGCCGTAAAACCATCGCGCTGCGTCCATGACTCACGGTCAAACTGCGGCGGCCTGCCCCTCTCCACAAAAAGCTGAACAATAAATATGCTCAGGCCGATCAAAAACACCCATTGCAGGCACGATCTCAGGGTTTTCCAGGTATCTTTGGAAAGCGCGCGCATAGGCTAGCCCTCACCGTGCTTGCCGTGCTCGGCGGGCTGAGCCGCACCCGCCGCAACGGAGCTTTCAGAGGGCATGACAAACATCTTCTGCTCGTAGCGCAGCTTTTCCTGAGCGGCCACATCGGCAGAGGTGTTGCGGGTGCCCCATTCCGACTTCCAGAACGTAAGCACGGCCACGGGGAGCTGCCACAGCAGCACCGCCAGATAGAACACGCAGAACACAATACCGTAGGGCCACAGATTGCTGCGCTTGAACAGCAGGTACGAGGCGCTCATGAGCATGCTGGTGACAAGAATGCCCGCAAGGTATTTGTAGGGAAACAGCCCAAGTTCGAGCGGAATAACCACCATAGTGCGCACAACCACCAGCGGAGCCAGCACAGGCAGCAAAAAACCGATGTAGAACGAAAGCGCCATGAACGGCTCCTTTTTCCACATAAAGGAGCTGGCGCGCAGGGTTTCGCGCAGCCACGAACGCTTCCAGCGCATTTGCTGGCGAATAAAGGTGCGCATGCTGGAGGGCACAATGGTGGAGCACACCGCCGCATCCTGATAGCCGGTGCGGTTGTGGGCAAGGATGTAGTTTGTCAGGCTTCTGTCATCGCCAAATGTGGCCGGATAGCCAAAAAATTTCTGGTTGAGCCATTCATCAAGGTAGCGCAGGACAAGATCCTTGCGGTAACAGGCAAGGGGGCCGGAAAGACAGGTGACGCCGTCAAAAACGGATTCCGCGGCCTTGATGAACCGAAAGGCCACATAGTAGCGCACGGCCTGCATTTTTGTGAGGGCATTTGTCCACTTGTTCTGCACTTCTGTTCTGCCCGAGACAGCACCCATCTTCGGATCGCGGAATGGTTGCACCACTTCCCGCACTGCGTCCGGCTCCAAAAAGCTGTCTGAATCCACAAAGACCAGCAACTCAAACTTGGCATGCAAGGCCCCTGCCGCAAGAGCGTGGCGCTTGCCCATGTTGTAGGGCTGCTCAATGACCACAAAACGGTCGCCGATTATTTCCTTGCGAATCTGCTTTTCAATGCGCCGCACCCGTTCCATGGATTTGTCCGTGCTGCCATCGTCCACAAGGATAACTTCAAGTTTTTCCTGGGGATAATCCTGATTTATGGCGCACTGGATGGTTTTTTCAATCCATTCTTCTTCGTTAAAGCAAGGAATGACAATAGTGACCCCGGGCGTGAACTCGGGATCAACAGGCACGTTGCGGTAAAAAAAGGAAAAGATGAACCGGCTCACCAGAAAAACAGACGCAACAATCCCGTAGGTGAAGACGGGCACGTCAAACATGAAATAAAACAGGCTCTCCTGCCGCATATAGGCAACAGCATATACAGAAAGGGCAAGCAGAACTACAGAGGTCGCAATCAGGCGCAGCCATTTTTTCAGGCGCAGATAATTATCCAGATTGCGCGTAAAATTGACGGCAATCTTTTTTTCACCATCCTCGCCATCCACAATGCGCACAACATCAGCGGGGATGCGCACGCGCGATTCGTACCCTTCCGGCAAGGTGCCCGGCGGCATGGTAAAGCGCAGCACAAGCCTTTGCTCCTCGGCAGGAAGCGGCTCCTCATCGGGCCATTGCAGCAGCATGCCTGATGACGAAAGGTCTTCGCTCAGGCAACGCACCGGGGCGGATTCTTCCGAGGCATCATACACCGAGACCTGAAGCTCCGCTTCATACCGCTGGTGCGCACCACGCCGCGTCCCGCCACGGCCAGGGATATTGGGCGCAAGGCGTCTGTCACTCTTGGCCTTGGGGTATATTTCTTCACCGGGTGATAACCGGGCGGACAATTTGGAAAGCAGCAGCATTTTGTAAACTCGCTTCAGATGCGACCAGAAACAAAAAACATCGGCAGTCAAACTTTTGGGAATGAGAACTTATAGCAAGTTTCATGCCCCGTCAAAACAGAATCCCGCTGTTTGCAGCAAGAGCCTGCGCAATCACCGGCTCAGGCCGCAAATTCTTGCCACGGCAGCATCAGCCGGGTCATTGCCAAACGGCTCAAGGCTCACAATCTCACCATTGCAATATGACAACAGAAAAAATCTTTCTGGTGAGGATTCGTCTGATGCCTCTTTTTCATCAAGGCCGATGGAATACAAAACGCCTATATCACCTTCATCATTTTTGTACGGTACGGATTTTTCGATACTTATCCTGATGGCATCTGGCTTGTTGAAGCCATATATCATACTGTATGCGGCAAGATATTTTACAAGCTCAGTGCGCAACGCATCTTCATCCATAACCTGATAGGTATCACGCGGAATAAATTTTTCTGTCATGGCTTCATTGTAGGCCATAAAATTTTGCGCAATTTCTTTTTCTGCATGGCTTATAAACTGAAACTGCTTGCAATATACCGACAGCATATCGGGGTTCTTGGCATTTTTTTCTATGTTTTCTGCAAGCTTGAGTCTGTACAAAATGTAATTTGGCGGCAGTGCCTTGTATTTGATATTAATAGCGTTGGCCGCATCAATATTTTGAAAAATATCCTTATCAAAACTGTTTTTCGCTTCATTTATATCACTGCTCTGCATATCAAGATATGCCTTTGCGGACTCAAACCCATAGGCTCCACCTGCAATGG
>LVAA01000183.1 GCA_001603955.1 Syntrophobacterales bacterium Delta_02 | reverse complement strand
GGACGATGAAGAGCGCGATCTGGCCCGGCGTGCTGATGCGGCGGAGGTTCTCCTGTATCTCGAGCACCCTCGTGGCGAGGCGCGCGGGTAAGGGGCGCTTGAACCCTTCGAGGAACCCGGCTATCTTACAGGCCGTTCCTTCGCGGCTCACGGCAAAGAGCACGATGACGCACACCACGAAGATGGCCACGAGAACGTAGATGGCCTTGGACACCGAAGAGGGAAGGGCCTGGCGGGGGAAGAAAAGGAAGGTGATGGACAGAAGGCCCAGGAGGTCGAAGACCCTGTCAATGAATACCGTCGACACCGCGTACGTGAAAGGTATGTCCCTTCGCTTCGAGATGGCGTAGCCGCGCGCCACTTCGCCGACGCGGGCGGGAAGGACGTTGTTGATGAAAAGTCCGATCACGAGGGCGATGAAGGCGTCACGGAGCCTGACGGTGCTCCCCGTTATCATGGACCACCTGAAAGAGCACAGGGTGAGGCAGACAAAGATGCAGCATACGGGCAGGAAGGCGTATGTGATGTCGGCCCCGGCGATCGCCCCGGCAAGCTGCCTGTACTCTACCCCTCGCAGGGAGAAATAGAGAAGGACGATGCTGATGACGAAACCGGCTGCCGTTATGATCCTGTGCTTGTTCATCTCTTGTAGTTTGTCACGTATATACCGATGCTCACCATGACGAGTCCGGCGACAAGTCCCATGGTCAATTCCTCCCTCTGGAAGAGGACTCCGAATGCCACGCCGAAAACAGGCGTAAGGAAGGTGAAGACGGAAAGCTTCGCGACAGGGTAGTCGTGAATGAGCTTGAACCAGACCAGGTATGACGCGAAGGCGATGACGACGGACTGGAAGACGAGCGACGATATCGCCATCGTCCCCGGGTCCTTTATCCAGACCGGCTCGATGAACCAGGCACAGAGGAAGAGGACGGGGATGGAGAAGACAAGCTGGTAGAGGAACGTGTTTATGGGATGCATCTTCTCCGCCAGGTATTTCTTGATATAGAGCGTCGTGGCGCCCCACAGGAAGGCCGCGAGGATCTCCAGCATGTCGCCGACGAGCATCAGCTTGTTGTAGGTGGAGGGCTTGCCGTAGAAGACGCTGACGAGCCCCGCAAAGGCGAGGACAAGCCCCATCCACTTGAGAAGGTTCAGTCTCTCTCCCAGGAAGAGGTGTGCACCGGCGGCCACGACGAAAGGCGACAGGTAGATGAGGATGACGGCCCGCGCCGAGGCGGTGAAGAGGAGGCCCAGGTAAAGGCAGGCGAACTCGAGCCCGAAAAGGACCCCGACAACGACCCCGTGCATGAGAAGTGTCCCCCGGTGGAAAAGCCTCTGCCTGATGGCGAGGCAATACCCGAGCCCCAGGGCCGAAGCCAGGACGGAGCGGACAAAGGATGTGAAGATAGGGGAGAACCCCGTGTTCGTGATCTTGATCGCCGAGTAATTGATGCCCCACAAAAGGGCAAGGACCAGGATGGTGATGAATCCCCGCGTGTCGATATGATCGGTTTTCATTTTGATATGACCCATGTTTTATAGACATGGACGGTTTATGTCAAGGAAATTAAGCTGTTTGCCTGCACCGGGGTGCGAGGTCGGGCGGTTCCGGGTTTTCCCTTGACAAGGTACCGGTATTTTTGTTCTATTTAACAGCAAAATCAAGAAAACACGGAGCTTTCCATGAAAAAGACTGCCATCGTCGGGACGGGTTCATACGTACCCGAGCATATCATGACGAATTTCGATATCGAAAAGTTTCTGGACACGTCAGACGAGTGGATATTCACACGCACGGGGATCAGGGAACGCAGGATAGCCGAGAAGGACCAGACCACATCGGACCTGTGCAAGGTGGCCTGTGAGAGGGCGATGGAGGTTGCCGGTGTGACGGCCTCCGACATCGACCTCATAGTCCTTGCCACCATCACGCCAGACACCCATTGCCCGGCCGGGTCGAACTGGCTCGAGGCCAAGCTGGGTTGCACGAAGGCCGTCTCCTTCGACGTGACGGCGGCATGCTCCGGTTTTCTCTTCGCCCTTCACGTGGCGGACAAGTTCATCAAGTCGGGGACGAGCAAGACGGTCCTCGTCGTTGCCGGCGAGATCATGAGCAGGGTGGTCAACTGGAAGGAGAGGGAAAGTTGCATCCTCTGGGGTGACGGCGCGGGCGCGGCGGTGGTGACGGAATCCGAAAACGGCGCCCAGGTCCTCTCCACCCACATCCACACCGACGGGGCAGCGGGCGATACGCTCCTCATGCCCGGCGGCGGATCGAAGACGACGCCCATCTCATATGAAAGCGTGGACAACGGTCTCCATTACCTCAAGATGATCGAGGCCAACAGGTCCTTCAAGGTGGCCGTGAACCGCTTCGCCGAGGCATGCGAGGAGGCGACTTCGGTCAACGGTTACACCGTCCATGACGCGGACATCATCATCCCCCATCAGGCGAACCTCAGGATACTTCAGGGCATGGCAAAGAAGCTCGGCGTGCCCCTGGAAAAGGTGTACATGACGATAGAGAAGTACGCCAACATCTCCTCGGCAACGGTTCCCATCGCCCTCGACGAGGCGGTCCGCGACGGCACAATAAAGAAGGACTCCCTCGTCCTGCTGACCGCCTTCGGCGGCGGACTCACGTGGGGAAGCAGCCTCATCCGGTGGTAACGGTTTACATTCGCCGGAAAAATATTTAGAATAATCAATCCCCGGAGGGATGGCTGAGCGGCCGAAAGCGGCGGTCTTGAAAACCGTTGGGCATGCAAGTGCCCCGTGGGTTCGAATCCTACTCCCTCCGCCATATTATCTTTGAAATCATTGAAGAAAAACATCAGCAACTCGTTTCCTTTTCGTTTCCTTTTTTGACTTCCTTCATATCGTACACGTTGTCCATTCTCTGGACGATCTCCAAGAGCCTTTCGTTGAAGGCATGGTAATAATTGTCTGTTGAACGCCGGTCTTTATGCCTCATAAGGCGCTGTGCGTCCATCGGATTGGAGAGGGGGACAATATAAGTGCAGTATGAATGCCTCGTGGCCTCATAGAATTTCATATCTGTGCCTGAGTGACGATTCCAGACCTCCGAGAGATACTTTCTTGAGTAGCCTTTACCTGTCCCCGGGTTGACAAAAAGGAAGTCATTGGGAAACTTTCCCTTGGCGTTTCTATGGACAATCTCCAATGCTCTGTCATTGAGGGGGACCGGAAGTTTACTCTTATTTTTTGTCGTTTCGCGGTAGGTCGAACCGGATAGGCTCCTTTCTATCCAGACCATTCTATTCTCTATATCAACGCTCTTAATGAGGATCGCGCACAGCTCCCCGGGCCTGATCCCTGTCTTCATTGCGAACTCTATTGGGTCTCTAAATTTGTCAGGGATTAGCTTTAGCGCTTCCTCCTGAATTTCCTTTCTCATAGCTCTCCTAGGCGTTGAATCATCACCTTTGATCTTTTGAAACACTGGTGTTGTCACGATCTGGCCATTTTCGTAAAGCCAGGAGAAGAAGGCCCTCAGAGCGTTAATGATATTCTTTCTTGTTTTGATCTTGAGATGTCCCAAACGGCTTCTTCGAAAATCGCTCAAGACCGCCCGATCTATCTCTCGGACATCCCAACCGTGGAAGTAATCGAAGTAGTTCTTTCCATAGTTGCGTATTCCGATCCAATCCGACCACCGGTTATGATTCAATCCGACCAGGCAATATGATCC
>LVAA01000182.1 GCA_001603955.1 Syntrophobacterales bacterium Delta_02 | reverse complement strand
GCGTTGATACCATATGGCGTGGCATTGCCTTTCGCATTGGCGACAGCACGGCTATAAATCTGCGTGGTTTTACCGGGCGATTTGAATTTTGCCATTTTACCTCTGAAAGCCCGGTGCCGGGCATTGAGGTATACGGCGGCAATCCCGTATTTCTGGGCTGCACCTTTACGGGCGGCGCTGGCCCCACGGCCATGCTTGGCCTCAATGGACAGACCGGGCGCAAGAGCAGGGCGACCCTGGCTTACTGCCTGTTCCGTGATAATCCCGGTGCCGCGGTGCTGCTGCGGGGTGATCAGGATGTGCGCTTTGTGAACTGCCTCTTTGCCGCCTGCCGTTTTGTTGCCATGCGTCAGGCTGGGGCAGGGGCGCAGATTTCTGCCGCCAACAGCGTATTTTTTCTCAACCCTGAGCCGAGCCTCTTTTTGCAGTCTGCCTCCGCCCCCAAAGCGCGCCTTGAAAATTGCCTGTACGCGCCAGCGCCCGGCGATTTTATGAAATGGCAGGCCAGGCCTCTTGACCAGCAGCCGGAAGTTAGCGCCGTTAACTGCATCACGGCCTCTCCCCGTTTTGTTGGCGGGCGCAATGCCTTGATAAACCTCTGCGTGGACGACACCGTTAATGCCCCGGTATGGCGTTCGCTCACGCCAGCTGCGGCAAAGCTGGGGCTGAAAATCACCCTTGCCCTGAATACGGACGCGCTCTCGCCGCAATACTGGCAGATGATTATTCCGGAGGTGAACGCGGGGTTTGAGGTAGCCTCCCACGGTGCCGTGCATGCCAGCATTACCTCTGCCGAGGTATTGCGTGTGGGCTGGTTTGATCCGGCGGGCACATCTGCCTCTCTGTCCATAGACCAGGCAGAGCAGCTCCATGTGACTGTAAACGGCAAGGAGCTGTTCACAGTTGACCTTGTGCAGCAACCCTACCTTTCAATGGGGGCGCTGGTGCGCCAGTTGCAGGAAAAAGGCCTGCGGGCGGAGCTTGTAAGTCTGAGCCACGAGAAAATTCCCGCCTATCTGCTGGCCCCGGTGCAGGAGCAGGATATCTTTTTTGCGCGGCACAATGCGGAACTGGTTATGGATACCAGGGCCTACATGCATTACATGCTGTCAGAATCGCGCCGAAAGATAGAGCAGGGCCTGCGCGAATATCGTGCCGCGCAAATGATCTGCGCGGCCTTTGTGTGTCCCTACAGCGAAACCAATGCAAACATCCGGCAGGCCATGCAGGCAACGGGTTTTCAGGTTGCGCGCAGCCATATGGCGCAGCGTTTTCCTTCCGCAGCTGAGCGGGTGGATCTCTCTGCCGTTCAGAGCATTTCTCTCAAAGATATTGCGCCCGGCGCGCCCACGCCCAATCTCAAGGAAACGCTGCGCATGTATCTGGATTATCTGAAATATCATGGGTCTATCATGGGCTTGTACAGCCACGGTGCCAATGAGTGGACCGCAAACCAGTGGATAGACCTCTTTGAAGTGCTGCACGAAAACCCCGCAGTAAAGACCGCCGGGTTGGCAGAGATAGCTGCCACTGTAAAGGAACAGTGCGAATCCACCGGGCCGTGGACATACCGCTGCCCCTCGCAATCAGGCCCTGTGGGCGGCGAAACATCGTTCCAGCCGGGGCCGGAATCCCCTTTGCTTGGCGCGGGCGTGCCGACAGAGTTCAACACGGATTATGCAGGCAGGCCTTTGCAGGCAGGGCAGAGGCCCAATATCGGTCTGTATTGACGGGGCAAAAAGGCTGTTGCAGCCATCAGCGCACCGGAGCATGCGGGCGTAAAAAAGGAGTCACCCTTGGGGTAACTCCTTTTTTTACAGGCGGTTTGTACAAAAACGCGGAGTTGTCGCTACGCTTGCGGTTTCAGGCCTGTGCTACCAGGCCTGTTCCAGAAGGGTGACGATATCATCGTGCGAGGGCATGCGCGGGTTGCTTGTGGTGCAGATGTCTTCCAGCGCATTGGCGGCCATTGAGTCCAGACTCTGGCGGTAGAGCTGTTCATCCACCTTGAGTTCGCGCACCCTTGAAGGAATCTTCATGGACGTGTTGAGATCGCGCACGGCATTTATCAGATTGCGCGTGCCTTCCTCCACCGTTGCGGTTTCAAGGCCGATGAAGGCAGCGATTTCGCAATATTTAACGCCAGCGTCAAAGCTGTTGAAGCTGATGACAAAGGGCAGCAGCACGGCGTTGGCAAGGCCGTGCGGAATATGGAACAGGCCGCCAAGGCTGTGGGCCATGCTGTGGGTGACGCCAAGGCCGCTGTTGGTAAAGGCCAGCCCCGCCATGCAGGAGCCGATAAGCATGTTGTCGCGCGCGGTCATGTCATCGCCGTGGTCATAGGCGCGCTTGAGGTAGGTAAAAACATTGCGGATGGCCTGCTCCGCATAAATGGCGGTAAACACGTTGCTGTAGCGCGATGTATAGGCTTCCACCGCATGGGTCAGCACGTCCATGCCGGTTGCGGCGGTCACATGGGGGGGCACGGTGCGCGTAAAGCGGGCATCAAGAATTGCGGCGTCAGGAATGAGCATTTCGTCATTCAGCGGAATTTTTACCGAATTGATCTTGTCGGTAATAACCGCAATGGAGGTCACTTCCGATCCGGTTCCGCTGGTGGTGGGAATGGCGACTAGCGTTGTTTTTCTGCTGCTGTCGGCCTTGTGCCCGAAGTAGGATATGGCCTTTGCCATGTCGATGGC
>LVAA01000181.1 GCA_001603955.1 Syntrophobacterales bacterium Delta_02 | reverse complement strand
GAGAAAACTCGTTTCACCGCCTCCTCGTAGGCGGGAAGTCCCGCCGCCGCAGCCCTGCGATCGGCCTCGGTTCCCTCGCCACGTAGTAGTTCTGGGTGGAATATTTGTGACACCGTGTGGAAATAATCGCGCGCCGCCTCCGCATCGGCCTCACCATAAGCGGAACGGAAAAAGTCGGAGGCGATCTCCTCGAAGCCGAGTTCGCGGTTCCACAGCGTCCGTCCCATGACGGTCATGCCGAGGGCATTGGGGTAAAAGGTCCGCTGGTTCTGGCAACTCATCAGGCCATCAAGTCCGATCTTACTCAAGTCCTGGCAGTCGCGATGGAGAATCTGCGCCATGGTGTAGAACCCGGCATCCTTGTGGTGATCCCACATGAAGTGGTAGTCATAATCAAAACTGCTGCCGGAAAATATCCGCTGCCAAGCGCGGAGAAAAGAAAGGTTCTTCGCCGGATTGGAGGGCGCATCCACTTTGTTCAGCACATAGGGAAGCAACGGTGCATTATCGGTCAATGCACTATCATCAGGGACGAAAGGGGTGGTAAATGTGCGGGTGATCGGCGCAAACATCAGGATAAAGCGTTCAGGATGTTCGAGCCTCGAACGTTCCGGCGGCCAAAGCAGATCGTGGCCGAGCCCAAAGACGATTCTGGTATTCACCCCGGCGGCGGTGAGTTTGCGGTCAATCTCGTTGAGCAGGTCGACATACCAGTCCGCGGGGCGCTTCACTGCACAGTTCGTGCACTCGCAAAAATTTTTACTGCTGTCGGCCAGCCAGAAGTGAATGATGTTGACATCGGGATTGGCTACTGCCCAGTCGCGGACCGCCGCGGTCAGCGTCTCGCGTACCTCTGGAGAGCTGTAGCAGAGGTTGGTGCGAAGGATAATATTATCGAAAAGTTCCCGTTTCCCATTGATCATCGCAAAATGACGTTTGATCTCAGGAGCAATGGGTTCCTTATGCTCATACCAGTCATTTCCGGGGATTCCGTAGGGCTCACAGGTCCAACCGTGGCCGACCATATGAAGATCAAGGTCGAGTTTGCGCAACTCGCTGCGCACATCGCGGGTAATCTCCACTGCGCGCTCGACGGAAAATGGTTCAGGGGGAATTTCCTTGTTGTCACGATGCAAATACCAGCGGGCGAAGAAGGTGTAACCATCGCGAAACTGGATGTAATAACCGTTGAATCCGAGCTTGACCATCCAGTGAATCAGTTCCAGCACGTTTTCCCGTGAAGCCGCTCCCTCAATACAGATTCCGCGGTGGCGGTAGGAGGCGCGGCTGGTGAGCCTGATGTGCGGCCGCATGGCGGGCGCCTGCGGTACCACTTCGCCCAAAATGCCGGGACGCACCCAGCGGAAACCGATCTCAGTGAGTAGTCGGTAGACTCCGAAAAGTACCGCGCGGGGATTGCTTCCCGTGATGCTGCCGCGCGACGCGGCGAGATCGACGTCAATGGTATATTCATCGACCTCTTGATTGGTAGGAGCTACAACAACAAGATGCACCGTTTCTGCGGCGGGTTCCAAGGCCCCGGCATAGAGAGCGAGGCAGCGTCTCAACTCCTCGACGGCAAAGGCGACCGCATCGTGTGTGCTTTCAGCGGAGACGGAAAATTTCATAAGGCTTCCCCTATTGGTTATCTGAAAAATTTGATTGGTAATGTTTTAGTGTTAAAAAGTTTGCTTCCTCGGAAAAAAGTTGAACTTTTTCCAGACCTGCTACTCACTTGATTCATTTTTTGACTGCCTCTTTTGTTATTTTACCATTTTCTGCGCGAAATGCAATGAAACATGGCAAAGTACTTTTCCGTTCCGGGAAAAGCAAAAGCCCCTACTATCCCTTCAAGGACTGGGAACCCGGACAACCGGAAAGACAACCGCAAACGAGTATCATGATAACGTTTTGGTTATGGAACCGCCATACTTCCAGCTTTCTTTTTTTTGCACATTTCTTTACAGGTGCGTTGGCGTCAGGCTCACATAGACTGCTACGTCGTTGATAACAAAACTCCAACTGCGCCCCGCCTCCAAGGCGTAGTCTTTTTGTGCTGTTTCCACGGTACTAATCACTTTGGTCGGATGTAATGCTCCGGCATGGCCGTCGATGAAGCTCATGACGCACTGACCATTGTGGCGGCAGCTTATTGTCCCGTTGGAACCGCCCTTGACCGCCACCTGGCAGGTCTGATTAACGTTGTAATTGGTGACATTGGCCGCAAGGAAGCTGTCCACAGTGTAGATGACCGCCGAGGGGTTACTGATGGGTTTGATATTGAGATCAAAGAAACCGGTGCCGCTCTTGGGATCGCCGCTTATTGTGACTAGTCGCTCGTGATAAGGGTTAACATCCTTGTATTGGGTACGTTCCCCGGCCTTTTCGGTACAGTCGCCGAAAACCCCATAGGTAAAAGATTGCCGTGTTCGCGTATCGCTACTCAGCCAAGCC
>LVAA01000180.1 GCA_001603955.1 Syntrophobacterales bacterium Delta_02 | reverse complement strand
CCACAATCGGTTGTGGAGGCGGCTGGACCGGCGCAGGTACCACGGGAGGAGCCATGGCGAGGCCCGGGCCGACATTCCCCTCGATAAGCGGTTGGGAATCCGTGGCCACGGCCTGGATTTTTGGCGTGTCTTCAGCTTTTTTGGTGCCGGAAAAGTTTACGGACCAAACCAGAATCGACACGAGCAACGCCACGCCCGCCAAGCCGAGGTAAATCGGCAGACTCCGCATCTTCTGGGGCGCGTCAAAACCATCGGGATCATAGGGCATTTAGCTATCCTTTGCGCACAACGTGCAAACTAAAATTCGGCCATGGTTAGCGTCGGGATATACCCACCCGAGCGAATCATCAGTGGTCAGCAATCGGAGATAGACACGCCACTGCGTGGCATTGAGACTGACGGCCCAGGCCTGAAATGACGTGATCGGTGGTGCGCTCTGGCCAGCAGCGGCTAACGACGGTGAGACAAAAATCTGTGGGGTGGTATCCGTGCCAGGAGGGCAGACCGGCTTTGTGATGGTGTCACCGGATTTTGCCAATGTCGCAGTTTTGAGAAGACTACTATTTCCGGAATCTGCAACAATCTCCATTTGGCCATTGCGGCAGATGTAAACTCCCTGGTCACTGTCAAGAAAAACTTTTCCTTCGTCATCGCTGTTGCAGGTCTCTCCAGACGAATATGTTCTTGGAGTGAACTGAATTTCGGAAACCCCTCGGATTGCATGATCCGTCATGTCCAGTTCCGTTTGCATGGCATTGAGTTCGTCATGGCCCGGGACCGCAACTCGGTAGAGAAAATCTTGGCCCAGGTTGCTGCTATCGAATGTGCTGGATGCACCGAGATGGCCCGCGCCGGGCGAGCTGATGCCGAGGCTGGCCATGCTGAGAGTCCAGCCGCCGCCAGCACCGCGCAGGGTGTCGGCCGATTGGCCCGGGACGATTCCCGTGGGGACGAATCCTCCGGACCCGCCAGCCATGGCCGCCGCCGCAGGCACCGTGGCCGTTCCGAATTTCGGGCGACTGGCGTCGTGGCCACGGCCGCCGGTAGTCAGAACCACGGCCTGGATCGAGCCGGAGGTCGGTTGACGAAAATAAATCTGATATCCTTGGCCCCAGACGTTGCGGCCTTGGAATCCGGACTGGAGGAATCCCCCAGACACGAGGGGCGCGGTCGTTATTGACGGGCCGGAGCTGGCCGTCGTTTGCCCAACGAGCGTGGTGTAGTTTTTCCGGACGTAGGCAGCCGCTGCCCGGCTGACCTCAGTGAGCTGCTCCGCCGCCTGACGCTTCTCCACTTCTTCGGTTCCCATCATCCACAGGTTGGCCAGAGACGGCAGGAGGATGAAAAGAATAACCAGAGCCCCCAAAACTTCGATAAGTTTCATGATTCCTCCAGTTCGATCACACTGACCAGATTCCCTTGGGAGACAAACGACGGGATGACACTGCCGCCAGGCGTCACTTTGCCGCTGTCGGCCTGGCCGACAGCCAGGCTGCCCAACAGGAGATCACGTGCGACGGCCACCTCCTCATCGGAGGCCGGGCCCCACACGTAGAGACAACCTGACTGGATTCGTGCGCGCCACTGACGTAGTTGCGTCCAACCGGTAGGAAGTGAAAGCGATGCAGACGAAATGTCCCCAGATGTTGTCTGTCCAGACGAGAAGACATATCGCATGACCTCATTGCGATAGATGACATAATTGAGAGCAACTGCCTGAGTTTGGTGCGCATCGTCCATGCGATATCGTCCAAGGTCAAACATGGACATGATACC
>LVAA01000179.1 GCA_001603955.1 Syntrophobacterales bacterium Delta_02 | reverse complement strand
GAAAAGGCACAGCGCAGATCGCCCCCCTGCGATGCCTTGTAATTGGTGTGCCAGTAGTTGTTGTAGACATAGGCGAAAAGGATGTGTCTGTTGCCTTTGAGACGGTTGGGCCAGACGCCCCGGTTCACATCGCCCACAGTGAAAAGCGGCGTGTCAGGAGCGGCAATATAGACGGAACGTGCGCCATCGTCCACAGCGGCAAAATGCTGCACCGAATGCCACTCGCGGCACGCACCTGGCATATAGTCCTGATCTGCAGCGAAGATACCGTAAGGTGCTTCCATATAGGCAGTGGCTCTGTCGGGCGTATTCATATGAAAAGGAAAGGCGAAGTAGCCGCCTTCTTTTTTCAGGGTTTCGGTTTTGTGAATGGTATTGATAAAATCAAGCGTTCCATCTTTATGGACAACCAATTGCGTATCGACGGGCGACATGCCGCCGGTGCCCGTAATCTGCAGCACAGCGCGGCTCGGTCCGTTTTCAACAAGCGATACAGAGGCCTGCGTGGGGGTAATCATTCTGAAATCGGTGTAAGTCTCCAGATTGGAATAAATCATGCCCTGGCTTCCGCCTTCAACATGAATAAACTGATTGAGGTGATAGCCTGATGCCTGGTCAACCCATTCTTCTCCGGACTCCAGATTGGTAAGCCGGTCAAGCCCGCCTGTTTGCGGATTGATATGGAAGGCGAAGTTCCGGCTGGCGAAACTGTAGGGATCCGTGTCGGAGATGGTGAGCAGAGGAGCGGTGTTGTCGGTACTTTCTGTGAGAATCTCGTAGCTGCGCCAACCCAGTGCGGGCACCTCTTCTGCAACGAAATAAAAACCACCCGCAGCGGTCTGCTGGGGCGTGATTTTCTTTCCTTTTTTTCCGTCTTTTAAAACAATCGCTTCAGCAAAAGTTCCTGCAGGCAATGACACAGGAATATCTCTGTCCCAGCTGAAGGAGTTCACTACCGTGAGCACTCCGGTTCCGGAGTTTCCGGAGAGGCCAGCCAGCTGGCTGACCGCGGCAAGTCCCCGTGTTTTCGCAGCGGTTGCGCTTTCTTCATAGGCTTTGTTGGAATAGGACGCCTTGCGCGCCCACTGTCCTGTGCTTTGCGGATTGTCCGGATCACTGATGCTGACAGCCGAGCCCCAGGTGTGCTCATCATAATAAAGAATATTCGACCAGAGCGCATCCTCTTTCGCTCCGTCTTCGGCTTCCAGACCTCTGATTGCGGCCAGTGCTTCCCATTTTTCCAGTGCGGACACCAGGTTTTTCGACCACCGCACCTGTGCCGTTTCTTTTGCCGTTGAGGCGGCTCCGTCTTCCCAGAAACCGCCCATGGTGCCTTTGTATACAGGAAGATCCTGAGCGAAGTTCTCTTCTATATACCGGAAATATTCCTCTGCGGTTGCCAGCTTGATTTTCGGAGAAGCCCAGCTGCGGTTCCATTCATCGGCAGTTTTCCCGTAAACAGGATTCATACCCCAGTTATCCAGATACGCACCGTTAATAAAAAGAGCATCGCCCGGGTAGTCGTATCGGATAAAGGTTTTGAGAAAAGCGGGCAGTGCTTCTTCCATGGCGACTGTGTTTTCGTGCATATGGATCTGCATCGCCTGAAAATAGGTTCTGGTGAAAATGGTGAGCACCCGGGACCCGTCAGGCGCCTCCCACCAGAAGGGCGACTGATTCATTTCGGGATCACAATGCCTGAACACCGGGCCTCTGTCCTCATTGAGCGCTTCGGCAAAGTAGCGGACCCCGGCATGACGCAGAAACATGGGCAGGGTGCCTGTTGCCGCCGGAATATCATTCATGGATGCCATCTGTACAGGTACACCAAGCCGACGGGCAGTGGCCTGAGCCGGCGCAAGAAGATGCATCATTTCGCTGCCCGAACACAGTCCGGTCAGCATATTCAGATAAAATGCCGTCAGCCCGATTTTGCCGTTCTGAATTTGCCTATCCAGCTCCTCAACCCGTTCGGGGTATTGCTGTTTGAACCAGTCATACTGAGCAAATACTTCCAGGTTCCATTTGAAAAGAGGCTTCTTTGCAATCTCATCGAGAGCGGAGCAGGCATTGTCCGCATGAAGCGCCATGCATTTCTCCTGCAGATCGGTGTAGCCGATATCAGTGTGAGCAGAGGGTGCAACAAAAAGCGTCCACTGTCGTTCAGGGCTTGCATCGAACCCGACAAGCTGCTTGGTATTGCCTGTTTCCAGTACGATCTGACGCCACTCTTTTTTGGTGAAAGGCGGTACCAGCAGCATGAGTGACGAATCGCCATGGGCGACGGTGACAGGCTGTGTTGCTTCTTCAGTGCCGGCAAGGGACAGCGTTCCTTCTCCCGCCAGCCCCTGATTCGTGATCCGTACACGGACTGCCTGCCGCGGAGCGCCATCGACTTCTTTAAAGAGCAGGGTGCTTTCCGCTTCAAATCGTGTGATTTCGGGCACCGGGGAAACACCATCCTCCAGAACCATACTGTCATACAGCATCCAGGAGCCTGCAAGATTGGCAATCTCAATCTGGTTGTGTTCCAATTGGAGCCAGGCGG
>LVAA01000178.1 GCA_001603955.1 Syntrophobacterales bacterium Delta_02 | reverse complement strand
CCCCCGCCGGCACCCATACAGATCGTGGTGTGCAGGGCGGAGATCGGCGGGGCGACTGCCAGCGTGTAGCAGCCGATGTCGCCGAAGACGAAGGCGCCCAGTTTCTTCAGGGCGTAAAAGAGCGGCCTGTGCGAGCAGCCGGCACAGAGGTTCGGCGGCCTTCTCGGGAGGTCTTCCGGTTTCACCCTGACCTTCGGGGCCTTGTACGCCTTGCCCTTCACGGCCTGCTCGACGATCTCCGGTGAAAGTTCGTACATGTTGGGGATGATGTCCTTGCCATGGAAGATCTTGTAGCCCATCGCCTTGATCTCTGTTTCAAAGAAGGGATCGAGCTCTTCGATGATCATGACCTTCTTCACCTGCTTGAAGAAGTCGGCAATCATCTTTTTCGGAAGCGGCCATACCATGCCGAGCTTCAGGAAGGAGTATTCCGGAAAGACTTCCTTGGCATACATGTACGCGGAGCCGCTGGCGATGATGCCCACGCTCTTGGAGTTGATCTCCATCTTGTTGATCTTCGTCTTGTCGGCGAATGCCTCAAGCTTCCTCATGCGCTCTTCTACGGCCTTTCTTCTCGGGCGGACGTGGGCAGGGACCATGACGTATTTCGGCGCCTCTTTCGGATCGAGGCCGAGGGGCATCTTGGATTCCACTCTTTTACCCGTCTGGACCAGCGAATCGGCATGAGCGATCCTGGTCACCGTTCTCAGGAGAACGGGGGTGTCGAACTTTTCACTGATGTCGAAAGCTGCCTTGGTAAAATCAAGGCATTCCTGGGCATCGCCCGGTTCCAGCATGGGAATCTTGCCGAAACGAGCCCAGTTGCGGCTGTCCTGCTCGTTCTGGGAGCTGTGGACGTTGGGATCGTCTGCCACGACGATCATGAGACCGCCCTTGATACCCGTGTAGGCGAGGGTCATCAGGGCGTCTGCCGCGACGTTCATGCCGACGTGCTTCATGGATGCCATTGCCCTCGTACCGGCAATGGCTGCACCCGCGGCTACCTGGACCGCCACCATTTCATTGGGTGACCATTCAGCGTAGATCTCCGGATAAGTGTCGGCCACGTCTTTGAGGATCTCACTGCTCGGTGTTCCGGGATATGCGGCAGCGACTTTCACACCAGCTTCCCAGGCACCTCTTGCAATTGCTGCGTTTCCTTGCATTATTTCTTTCATACTACCCCCATAATGGCGTATCGCCTGGATTTTGAGTGACTAATTACTTCACCTCCTTTGGAACTGTCTCTTATACACATCTCCGA
>LVAA01000177.1 GCA_001603955.1 Syntrophobacterales bacterium Delta_02 | reverse complement strand
CTACAAGGCCGCGGGCAAGATGGCGGGCAAGAAGGCTGTCGTCACCGGCGGCGACAGCGGCATCGGCCGCGCGATTTCGCTGATCTACGCCAAGGAGGGCGCAGACGTCTGCATCCTCTACCTGAGCGAGCACAGGGACGCGGAGGACGCCGCGCGCGCGGTCCGGTCGCAGGGCAGGAAGTGCGAGGTCGTCTCAGTCGATCTGAAGGATGAGGGCGCGGCGAGCTGGGCAGTCGGCGAGGCCGCGAAAAAGCTGGGAGGGCTCGACGTCGTGGTCAACAACGCAGGCGTCCAGTGTCCCCAGAACTCAATCGAGGACATCACGAAGGAGCAGATGATGCACACATTCGAGAGCAACTTCTACTCCTGCTTCTACGTCACCAAGGCGGCGCTGCCACACCTCGGGGAAGGGGCTACGATCATCAACACAGCGTCCGTTACGGCATTCGAGGGGAATCCTCGGCTTATCGACTATTCGGCCACCAAGGGCGCGATCGTGTCGTTCACGCGCTCCATGGCGCTCTCACTGGTTTCCCGGAACATCCGCGTGAACGCAGTTGCACCGGGGCCGGTGTGGACGCCGCTCATCGTCTCGAGCTTCTCCGCAGGCGAAGTGGGCACCTTCGGCTCGACCACGCCCATGGAGCGCGCCGCACAGCCGTGCGAGCTCGCGCCCATATACGTGTACCTCGCGACGGATGATTCCACGAACGTCACCGGCCAGGTGTTCAACGTCAACGGTGGGACCATCATCAACTGATCTCAATCGAACGGGGCGCGCCGCCGGCCATGGGCTGGGGCCGTGCCCGGTGTGCATGGGGGATTGAAGAAGCAAAACGCCGGGGCGACTGCGCCCCGGCGTCCGTCTATTTCAGGGATTCGGCGAGTTTGATCAGTTCGTCCTGTGTCATGCTGTTTGTCAGAATGGAATAGTCGATGTAGCCGAATGTGTCGGTCCCCATGCCGTTCCAATACTGATCGGGGTAGGAGTAGCCCTCCATTTCCGGGATCCGCGCGATCATCGCGATGTGCCGGTAGTCTTCTGAGCCGATGTAAAGCGCATGCTCCATGCCGGGCAGATCGAGTGCCTCGTAACTCTCGTCTTCATTGACGCCGAAGCTGTAATCCTCGACGTCTACGGGTGACAAGCTCGCGTAGACGCTCAGATACGATCCGTCCGCGTGCCGGAAGTCCACGGAGTAGTCGCTCACGAGGGCGTCAAGACCCGCGCCGAACCTCACCTTTGTTAGCGTCGCGCCACCCTTTAAGGGCTCTGTCTCGACGGTTGCGCCTTTCAGAATATCCTCCGTCATGTAGAACCTGCAGTACGCGGCCTCGAATGTGTAGCCCTTCGGCGCTTCCGCCATGAGCAAGAACGGCGTATCGCTTTCGTCCAAGAACTTGTTCAGCTCGTCCAAGGAGGCGAATCTCTTTTCGCATGCCCTGCCTTCGCCGTCGCCTTCTATCTGGCGAATTTCCCAATATTCGCATTCCGGCTGATTGTCGAAAAGCGTGCTCGCATACTCGTTGCGGCTTATGGCATCTTCTGAATCGGGCGGGGCCGGGGTCGGAGTGGCGTAGGGTTCCTGAGGCGGGTCTTCGGATATC
>LVAA01000176.1 GCA_001603955.1 Syntrophobacterales bacterium Delta_02 | reverse complement strand
CTCCTGCATGGCGGCGGAGAAAATAACCACTTTTGAATTCGCCGCCGATCCCGGGCTGAAAACCGTCAAGGAGCCGTATCCCGGCCAGAAAACCACCTGGCTGAAGACGTTCCTCCCCATCCCGGCCACCAACGGCAACAGCTTCGTCATGGAATTCGACCTGAATATCAAGACGTTCAACCACTACGGCACCTTGATGCTCGGGCTGGACAACGGCAAAACCCAGTGTTTCGATTTTGTGTTCAACAAGGACGACAGCCGCATCAACCGCTGCCATCTCCGCGCCCAGGTTGTGAAAGGGCTGGCCGCCAAAATCAAACCGTTTGAAAACATCAAAACCGGCAAAATGCGCGCCGCCATTGATTACAACTCCTCCGACCGGACGGTGGTGTTTTCGCTGTCCGACCCCGCGGGCAAAGAACTGTTCAGCAGCGGCAAAATCAAGGTGGCCGGCAAGGTCGACCTGAACCGTTTCGTCATCGGCGTGACCCAGAACGAGGACGAAGCCAGCGAAATCAGCTATGATCCCTCGGCCGGAGCGATTTTCTGCCGCAGTTACGTCGGGGTCGAAGGCGAATACCCCTATGCCATCGAAGCCCTCGTCGACAATGTGGCGATCAACACGGAGAGCGCGGACTGAAATGACCTTTGTTCTTGACCAACTGATTCCCCGTCCGCACCGGTGCGAACCCGGTGAAGGGTTCTTCGTCCTGAACGAGAACACCCGGATCACGGCTCCGCAGGAAACCAATGCCGCCGCGGAACTGCTGCGGTCGGCATTGAATAAGATGCTGTTGACGCCGATATCGCCCTCCGCCGTCTCCAAGCCGCAGGCGAAGGACGGCGATATCGTTTTCGTGACCGATGAAACCGCCGCGGCGGAGAGTTACCGGCTCCGGATCACCCCGGATCGGATGATCATATCCGGGGACCCCGCCGGGATATTCTACGCCGTGCAGACCCTGCGGCAGATGATGCTGGTCGATATCGTGCATATCTTTCCGCAGCAGAATTATCAACTCCCATGCTGTGAACTGGAGGATGCGCCCCGTTTCCAGTGGCGCGGTTTTATGCTGGATTCGGCCCGGCATTTCCAGAGCGTCGACACCGTCAAGAACCTGATCGACAAACTGGCAATCTACAAGATCAACCGCCTGCACTGGCATCTGAACGACATTTTCGCATGGCGGATTCCGATCCCCCAATACCCCGAATTGCTGGAACAGGAGGAGCGCCTTTTCTATGATAAAGGATTCTACACGCCGGACGACATCCGGGACGTGGTGTCCTATGCCCGCGATCATTTCATCGAGGTCATCCCCGAAATTGAAATGCCGTCGCACAGCACCCTCGTGTTCAAATCCCGGCCGGACCTCGCCTGCCCGAATCCCGATCCGTATGAAAACAACATTTATGAATACTGTATCGGCAATCCGGCGGTCCAGACATTTCTGCGGGAAATCCTGACCGAAACCAGAAAACTTTTTCCCGATGCGGTTTATTGTCATATCGGCGGCGACGAGGCCCGTCATGAAATCTGGGAGAAATGCCCGGTCTGTAACGCCGCCGTCCGCGATGGAGGACTCTCCGGCATCGCGGAACTG
>LVAA01000175.1 GCA_001603955.1 Syntrophobacterales bacterium Delta_02 | reverse complement strand
TTTGCAACCGCTTCATTACCGTCAATGGTACGCATCGGTCTGGTCATGTTTTTTTAACTCCAATCTGTAGGTCATAGCACTGTATTGAACAGGTATCTAGAGATTTGCCCGCTTTCTTCTGCAAAAGAGAAATCCTTTTCCCCTTATCAGCAGAGAAATCCCTATGCCTATCTGCTTTCTTGCAAGGCAGATCAGGGGCACCTGTCAGGTTGCGGGAATACGCATATTATGCTGTTTATTCTCCGCATAAGCAAGGACAGGTCTAATCATTCGTTAAGCATAGTGAACAAGAAAAGAGTCAATTTAAGAGATGCGACGCAGAGGGGAAAACGCTAAAACGAGGCGAGAGAGTCACCGCTGGAGATTTCGTTTTCCTCCGCTTCTTCCTGAAGATCGCCCGCCGGTGCAGTGTCATTTTCAGATACTTCCATATCTTCCCCGGCTATATTCGACGGCTCCCGGCCCGTAACTTTGCCATACAAGGTATCCCCCAGCCCGTAAAGGACATAGAGGCATGCCAGCGGAAACAGCACAAGCGACACGCTTTTTACCATGGCGTAATGAATGATTCCAAGAATAAACGCTGTTACAGCGAGAGCCTGAAATGCATGACGCGGTTTGAAAAGAAATGTCTTAAGCCTGTTTTTGGGATACCGCACGGAGCTGACCATCAGGAAAGCCAGAAAAACGGACGCAGGTCCCAGAGCGACATAGGCAAGTGATCCCAGCGCATGGGCATTCAGACTTTTCTCAAAATACAAAAGGAAGAGCACAAACGCAGCCAGGGTACCCCCAGCCGCCGGAGACGGCAGCCCAATAAAGAAATCTGAACGCCCGGCATGCCAGGTATTGAAGCGTGCCAGCCTCAATGCCGCACAGATAACAAAAATGATTGCCATGTACGATCCCGTCATGCCCACGACAGATTCCGTTCGGGGCGACAGGGGCAGATGTGCATCGGGCGGCAGATACGCCATGAACACGAGCACAGCAGGGGCGACACCAAAGGAAACCATATCGCAGAGACTGTCCAGTTCCTTGCCGAAGTCGGACACACTGTGCGTGAGCCGTGCAACAAATCCGTCAAAGGTATCGAAGAGAATTGCCAGCAGGATACATGTTGCCGCCCACTGAAATTCCTGACCGATGCTTGCCAGTATGCTGGTCGTGCCCATGTACAGATTCATGGTAGTCAGAATGCTTGCCACCACATTAATGCGGAGAAAGCGGCGGGGAGTGCGATTTTTCTGAAAAAGTGAAGGAGTCATTGGAATTTCGCCAACGGCGTCTCGCCGGATTTGATTTTTTGCTGGAGAGAAACCAGCACTTCTGTTTCGGGCGGAAGATACACTTCCACACGGGAGCCGAACTTAATCATGCCGAATTTTTCGCCGCGTGTCAATGATTTGCCCGGCTGCGCACGGCAGACAATGCGACGTGCAATGGCTCCGGAAATCTGCCGCACCGTCACGGAACCATGCGGTGTGTCCAGCCACAAAGCATTGGATTCGTTGATCTTGCTCGCTTCTTTTTTCATGGCATTTATATAAGCGCCGGGTGCATAACGGACATCCCGCACTGTACAGTCGAAAGGTGCCCGGTTAACATGCACATTAAAGACAGACATAAAAATGGACACACGCCGGCACGGCCCGTCGTAGTGCGGTGATTCTTCCAGATCCTCTATGGCGACCACAGTACCATCGGCAGGAGAAATGAGCGTGGAAGAATCCGCATCACTTTGCCTCGGGAGATCGCGAAAGAAGAAAAGAACAAAAAAAGCGGCAAACCAGAAAGGAAGCGCCGCCCACTGCCAGTGCAGCCGCCACAGGACAACCGTTGCGGAAAGTGCGAGGATAAAAAGCGGAAGATAGTAACGCAGACCTTCCTGCCATCCGCTGAAGGGAGCATCCATGACAATAATTTCCTTTCAAGGCACAGCACAGCCGCCAGTAAATGAGAATTCCGTCTAGCCTTTCAGCAGCCCCTGATCTTTCAGACTTACAAAAGAGCCGTCACCGATGATGATATGATCAAGAAAACGTATGCCCAGCAATTCCGCGCCTTTGCAGAGCTTTTGGGAAATCTGTATATCCGCCTGGCTGGGCTGTGCATTGCCGCTCGGATGGTTATGCACAATAATCATTGCGGAAGCACGGTTCCGCACCAGTGTGCAGAAAATATCACGGGGATGCGCACTTGTTCCGTCCAGACCGCCCATACTGATGTCATGGCGGGCAAGCACTTCGTTCTTGGTGGACATTTCCAGACAAATCAGCCGTTCCGTCTCGTAGGTCCGGAATTCCGGCATGAGCATATCGGCTACATCCTTCGCACTTTGAATAGAGGTGCCGGGATGCCGCTTATATTCAGCCATGCGTTTTCCCAGCTCAAAGGCCGCTTTAATTGCGATTGCCTGTTCTTTCCGGATGCCTGATACATACTGTATTTCGCTCACCGTTGCATTGCCCATCCGCTGCAGAATAGAAAAGGAGTCCAGAAGCAGTCTTGCCTGTTCCAGCGCCTTTTGCTCATCGCTTCCGCCGCTCAGAATCACAGCGAGCAGCTCGGAATCAGTTAATGCTGCGGCTCCCACTTTTTCCAGGCGCTCACGGGGCAGCCCTTCGACATCAATGGCTGGTCTGTCTGAGGGCATTATCGTATCATTTGTTTTCATAAAAGGCTCTGCAGTTGCTTTCCCGAAAGATTTCTGCCAGTCTGTACATCAGATATTGCCTTTTTTTATTGCTTCAGCAAGATGCCGTGCAAATTCCGCAACAGTCCGGAGCATATCAGGTGCACCCGCCTTTTGTGCTATCAGACGGACAATTGCGGAGCCGACCACAACGCCTTCGGCTGCTCCGGCTACTTCATGCGCCTGCTCCGGCGTGGAAATGCCGAAACCCACTGCCACCGGTTTGCCGCATTGCTCCCGAACCCGTGCGACTGCTGCCGCCAGCCCGGTGCTGAGTGCTGCCTGCTCGCCTGTTACACCCAGTCTGGATATGTAATAAACAAAGCTGCCCGTAGCACTGCCTATAAATTGCAGCCGGGCATCGGTGCTTGTTGGCGCTGCAAGAAAAATTGATTCGAGATTGTTCGCTTTGAGCGCATTCCGGTAGTCTTCCGCATCATCAGGCGGCAGATCCACACACAGCACGCCGTCTGCACCTGCCGCCGCCGCATCACGGGCGAAACGCTCCACGCCG
>LVAA01000045.1 GCA_001603955.1 Syntrophobacterales bacterium Delta_02 | reverse complement strand
CAAACGGGAGACTATTTCGGAGAGGACGATATCGAAAGGCTGGAGGATGACTACGGAAGGGCGTAAATAGGGGGATTGCGGCCGAAATCGGAATGTGAAAGTTTTTTCACAAATCTCAAAAAATTCCTTGCATATTTTGTAAATAGGGGAGTATAAACTATCTAGACGGTGGTACCTTCGGAAACCAGCGTCCAACAATAATCTAAAGGAGGGGTATGTATGACAAAGGCAGAATTGATTAGTAAAATGGCAGCAGGTTCAAAGATATCAAAAGCCGCTGCCGGCAAGGCCTTGGAAGCTTTTCTTGATGGAGTGAAGGCAGCACTGAAGAAAGACGAACGCGTGACGCTTGTTGGTTTCGGCACTTTTTCCGTTTCCAAGAGGAAAGCCCGCAAGGGAAGAAACCCCAGGACCGGCAAAGAGATCAAGATCCCTTCCAGGAAAGTTCCGAAATTTACGGCAGGAAAAGCTCTCAAGGACGCAATCTAATCAGATTCGAGCTATTTTTTATAAATGCCTCCGCACTTCGGTCGGAGGCATTTATAATTTCACAGTCAATGGGACTCGCGTCGCCCCCTCCATCCCGCCAAGCGGGACGGAGCCTCCCCCTCTCGCCCGCCGTGCGGGCTAAGATTTCAGGCTTCTTTTCCCCTATTCCCACTTGTTGGCAAAGTGTTTGAGCAGGACTTTTGAAGCGGCGGCAATGAGGACCTCCTCAGAGCCGTCTTTTTCGGAGAGTTTTTCATGGACAAGGATGGCACCGTCCTCGTTTCCCAGGGAGAGGGAAAGGTCGATGTGGTCGCCTTCTATGCGCGCATGGATGCCGAGGGGGATGCTGCATCCCCCTCCCACCGCCGCCTGGACGGCCCTCTCGATGGCGACTTCTCTGTGCGTCCGGTCGTGGTCGATCGCTCCGAGGAGACCTGCCGCGTCATCGCCCCGGCGTATCTCGATGCCGATGGCGCCCTGGCCCGCGGTGGGTACCATGATGTCTGCAGGGACGATCTCGGTAATGAGCTTTTCCAGTCCCAGCCGCCTGATCCCGGCAGCGGCGAGGATGATCCCGTCGAGTTTCTCCGCAGTCAGTTTCCGGATGCGGGTGTCGACGTTTCCTCTTAAGGGGACGATCTGTATCCCCTCGCGGTACCTGCCAAGCTGGGCCTTCCTGCGCACGCTCCCCGTTCCTACACGACAGCCGCCGTGAAGCTCGCTTATGCTTCGCAACCGTGTCGAGATGAAGGCGTCCCTGGGGTCCTCGCGGGCCATGACGGCCCCGATGACAAGGCCTTCGGCGAGCTCGGCGGGGAGGTCCTTCATGCTGTGGACCGCGATGTCGATGTCACCGCGGACGAGTTCCTCCTCTATCTCTTTGACGAAAAGGCCCTTTCCTCCTATCTGCGCGAGTGGCTTGTCCCACACGGTGTCGCCCGTCGTCCTGATGGTCTTTATCGAGAATTCGTGGCCGGGGTTGGCCTCCCTCATGGCATCCACCACTATCTGTGTCTGCCTGAGGGCCAGTTTAGAGCCCCTCGTCCCCACTATCCATGTCTTGTTCATCGTTGTCCTCGAATTGAAAGAGCTTCTTCAGCGTGTCGAACACGGCGGGGTCCCCGTTCTCCTTGAGGAGCGCCAGGTAAGGATGGACGAGCTTGTTCATGAGCGCCCTCGTCATGGCATCGATATTGTTCACCGTTTCGTCATCGCTGACCCCCATCCTGCCAAGGGCTCTTTTCATCTCCTTTGCCCTTATCTCCTCGGCCCGGCCCATGATGTGGCTGATGAGGGGATTGACGTCTACCTTCCTGAGCCAGTCGGAGAACCGCGCCGCCTCATCATCTATGATGACCTGTGCCTTTTCGGACTCCCGGACCCTGTCGGACAGGTGCTTCTGGGAGAGTTCCTTGAGGTCGTCGATGTCATAGAGGTAGACGTTGTCCATGTCATTGACGGCGGGATCGACGTCGCGGGGGACGGCGATGTCGATGAAGAATATGGGCCTGTTCCTGCGTTTCTTCATCACCGCCTGCAGCCTCATGGGGTCGATGAGGGGTTCCTCGGAGCCCGTGGAGGCAAGCACCATGTCGACATCGACGATGAGGTCGAAGAGCGTATCGAAGGGCTTGGCCTTTCCGATTATCTCCTCGGCCAGTTTCTGCGCCTTCTGGTAGGTCCTGTTGGTGATGAGGATGTCGGAGATCCCCTCCTTTTGAAAGTATTTCAGGGCCACTTCGCACATCTCCCCGGCACCGATGACGAGTATCTTCTTGTCCTCGAGGGTCCCGAATATGCGCTTCGCGAGTTCCACGGCCATGGAGCTGATGGACAGGGGATTGTACCCGATCCGCGTCTCCGTTCGTATGCGTTTTGCGACGTTAAATGTCTTGTGAAAGGTCTTGTTGAGGAAGAACCCCGTCGATCTCGCGGAAGCGGCGATGCGGTAGGCGTCCTTTACCTGGCCGAGTATCTCCGGTTCGCCGATGACCATGGAGTCGAGACCCGAGGCGACGAGGAAGAGGTGGCGGAAGGCTTCTTCGCCGGAGAGGCTGTACGTGTAGGCCGTGAACCAGTCGTCGGGCGCCGTGAAGGCCTCGGAGAGCACCCGGCGGACCTTCTTCGTCATTTCCTGGGCATCCTCGCCGGAGAAGTAGATCTCCGTCCTGTTGCACGTGGAGACAATGACCGATTCGGGAACGCCTTCTTCGCAGATCCTCTTCAGGAGCGCCGGTATGGACCCCTCCTTGATGAAGAGCTTTTCCCGTACCTCGAGGGGCGCAGTGTTGTGATTGAGTCCGAGTATGCCGATCGCCTGTTTCTTCATGGTCACACGTAGGTATGCAGGCCCTTGAGGAGGAAATTGACCCCGAGGAACGTGAAAAGGACGAGCAGGAAGCCGAGGATCATCATGTAGGCCGTCTTTCTTCCCCGCCACCCGAGGGCGAGCCTGTTGTGAAAGAGGATCGCGTAGACTATCCATGTGATGAGAGACCATGTCTCCTTGGGGTCCCACCCCCAGTAGGAGCCCCAGGCAAAACCGGCCCAGATGGAACCTGTTATTATCCCAGCGGTCAGAAAGGGAAAGCCCAGCGACATGCACCTGTAGTTGATCCTGTCGAGGGTCTCGAGGGAGGGGAATTTGTCTGAAAAGAGGAAGGACCTCTTCCTCTTGATCTCTCTCTCGATGACGAGGTAGAGAACGGATATGAAGAACCCGACGATGAATATCCCGTTCCCCAGGAATGAAAGGATCGTGTGGACGGGAAGCCAGGCGCTCCTCAGGGCCGGGATGAGGGGTCGTATCTCGTTCGGAAAACCCAGCGACATGATGACGATGAGGGAGACAAGGGGCGTGATGATGCTTCCCACCATCTCCACGCGGTAGGCCTTCCTTATGTATATGAAGAAACCGGCGATGCACAACGCCAGGAAGGAAAGGGATTCGTGGATATTCGTGATAGGGGTGTAGCCGGCCTCGAAAAAGCGCACTACCAGGGAGGCGAAGTGGACCACGAAGGCGGCGGCGAGGAGGTAATACCCCGGCTTTTCGAAGCGCGGCCTGTTCGAGGCGAGACACACGGCATAGACGAAGGTGGACGCGAGATAGAGTCCAAGGGCCGTGTTATAAAGGTAGACGTTCATGGCAGTCGTTCGCCCAGGGCCTTCTTCATCTGCTTGAGGCCGCGCCTGACGACATCACCGACCTCCATGGCGGCGATATCCTTCATGATGGCCTTGCGCCTCGAAGGGTCAGGGACGGTATCGATGAGATGCCTTCTCAGGGCGCCTATAATGCGCGTGTAGGCGACGTAGTCCCTGGTCACCGTCTTTTCGATAGCCTGCCGTATCTTCTTCGATGCCATGGGGAGGACCCCCGACGTGGATATTGCTATCGTCACGTCCCCCTTCCTGATGATGGAGGGGACGATGAAATCGCACTCTTTCGGTCTGTCGACGACATTGATGAGGATGCCCTTCTCTGCCGCATCCTCGCGCACGGCCCCGTTCGTATCCCTGTCATCGGTGCAGGCGAACACCACCACCGCGTCGTCGAGGTCGCCCCGGCGGTATTTCCGCATGAGAACGCGCAGCGCCCCCGTGTCGGCCAGATTCGCGAGTTTCTTCGTCACCTTCGGGCTGACGACTGTCACCGTGGCGTTGAACTTGAGGAGCATCAGGGCCTTGCGCTCTGCAACACTGCCGCCGCCGACGACAAGGCATTCCTTTCCCGTTACGTCGAGGAAGAGAGGATAGTAATGATGTTTTTCAGTACCTGATCTCAAAGATAAGGAACCTGCCGGTATGATCTTCCCAGGAGACATCGGCTGTCTCGACGAAGGCGCCCCGGGGACCTCTGCGGGACCACTCGACCAGCTTCTCGACGGCCCGCCTCTCACCTTCGCAGACGATCTCCACGCCGCCGTCGGGGAGGTTCCTGACCCAGCCCGTCAGCCCGAGGCCCTGAGCCTCGCGTTGGGTGCTGTAACGGAAGAAAACGCCCTGTACCATGCCGTGTACAACTATGTGTGCCCTCGCCTCCATGGTGAAGAAACGACCTCGTGGATGCCAAAAAAACCCGCCAACGCCCGTCTGTAAACATTTTATTGTTGGCAAAGGGGTTTTTGTATTATACTTATCACAACATTCCCACAAAATCCAGTTGTGTTGACCACTTGGGGGAAAGCGATTATGTACAGACTGGGCATAGATATCGGTTCGGTTAGCGTCAACGTCGCAGTTGTCAACGAAAACGGGAAGGTTATCAGGTCTCAGTACATCCGTCACAAGGGGAAGCCTTTCGTGGCTGCGAAGGAGGCCATCGAGGAAGCCGCCGCGGCCTACGAGGTGGAGTTCATCGCGACCACGGGCACCGGGGCAAAGGTCTTTGCCTCCCTCGTGGGAGCCGCCTTTGTCAATGAGATCGTTGCCATTTCGCGGGCCATGGGCAGGCTGTACCCGGCCACGGGAAGCGTAATCGATATCGGCGGAGAGGATTCGAAACTGATCGTTTTCGAGCCTTCCGGGAGAAAGAGCACTCCCCTGCGGGTGAAGGATTTCTCGATGAACGCGCTCTGTGCCGCCGGGACGGGTTCCTTTCTCGACCAGCAGGCGTCGCGGCTGAGGTTCACCATAGAGGAATTCAGCGAAGTGGCCTTGAAGGCGAGAAACATCCCCCGTATAGCGGGCAGGTGCACCGTCTTTGCGAAATCGGACATGATCCACCTTCAGCAGATAGCGACGCCCGATTACGAGATAGTCGCGGGACTATGCTACGCCCTGGCGCGCAACTTCAAGGGTAATATCGCCAAGGGCAAAGAGGTGAGGACGCCTGTCGCGTTTATCGGCGGCGTGGCGGCGAACGCCGGGATGAGGAATGCCCTCAGGGAGGTGTTCGGGCTGACGGAGGAGACCTTCTTCGTCCCCGAGAACTACACCTCGGTCGGTGCCGCGGGGGCTGTCTACGCGGTGCTCGAGGACCCGTCGCTCAAGGTTCCCTTTGCCGGGCTTGACAGGCTCAACGCCTATCTCGGCGAGGAAAGGCGGGAGGTCACCCACGAGCCGCTCTCCCTCTCGGCCGCCAACATGAACGTGGCCTACGACATGAAGCCCGTGACGCGCGGGATAAAGGTCTACCTGGGCGTGGACGTGGGGTCCATAAGCACGAACCTCGTCCTCATCGACGAGGAAAGGAATGTCCTTGCCAAGAGGTACCTCATGACGGAAGGCCGGCCCCTCGAAGCGGTCAAGAGGGGTCTTGCCGAGATAGGAGAAGAGGTCGGCGACATGGTGGAGATCATCGGGGCCGGCACCACCGGGTCGGGCCGTTACCTGACGGCGGACTTCATCGGCGCCGACATTGTCCGCAACGAGATCACCGCCCAGGCCCAGGCGGCCATAGCCATCGACCCCTCGGTGGACACTGTTTTTGAGATAGGCGGTCAGGACTCTAAGTACATCAGTGTCGACAACGGTGTGATAGTCGATTTCGAGATGAACAAGGCCTGCGCTGCGGGCACGGGTTCATTCCTGGAGGAGCAGGCCGAAAGGCTCGACATCTCCATTAAAGAGGAGTTCGGTGCCCTTGCCCTCAAGTCGAAGAAACCCGTGAAGATGGGGGAACGGTGTACCGTTTTCATCGAATCCGACGTCATCCATCAGCAGCAGCGCGGCGCGGACAGGGAAGACATCGTCTCGGGGCTTGCCTACTCCATCGTGCAGAACTACCTCAACAAGGTCGTCGTTGACAGAAGGGTGGGCAGGCGAATATTCTTCCAGGGCGGCACGGCCTTCAACAAGGGCGTCGTCGCGGCCTTCGAGAAGGTGCTCGGCATGCCGATAACGGTCCCTCCCCATCATGACGTGACGGGCGCCATAGGCGTCGCCATCCTGGCAATGAGGGAGAGGACCTGGGAGAAGAGCGGCTTCAAGGGCTTTGATCTGAGCAAAAGGCCCTACACCGTTGATACCTTTGAATGCAAGGGATGCGAGAATCTCTGCGAGATACGCAAGGTTACCGTCGAGAACGAGACGCCCCTCTACTACGGCAGCAGGTGCGAAAAGTACGATGTCGTCCGCAGGGGCGAAAAGAAGGAAATGGCCGACCTCTTTTCCATGCGGGAGGAAATCCTCAACGAGATCTACGACAGGAAGGCCGGAAAGCCAACGATAGGCATACCGAAGGTCCTGCATATGCACGAGCTCCTGCCGTTCTGGAAGAGCTTCCTGACGGAGCTGGGGTTCGATGTCGTCGTTTCCGACGTGACCAACAAGAAGACCGTGAGGGACGGTGTGGAGAACATCATCGTGGAGAGCTGTTTTCCCATAAAGCTCGCCCACGGCCACGTGATGAACCTTCTCCAGAAGGGGATCGACAACATCTTCATACCCAGCGTCATCAGTCTCAGGAAGCCGTCGAAGCATGCAAGGAACTCCTTCGCCTGTCCTTACGCGCAGTCTCTCCCCTACACGATCAAGGGGTCCATCGATTTCGATGACAGGAAGGCCAGGGTCCTGACACCCATCATTCGTTTCGGGGAGGGTGACGAGGCCGTTCTTGCCAACCTGGTGGAGCACTTCAAGCCCTTCGGCAAGTCGAGAAGGAGCGTGAGGAAGGCCTTCGATGCGGCGCTTCGTGTCCAGGATTCCTTCTATCACCGCCTGACGGAGATGGGCAGGGCCTTTCTCGACGAGATGCGTCCCGATGACAAGGTCATGGTCATCATCGGCAGGCCGTACAACAGTGCCGACCCGGGGGCGAACCTCAACATCCACAAGAAACTGATCAATCTTGGCGTACCGGCGATACCGATGGACATGCTGCCCGTGAACGACATGATCGAGGACCCCGTCGACCTGGAACACATGTACTGGGGCTACGGGCAGAAGATATTGAAGGCGGCCCGGGCGGTGAAGAACAACAGGAACCTCTACGCCATATATGTGACCAGCTTCGGCTGCGGCCCCGATTCCTTCATATCCCACTTCTTCAGGAAGATAATGGGGAACAAGCCCTACCTGTCCCTCGAGATAGACGAGCACAGCGCAGACGCGGGGATAGTCACGAGGCTCGAGGCTTTCCTCGACAGCATCAACAACGCCCGGTTCGACGACCAGATCGTCGAGCACAGGGCCACACCCTTTGAGATGGACGGCAAGGGGAGAAAGATCTATGTGCCTTACATGTCCGACCACTCTCTCACATTGGCCGCTGCCTTCCGTGCCTGCGGCGTCAACGCGGAGGTCATGAAGGAATCCACGGAGGAGACGGTGCTTCTGGGGCGGAAGTTCACCTCGGGGAAGGAGTGCTACCCGTGCATCCTGACGACGGGCGACATGCTCAGGACGGTTCGCAGTGAGGGCTTCGACCCGGAGAGGAGTGCTTTTTTCATGCCTTCCGGGGAAGGCCCGTGCAGGTTCGGCCAGTACAACCGTTTCCACAGGATGGTCCTTGACGAGGCTGGCTTTGCCAACGTTCCCATCTACGCGCCCAACCAGGACCACCGGTTCTACAAGGAGCTCAACATCGTCGGGGGCAGGTTCACCCGCCTCGGCTGGCGGGCCGTTGTTGCCGCGGACCTCCTGACGAAGATACTTCACGAGACGCGTCCCTACGAGAGGACACCGGGGACGACCGACGCGGTCTACGCGGAGGCGCTCGCGGAGGTCTGCCGCTGCATCGAGAGGGGTGCCAGGGACATCGACGCCGTGCTCAGGGATGTCCTCGGGAAATTCAGGGCCATAGAGCGCCGCCAGGAGAAGAGGCCCACGATAGGTATCGTAGGCGAGATCTACATACGTTCCAACAAGTTCAGCAACTCCCAGCTGATCAGGACCGTCGAGGACCTGGGCGGCGTGGTGTGGCTCGCTCCCGTGTGCGAATGGATCTCCTACGTAAACTACACGGGTAAGAGAAAGAGCAAAAAAAGGGACACCCTTCTGGGTGTTCTTGGTTTCATCATAACCGAGTATGTCCAGAACAAGGACGAGCACCTGATGGAGGATATCGTTGTGCCTTTCATCAAGTACGGACCCGAACCGAAGGTAAAGGACATCCTCGAAAAGGCAAGCCCCTACATCCACGACAGCTTCGAGGGAGAGGCGGTCCTCACCGTCGGCAAGAGCATCGATTTCGCCCGCAAGGGGGTCGCGGGGATCATCAACGCCATGCCCTTCACCTGCATGCCGGGCACCGTGTCGAGCGCCATCATGCGGCTCATCCAGCAGAACCATGACGTGCCCGTCATCAACATAGCCTACGACGGCCAGGGCGTGACGAACATCCTGACGAGGCTGGAGGCGTTCATGCACCAGGTGAGGGAGCGCATAAGGGATTAATGGACGAACCGCTGACCGGCGTAATAATCATTATTGTATTGCTTATCCTGAACGGGATCTTCTCCGCTGCCGAGACGGCCATCGTTGCCTCGCGCAAGAGCAAGATAAAGGAAATGCTCAGGAAGAAAAAGGACCGGAAGACGGAGATGCTGCTCAGTCTCAAGGAAAACCCGGAGCGTTTCCTTTCGACGGTCCAGATCGGCATCACTCTCTTCGGCACCCTGGCGTCGGCGGTCGGCGGCCTCATGGCCGTGAAGTACCTCATGCCCGTCATTGGCAGGATCGAATTCCTGAAGCCTTTTTCAGAATCCATCGCGGTTGGGATCGTCGTCTGCATTCTGACGTATCTTTTCATCGTGTTCGGAGAGCTGGTCCCGAAGTATGTTGGTCTCACATACAGAGAGAAGGCGGCCCTCGTCGTCCTTCCCTTCTTCAACATGGTGTCACGCGTTTTTTCGGTTTTCGTCAACTTCCTCTCCGTTACGACGCTGTTCCTTGTCAAGACCCTTAACCTGAGCAGGTCCGAAGAGCATATCGGCGAGGGTGAGATCAAGATCCTCCTGGAAGAGGGGAGGCGGAAGGGCCTTTTTGACAAGACCGAGGAAGAACTGATCAACAGGATCTTCCACTTCAGCGACCGTTCCGTGAGAGAGGTTATGGTGCCGCGTCCCAACGTGTACGCCATCGATGTGGACGACAGCAGGGATAACATCATGAGCTACATCATAGGCAACGAGTTCTCCCGTTACCCCGTCTACCGGGAGAATTTCGACAACGTCATCGGTTTTGTCTACCAGAAGGACATAACACGCCACATCTGGAAGACACAGGAGCCCTTCGAGCTGGAGAAGATCCTGAAACGCCCTTTCTTCGTCCCGGCGACCATGGAGATAAGCGTCCTCCTCAAACAGATGCAGCGCACCCGCCGCCACCTGGCGGTTGTCATCGACGAGTACGGCTCGGCCGTTGGCATCATCACCCTCGAAGACATCATGGAGGAGATCTTCGGCGAGATAATGGACGAAACCGACGTGGACGACAAGGTCGAACGTCAGAGGGACGGCTCCTACCTCATCGACGCATCCTATTCCGTCCGCGACCTCAACAACCGCCTGAACCTCGACCTTCCCGAATCCCCCGACTATGAGACCCTCGGCGGCTTCATCACCACCCAGCTCCAGGGCCTCGCCAAGGGCGGCGAGATCATCTACCACGGCCGCCACCGCTTCACCGTCGTCGACATAGACGGCCGGAGGATAGTAAAGGTCAAATTCGAAAGGGTGAAATAAGGGGCATCATGCGCCTCCCCACCCCACTATAATACGTCATCCCGGCAATCTTCCTCCCCCGTCATCCCGGCGAAGGCCGGGAACCAGGAAAACCTCAGTTCACCGTTTCCCCATGACATTTTCCCACAACCGCCGATATTCCCCGATCTTGTCCCGCACGTTATAGCGCTCGACAACATCCCGCCGCGCTGCCTCTCCCAGGTGCGCTATCCTTTCGGGATGGTCGAGCACCTCGTCCACCCGGTCCGCTATCCCTTGAGGTGAGAAGAAGTCGACAAGGAGCCCGTTACGCCCGTCCTCTATGACCTCCTTGACGGGTGGAGTGGCTGAGCCGATAACAACGCACCCGGCCGCCATCGCCTCTATCATGGACCAGGAGAGGACGAAGGGGATTGTGAGGTAGACGTGGGCGGATGACACCTGGAGGGTCTTGAGGTGGGTATCGTAGGGGACGAGCCCCAGGAAGTGGACGCGCTTGTCGTCTATGGATACCTCTTTCAGCATGTTCTCCCGGTAGCTTTGCCCCCCGGGCAACCTCTTGCCGTAGCGCACCTCGTCGCCCCCGGTTATGACGACGTGGCAGTTCGGCCTGCGCCGGCATATCTCCTCAACCGCCCTCGTGAAGACATGGAACCCCCGGTAGGGCTCAAGGCCCCTGGCCGTGTAGGTGATGACCTCCATGTCCTTCGTGAGGACGGTCCCGTCGGGCAGGGTGAGGGTCTGACCGGAAGAGGGCTTCACCACCTCCGTGTTCACCCCCTCGTGGATGACCTCGATCTTCTCACGGAACTCCTCTGGATAGAGGCTCCTCTGCCACTTCGTGGGACTGACAGCGGTGTTGACCGATACAAGGCTTACAAGCTGCGTCATGTTCCACGTCCGTATCCGCATGCGGTCGTCAAGGTCAGCGGGGAACTCGGGGTCGAACCCCAGGTCCGCTCCATCCCCATGGTAGTAGAACTCGCAGTACCCGATTAGGGGAACATCGGGATAGACGTCCCTGAAATAGAGAGCCTCCCCCCACCCGATATGCGCAAAGGCGACATCGGGTTTAAATCCTTTCTTCCTGAGCTCCAGGAGCTTTCTAGCCACCCCCTGGCCGTTGAGCGCCCCCGACTCCACGCTCCGAAGATAAGGATGGGTGCTCTTCGCGGGCTTCCGATGAGGGCTGTACACCCCTTTGAGCACATTGGCGAACTGCCCATCCCGTACCCCCGGCGCCTGGGGCTGGCAGATACCCACCACCCTGTTGCCTTTAGAGGATGCGAAACGATTCACCAGGTGCCTGAACTGCCCGGGGAAGTTCTGGTGGATGAAGAGAACGTTCATTATGACCCCCTTATCGGTGCCAGTATTGATCATGTCATCTTGATGGAAGAAACTAAGGGTGAGTGTCCGCCGGTTATGTACCATACCTTTGTCGATCGTACAAGCGTCAATTGAAGAGACGGACGAAGATTACAGGCAGGTAGCCTAAAATAACAGGTATCAGTTCTTGTCAATATAATCATAACAAATTTCTTGACACGATATCGTGCTCTGTTTTACATTTCTTTACATTCATCATGTGGTCTTCATCGTGGGGGAGAAGGCGCATATCTGAATCATCATCCTAGTTGATTTTTCCCTTAAGCCAAAGAAGCGACGGAATTGCAGGTAGGGGCTGCTTATGGACAGACGGTGCAACTGCGGGACCCGGAAGGCGGTGTGTCTCTGGGAAAAGCCGCCCTCTGTGTAAAGTGGTTGAATAGGACGAGGGGTCATGAGAGCGAAAGATGTAAACAAGTGTACAGGCAAGAGCAATCTTGGAAGATCAAAGATTTGTGCACTTGCGGTAGTTGTCGCCATATTCATCGACTTTGCATTCATGCTGTCTGGAGGAGGATGCTCGGCAATGAGAACAGGCAAGATGGAGGATACCATAGATCACCTCAGCTTCTCCCACGACGGGAAGAAGCTTCTTTTCGACCGATGCAGGAACAATAAGTGTCAGATCCAGGTGTACGACCTGGATACGGGGGAACTGGGTGCTTACAAGTCCCCCCCCGATGAGCAGTGGACCATGGCCCGTTATTCCTATGACGGGACCAGGATTGTCTTCTCAACCATTCCTGTGCGAGGTGGTTACCTCGACCTCTCTGAAATGCAGATCGCGGTCATGAATCCTGATGGCGGGAACATGAGGAGGATAACAACCGGTCCGGGGGCCAAGATCCACCCAACCTTTTCCCATTCCGGGACTAAGATCCTTTACGCCCGTGCCGGATACACAAGGGAGAGAGGTAGAACCCCCGCTGCAGACTTCGATGCTTGGGAAGTGAACCTTGCCACGGGGAAGGAGAGGCGCCTTACACACTACAAGTTCTTCAGCATGAGCTACCTCACCTATTTCCCGGACGACAAGCGCTTCCTCTGCTGGGGAGTCGCTCCGGCGTCACTGCCGGGGGTGCCGGAAAACGACAGAGATGAGTACGAAAGAAGGATCGAAGGCTGGCGGTATGGAGCCAACAACATCTATGCCCTCAGGGAAGGCATGACCGAGGATGAACCGCCCTACGTAATCGTCGGAGATGAGTACGGCAGAGACTCCCAGAGACCCCTGTTGAGCAAGGACGGGAACCGGCTGGTTTTTGAGTCACAGGCGGCATTCTATCTCTATTCACCCGAGGGTAACCACCGGCGCATCGGCACAGGAGGATCGATCGACTCCGCAGCCATTTCGCCGGACGGGGAATACTTGGGATATACAAGTTTGGTCGTGGTCAACATAAAGAGAATCAAGGATGGGAGTCATCAGATAGAGTTGTTTCTATCGATAGCGACAACCATCGAGAACTGGGATAGTGTGCACCGTTCAAGCACACGCAGGAGCAGGATGATACCGGACGAGCCGTCGCGTGTATTCAGATGATGGAATGGTTAGAGAATCGCAACGGAGAGAGTGGAGGCAATTGTACCCGTTATAACTAGGAGGGAGGGTAAGCATGTCTGTCACGGGCTACTTGGCGCCAAACAAGGAATTGTACTGGATCGGAAGGATTGGTTGGGAAGGGGCTAGGCCAATATCAGCGTCTGCCGAAGCGTTTCCTGATCTCATTGTGCCAACCTACGGATATTGGGGTGGCCCCGGTTGGTCGGGGGGGCGTCGTAATCGGGAGGGCCAAAGGATACATTGGGAAGTAATGGCCTGTTATAACGAGTCCATACGGACGTGTACAGACCTGGAACACGAGAGTGAGTATCATCGTAGCCTTGTGGATGCCATATGTAAGCAACATGATTGGGAATACTATCGGGCCGATAAGCCAAAATTGCACCGAAAGGGAGAAACCAGCAACACAATAGTCATGAATGCTGATAAGCAATTGTTGAAGTCAATAAGTGAGATATCATCGCTATTCCTCACGCCCGGCACTGCTGCATATGAATGCACAATGCCAGGGGGTAGGCATGAATACGTGTATATCGGACAATTGGATGAGAAGGAAGTTAAATACTCCCGCATGGTAGCTGCGGCATTTGCCATCAAATTGACAATGTGGGATGCAGCGAAATCTTTATGGTCGGAGGCAGTGGATTATTTCAAGGGAATATGGGGTGGGACGAAGGAGGAAAGCTTTTCCGAAGGGTCTTCTACCGTAAAAGTGACCGAACAAAACAATGTGATCGTTTACGAAAACTACGATGCCGTAACCAGAATTGATAAGGGTTGGTCATTGGCCTTGGCTACGGAAAAAGCATGCGTGTTACCAAAGGTTAAGTTTGCCCTGGGGAGTATAAGGCCGGATATTACCTACGAGATTTCCGAGGATAACGTATGCACTGTTCACGGAGGGAACGGCAACGACAGGATTTTCGTCACAAATAATGGATCACATCAGGCAGAGCTCGTCCTGGAGGGCGGCGGCGGCAATGATACATACGATATTGCATCTGGCATCGGCAATCTCACTATTTCAGACGATGGCGAGAACTTCATATCCTGGGGTGGTCGTAGATTAGCCGCGTTCTACAAGGACGGAGATGAAGACATCTGGAAGACATTTGATGGAAAGCAACAGGTGAGTCATTGCTCGCCATGGAAGATAACTTTTGAAGACGGAACCACGATTACGCTCGAAGAGGGTTCAAGTCCGGCGACTTCGGCATCAACCTCATCGATACTCCCGATGATCCATCCACAACCCTCACCATAACAGGTGACCTCGCCCCCATCGACTCCGACCCCAACACCCCGGGAGTCCAGATTCAATACGACGCTCTCGGCAACGTCATCACCGACCCCAACATCCCGGAGCCCGACAGGGCTGATACCCTCTACGACAGCACGGGCAACGACTCGATCGTTGGCGGAGGAGGGAATGACCAGATACTTGCCAACAACGGTGGAGACGACTGGCTCAAGGGCGGATCCGGCAACGACGGCATCGTGGCGGGATCCGGCCATGACATTTTGGAAGGAGGGACTGGAGCCGATCTCCTCTTCGGCGGTACGGATGACGACAGGCTCTTTGCCGAGGATATGGGAGAGATGAGCGATCTTGTGGAAGCCGGGGAGACGGCGATGGGTATTACCGGGCAGGGGGACCTCCTGTCCGGTGGTGAAGGCAACGACTTCCTCTATGGCTCGGACAGGAACGACGCCCTCTTCGGTGGTGCCGGCTCGGACCTTCTGGTGGGCGGGGGTGGTGATGATGTCATCCTGAGCGCAGGTCATGCAAGTGCCGCCCTTTTCGACTGGTCCTACTCTATCGAGACCTCTCCCAACCCGAGTGGCGGAACAAGCTACCAGCCGGTCCTTACGAACGTTACCTATCAATCCGTTCTTCTCGAAGACACCGGCAGCGATGTCGTCTATGCGGGTACGGGGAATGACTTCGTCTATACGGGGAACGGAGATGACGAGGTGTACGGTGGTTCCGGTAACGACACCGTCTTCGGATGGGGCGGAGCGGACTTCATTGAGGGTGGCGAAGGGAATGACATCCTGTATGGCGACAACGCCCTGAGCCAGCTTGCCCTCGAGAACCATGGCGACGATTACATAGACGGCGGGGAAGGCAACGATATCATTTACGGGAATGGCGGTTCCGACGATCTCTACGGTGGTTCCGGCAACGATGAGCTCTACGGTGACTCCGCCGACATTGCCGTTGCCTCCCACGGGAACGACTATATAGACGGCGAGGAAGGCGACGACCTAATCTTCGGCATGGGCGGCGATGACGTCCTCTTCGGAGGGGACGGTGTCGACACCATATACGGTTCCGAGGGGTCCGACGAGATCCATGGTGGTTCCGGCAATGACCTCATAGCCGGCGACGTGTCCGGTGCCGACGTCAGCCTTCACGGCAACGACTATATAGACGGCGAGGAAGGCGATGATTACGTCATCGGGCAGGGAGGTAACGATACGATCTTCGGCGGTTCCGGCAACGATGAGCTTTACGGAGACTCCGATGATATCGAGGTTGCTCTCCATGGCAATGACTACATCGACGGTGGCGAGGGCGATGACACGATAAGCGGTCAGGGCGGCAACGATGAACTCTATGGAGATGCCGGTATCGATCAGATCCTCGGAGGAAAGGGCGACGATGTGATCTACGGAGGAGACGGCGCTGACCTGCTTTACGGTCAGGAGGGCTCCGACGAGATCTACGGGGACGCGGGTAACGATTACATTCAGGGCGACGACACCGTTGACGGGGGCAGCGACTACCTCGACGGCGGGGAAGGCAACGACACCATCATAGGCGGGGCCGGGGCTGACGAGATCTACGGAGGAGACGGTGACGATGTACTCCACGGGGACGCCGGCAATATAAGTGCTCTCGATCATGGCAACGATTACATCGACGGCGGCGCGGGCAGCGATATCATCAGGGGATATGGCGGTGACGACAGCCTTTACGGCGGCGCAGGCGATGACTACATCCAGGGTGATGGCGGCAACGACCTGCTCGCCGGCGGCGAGGGCAGGGACACGTACTACTACAATATCGGGGACGGTGTCGACACCATCGACGACTGGTCGACGGAGTCCGAGTTCGATACCGTCATCTTCGGCGAGGGGATCACAGTGGACGACCTCTCGATCAGCACAACCGAAGACCGTCTCATCATAAACATCGGTACCAGCGGCACTGACCGGCTGGAGCTTATGAACTTCGACCCCAATGACTGGTTCGGGCCCCACGCGATAGGCTGTTTCATGTTCCACGACAGCAGCAGTCTGACCTATGAAGAATTTCTCGCACTGAGCACGAAGATAACCGGGACCGAAGGGGACGATACCCTGACCGGGAGCGACCTTGCGAACAATATCGTCGCCCTGGGCGGCAATGACGTTCTCTATGGTCTGGATAACAGCGACATCCTGAACGGCGGTACAGGCGCGGATACCATGTACGGCGGACTGGGGAACGACAAGTACATCGTCGACGACGCGGGCGATATCGTCACCGAGCTTGCCGACGAGGGGACAGACACCGTCGAGTCTTCGATCACCTATACCCTCACGGACAACGTCGAGAACCTGACTCTGGCGAATATCGGCGCAATAAACGGCACCGGCAACGACCTCGACAATATCATCACCGGAAACAACTGGAACAACCAGCTTACAGGCGGTGCCGGTGATGACATTCTTGACGGCCGCACCGGAGCGGACACCCTGCTCGGTGGCGCCGGGGACGATATCTACATCGTTGATAACTCCAATGACATGGTCACGGAACTTCTCGACGAAGGATACGACGAGGTGCAATCGTCCGTCTCGTTCACTCTCTCGGATAATGTTGAAGACCTCATATTGACGGGCAGCAATGCCATAAACGGCACCGGCAACGTCCTTGACAACGCCATCTACGGCAACAGCGCAAACAACCATCTCTACGGTCTCGCAGGCAATGATATCCTTGACGGTGGTGAAGGAGCCGACAGTCTGGAAGGCGGACTGGGGGATGACACCTATTACTGGGAAGAGGGTTACGGCAATGACACCATCATGGAGACGGGGGGAGAGGATACTCTGGCTTCCTCCACGCTCTACTCTTCCGATCTTGAATTCAGTCTGGCAAAAGAGACGAATGATGGGGTTACCCTTGTCACCGGGATTGAGATCATAAATACATACACAGGTGAAACGCTTAATTTGGACGAGTGGTTCACGAGCGATGAAAAGAAGATTGAAAGCTTCCAATTTGCGGACACGGATTTGACGGCGGCGCAGGTTCAGGAGATGGCTCTTTCTAACGGTATATACGGTAGTGAAGGCGACGACGAGATACATGGTCTGGAAAATCACGGCATGGCCATAACCGGCCTTGGCGGTGACGACAGGCTCTTTGGTGGAGTCCTTAACGATACACTCTATGGTGGCGACGGGAATGACAGCCTTGTCGGAGGAGCCGGGGATGACAGTATTATCGGCGGAACAGGCTACGATATTCTGATCGGCGGAACAGGCAACGACACCTTTACATGGGCAGCGGGGATGGGGAACAAGATTCTGAGAGAGGAACAAGGCGTCGATACGCTGATCTGCGAGGGTCTCAGCTCCAGCGACGTCGAATTCACATTCTCAGAATATGGCGATGACGACGGCATAATGTTGAAGATCATCGGCACCGGAGAAACCCTTCGACTCCAAAACTGGTTCAAAGTGGACCTTGAAGAGGAGTATAGGGTTGAATTATTCCGGTTTACCGATACAGACCTCACGGGTGTCCAGGTTCACGATATCGTGGCTGCACAGGATATTGTGGGGACCGACGGAGATGAAAATCTCTCGGCACCTCGGTCCTTTGGCGTGAATATCAAGGGTCTTGCCGGAGATGACACCATAAGTGGCGGATACATGAGCGACACCATAGAAGGTGGTACCGGCAACGACACTCTCTACGGCGGACCAAAGAACTCGAACGGCACGGCGAACGGTGACGATCTCTATGTTTTCGAGCGTGGCACGGGGTCCGACACCATATTCGATGACGACGCAACCGCGGGGAATGTTGATACTATCCTTATGGCGAACGACATCGCACCTTCAGACATCACCCTGCGCCGACACGGGGAGGACCTCCTCGTTATACTGGCGGGAACGGCGGACCAAATGAGAGTGTCGTCCTGGTTCCGGGATGACGAGTCGCGATACCGTGTTGAACAGATCCAATTCAGCGATGGCACCATTTGGAACAGCGAGTTCATCAGAGCGTCCGTCCTCGCGGGAACGGATTCGTCCGATGTTCTCTATGGATATTCGAGCAACGATATCATCTCCGGCCTGGAAGGAGACGACTATCTCTACGGAAAGGACGGCGACGATACCCTCATTGGCGGAAATGGCGACGACACCATGGTCGGTGGAAACGGAAGTGATCGATACATCTTCTCAAGAGACGGCGGCAGAGACGTCATCATGGGAACCGACGCGGCTGTAGAGGACATAGACACGCTGTACGTTGACGCTTCCATTCCTGTATCCGACGTGGTTGTTCGCAGAGGGGGAGATAGCTCTTATGATCTTGTCGTTACCGATTGTCTCTCCGGCAGCAGTGTCACGGTGCAAGGATGGTTTCATCCAAATGGCGGCGCTTCTTTTGTGGATCGGATGGAGTTTGCCGACGGAACCGTATGGGACATTGCCACAATCACTGAAATGGCACTTGCAGCAGGGGCAGGCGACGACTATATAGTCGGTGACAGCACTTCAGATACTCTGGATGGCCAGGCTGGAAACGATACGCTCAGGGGTGGTTCCGGAGACGACACATATGTGTTTGGCGGTGGGTATGGGCATGACATCATAATAGAGAAAGACGGGCAGTATGATCCGGTGGGCTTTGACACTGTTCGCATCAGAGATTACCTGCCGTCGCAAGTGTCTTTCTCGATTTCCGGACGTGACCTTATTCTTGTGATCAACGACACAGGTGAGAGTTTGACCATTCGACAGTGGTTCGAAGGCGAAAGACACCGTATCGAGAGGATCATCTTCGAGGCTGATGGAACAATATGGGAAAAGGAGTACATCGAAAGCGTCACGGGAACGCCCTCCGAATCGGGTGATTACATAGAGATGACAAATGCTGGTGTCATGTACGCAGGAGGCGGATACGATTATATTCTCGGCTCGGCTGGAGACGATACGATTTACGGCGGTGCAGAGGATGACTACATAGAGGGCGGCACCGGACACAATGTCATGATCGGTGGCGAGGGATGGGACAGTATCGGGGCCGTGGACGGACAGAACACCATCATATTTAACCGCGGAGATGGTTTCGATTACATCGACTCGCATTTCATTGATTCTGGTGAAGCGAGCGACACCCTCGTGTTCGGAGAGGGCATAACACCACAAGATATTTCCGTCCAAGTGGAGGGACCGACAAACTCTGACGGGTCGATAATCTGGATTGACCTGGCGATTGGCATCGGAGGCAACGAAGGCGTTCTTATCTCGGCTAGTAATAATGGAGGCAGCCCCCCGGTGGCGATTGCCGCACTGGGCGGTGAAAGCGACGGCGAGGGAGCCTATTACACGTCCTCCGATCTTGCCATCAAGAGATTTGTTTTTGCGGATGGGACCGTTCTGACTCTTGGTGACATTCTCAGTCGTACCGAGGGTACGCCGAATTCCATTTACGACGACACGAATTTTGGAAACACGCTCACAGGTGGCATAACTGCACAGAACATTTGGGGGGGCGAGGGAGACGATTGGATTAAGGCCCTCGACAACCCGGACGGAGGTGGTCGGGATTTCGTTGATGCTGGAGAGGGCAACGACATAGTGGAAGGTGGAGGTGGAACTGATTCGATACTCGGCGGCCGGGGCGATGACATTATCGTCGGCGGCCGGGGCGATGATATTCTATCGGGTCAGCTTGGGAATGATGTCTTCCTGTTCAACGGCGGAGATGGCGTCGACACAATTGAGAATGGCTACTGGTGGTATGATAATGGGGACCCCTATGATCTCCGCGTGTTTAATGGAATGGAAGTGAACCCGAGCGATATAGTCTGCTGTCTAAGTGATTTTAATCGGATTTACCTTGGAATAAACGAGATATCCTTTGCATACTTTTTTGATAGCAGCCAGTATAGAGCAATACATTTCTTCGATGAGAATGGATGCCTTAGGACCTATGATGTGCCAAGTATGGTCGCCGCGTTGCAGGCGAATTGGGAGGAACAGGGGTTCTTGTCTGGTGGTTGGGGCAACCTGACTGATGTCGCAAAAGAAATAACCGATACAATTTCTTTCGGCTCGTCGATTGCGCCTGAGGATATAGCCGGATACATTCAAGACAATTGGCTGGTACTCAAAAACATGACTCCAGGCAGCGACGATAAGATATACATCTACAATTATCGTACCGACGGCAACGGCAATGAGATAACCGTTGGCGATGTATACCGAGTCCAGTTCATTGACGCGAGCGGACAGGCAAGAGTATACGATCTTCTGACTATTACACAAGCACTTCGAGATGCGCTCGATCAGTCCAGCGAGGCAAATCCCGTTCCGTTATTCACCGAGGCAACCAAGCAGTTCAGGGTGGATGGCGGAGCGCAGGTCGGCGGCAATTATGCTGTTGCCTATGCATTGCAGGGAGTGTTGCCTTCGGAATCATCAGCCGTCTACGGGGATGGAACCGTCTATGATGATTTTCTGAAAGGCCAGGCGGGCGATGATGTCCTGGCGGGTGATTTCGGAAACGATGTGATCATTGGCGACGCCGGTGACGACACGTTGGATGGTGGAGCCGACAATGACGCAGTCTACGGCGGCAACGGAGAGGACTGGCTTTCAGGAGGCCAAGGAAACGACCAGCTCTTCGGCGGCAACGGAAATGATACCTATACATTCCAATATGGCGATGGTATCGACACGATTACAGACACCTCGATACTCGGAGCAGGGAATATCATCCTTTTCGGCGAGGGGATCACGCAAAGTGACCTGCGCGCGACTCTCAACGGGACAACCCTCACCATAGAATACGGACTGCTAGGAGACGCAATTAACCTAATCGACTTTGACGAACAGAATATCAACGGCTCCTGCGTTGTCGGGACCATACGCTTTGCGGATGGGACAGAGATCAGCGTAGCCGACTTACTCGGCCCTGGAACGGAAGGCGACGACAGCATCATAACGGGGGCATCCGATGACGTGATCAATGCCAGGGGCGGTGACGATTACGTGAACACAGGTGCAGGAAACGATAGCGTTGATGGTGGTTCGGGAAACGATACCTTGGTGGGTGGAGAAGGCAGTGACAGCCTCATCGGTGGAGAGGGTAATGATAACATATATGGCGGTACCGGTGATGACTACGTCTCCGGCAACGCCGGGGCCGACTACCTCGACGGCGGCGCGGGCAACGACACCATTTACGGCGGTGCCGACAACGACGTCCTCCAGGGAGGCCTGGGGGCCGACTCCCTCCTGGGCGGCACGGGAAATGACACGTACTATATCGACGATGCCGGCGACACCGTCACCGAGTATGCCGACGAGGGCAACGACATCCTCAACGGTGGAACCGGTGATGACGAATTGGATGGAAACACGGGGAGCGATGTTTATGTTTTCGAATTAGGTTCCGGCAATGACACCATCTACGATTACCTGTTCGCTCCCGGCGAACAGAATTTGGTGGTTTTCGGAGAGGGGATATCGATAGATGATCTGAATGTCAGCTCGGACTACGGAGACATCATAATAAATATTGACAACACGGACGATTCCCTATGCCTGTCAGGATGGTATTATGAGGCAGAATACCCTGTATCCGAGTTTCGGTTCTCTGATCAAACGACGATGACGGCCAGAGACTTGGAACTCATGTTGACAACGAATACGATTCTTGGAACAAACGGCAACGACACGCTGCTGGGAACAGGTGACTTCGATGCGCTTGCAGGTGGGATTGGAAACGATGATTATTACGTGGAGGATATGGAAGATGTTGTCGTTGAGGACGAAAGCGGCGGCATTGATACGGTATACAGCTCGGCCGAGTTCTACAGATTGGACTCTAACATTGAGAATCTCGTCCTGACAGACTATGCGTTAGACGGGTGTGGGAACGAACTGGACAATCTGCTAATGGGAAATAGTGAAGATAACCGGCTCTGGGGCGGATTCGGGGCTGATATCCTTTATGGCAATGATGGAGATGACACGCTTTACGGCGATTTGGGAAACGATAGTCTTTTCGGTGGGACAGGTCAGGATTTCTTGCACGGTGGTAAAGGCAATGACAGCTTGGATGGTGGTGCTGGTGATGATTACATCATCTCCGGCGGCGGTAACAACACTCTCTACGGCGGCGCAGGGAACGACCATCTTTACGGAGGCACCAATACCATTCATGAAGTCACCGGGGACGACACGTACGTCTTTGCACTCGGAGACGGTACCGATACTATCTCTGATCCCGGTTCCGATGATACAACTCAAGACAGGGTTCTGTTTGCATCTGATGTATTGCAGGGAACGGTGGCCCTCTTCCAGAGTGGGCAGGACCTCGTCATTGGGTACGGTTCCAATGATGCCGTCACGGTATGGTTCCAGATGTCAACGAGTTACGGTATAGAGAAGATCGAGCTGAACAGTGGTCTTTTCCTCAACAACGCCGACATCAACGGCGTCATCCAGCAGATAACGGCATTTGCGACAGAAAACGGCATATCGCTCACGAGCGTCAATGATGTGAGGAACAACCAGGATCTCATGAACATCATAGCCAACTCCTGGCATGCGTAGGAAGGGACGGTTTTACCAGGTTCAAGCTTCGCGGGTTGGAAGAGACCCGGAGGAAGATAGAGACAGCAGCGGGCAGGCGACCATCCGACAGGCGAGGGGAAGGTCGCTATCCGCTGCACAAACATCTGCAGCAAAAGGTATTGCACGTGCTATCGGCATCAAAGGCCCGTCAAACGGGACGGTCTGGTCTTTTTGTGCGGTGGGTCTGCGGTTGGGGCAGGCTGGCGGGGATGGCCTGCCTTCTCTTCCCTCTCCTCTCTTCTGCCGCTGATGTGCTCGACTACGACTCCGTCGTCGAGAAGGCCCTCGCCCACTCCCACGACGTCAGGATGTCCCGCCTCGACGTCACCATCAGCGAGTCCTCGCTCAAGCGGGCCTATTCCCTCTACTACCCCACGATCAAGGCCCAGTGGAACTCGGAGTACGTCAAGGACCTCTCCGACGGTGCCTATCAGCTCACCTCCGTGGGCGATACGGTGCTTGTCCAGAACACCATGTACCAGACCTCCCTCCTGTTGGCGGGTACGTACAACCTCTTCGACTTCGGGGCCACCCCGAAGCGGGTGTCCATAGCGAAGAGCGATGTTGACGTGAAGAGAACGACCTACCGCCAGACCATCCGGGACATAAAGCTCAAGGTCCTCAACCTCTATTCCGGCCTCCTCACCGCTTCCCGGGAGCTCGAGACGAAGCGCCGGCTCCTCACCCTGTACAAAGAGCTGTCCCTGACCAAGGAGAGGTTCTACAAGGCGGGCAGGATATCGAAGGTGGAGATGGTGGACGAGGCGGTAAAGGCCGTGAAGACCCTCGACGAGATCGACACCTTAAAGCTCAAGGTGGCGACGCTCTCAAGGGACCTCAGTTTTTACACCGGGGATGCCTACGAGGCGGAGATCCTCAGCGTCAGGGACTTTGCCGAACCCGCAGGGCAGGGCGACAGTGTCTTCGATATCGACAGGACGCCGGAGTCCCGCATCTACGCCCTGGAGATAGAGAAGAAGCAGGCCGAGGTCGACGCCCTCACACGGGAACTCTACCCCCGCCTGGGGCTGTATTCCAAGTACGTCTGGTACGGGAACAACGAGAACGAGGCGGGGACGTCCGCCCGGTATATGCAGCCCCGCAACTTTTTCATAGGTCTTGCCGCCACCTTGACCCTCTTCGAGGGGTTCAAGAGCAATGCCGAGATTGATAAGGCAAAGCTCGAGCTGGAGAGGCTCAAACTCGAACGGTCCCGGAAGCTCTCCGAACTTGAGGCAAGGCATGCCAAGGTGACCCAGGCCAGGAGGACCTACACGTCGGGCATAGCGAACCAGAAGGACATGCTCAAAAAGGTGGAGGACAAGCTCGCCATGGTTAAGAGGCTGGAGGGTCAGAAGCTCATCGACAGGACGGACTTCCTCAACCAGAAGATAGAACTCCTCGGTCAGAAGCTGGAGCTGACGAAGGTCGTGATAGCGAAGACAGCGGCGGTGAAGGAGCTTGAGGTCCTCTCGGAGGGAGTGAAGTAATGCAGACGGCCCTTGTGTGTTTCGAGCTCATCGCGAGGATCAACCAGATCGACGTGGACCTTCGCACCGTTACACGGGAATACGGGATAACGGACGGCGAGGTCCCGAAAGAGCAGCTCCTTCTCATCGCGAAGAACCTGGGGTTCAGGGCGAGACTCAAGCAGATGCCCCTGAAGGCGCTCCTTGCGACCTACCCCGTCCCCGCGATGGTGATCTTTGCGGACGGTGGCTACGGGGTGCTCCTCAAGACGAACATGGAGGAGGCAAAGGTCCTCGTCTTCTTCCCTGCCGAGATGAAGGCGAGACCCCTTACGTTTGCCGAGCTCGAGGAGGTATCCTCGGGCGAGTACCTGATCTTCAGGCACAAGCTCATATCGAGCCAGGCGGCCTTCGGGTTCCGGTGGTTCTACAACGAGATCCTCCACTACAAGAACGTCATGGCGGAGGTCCTGACGGGCTCCTTTATCGTCCAGCTCTTCGGTCTTGTGACCCCGCTCTTCACGCAGGTGATCCTCGACAAGGTCATTGTCCACCGCACGATGACCACCCTCGACGTCCTTGCCGTCGCCTTCATCGCCGTCGTCATCTTCGAGTTCATCCTCAACGTGACGCGCAACTACATCTTCATCCACACGGCGAACAAGATAGACGCGAAGCTGGGCGCCAAGCTCTTCCGGCACCTCTTCTCCCTGCCTTTCGTCTACTTCGAGTCCCGCAAGGTGGGCAACATCGTGGCGCGGGTGCGCGAGCTCGACACCATCAGGGAGTTCATCACCAACAAGTCCGTCTTCGTTCTCATCGACCTCTTCTTCTCCCTCGTCTTTGTCGTCATCATGTTCGTCTACAGCGTGAAGCTGACGCTTGTCTTCATCGGGTTCGTCGTCCTCGTCGGCACCCTCTACCTCACCGTCACCCCGGAGCTGAGGAAGCGCCTGGAGAACAAGTTCCAGATGGGGGCGCAGGCGAACTCCTACCTCGTCGAGTCCGTGACGGGTATCCAGACGGTGAAGTCGCTGGCCCTGGAGGGCTCCATGCAGAAGAAGTGGGAGGACAACCTCGGCAGGTACGTCCGGTCGAGCTTCCGGCTCGCCACCATGTCCAACGTCGCGGGTGCCGTCTCGGGCACCTTCCAGCGCCTCATGACCATCGTCGTCCTCTACCTGGGTGTGAAGCTCGTCATCGACAACCAGCTCACCATCGGCCAGCTCATCGCCTTCCAGATGTTCGCCGGGCAGTTCACGGGTCCCTTCCTGCGCCTCGTCAACCTTTGGAACGAGTTCCAGCAGGCGCTCCTGTCCGTGGACCGCATCAGCGACATCCTCAACAACCCCATCGAGCTTCGGTCCGGCAAGGACATAACGCTTCCGAAGCTCGATGGAGCTGTCAGGTTCGACAATGTGTCCTTCAAATACGCCCTCGATTCCCCTTACGCCCTCGAGAGGATGAGCTTCGACATAAAGCCGGGGATGAGCGTGGGTCTTGTCGGCAGGAGCGGGTCGGGCAAGAGCACCATCACGAAGCTCATCGAGAAGCTCTATATCCTGAGTGAAGGCACCATCTACATCGACGGCATCGACATCCGCCACATCAATCCCGTGTGGCTGAGGTTCAACATCGGGGTCCTGCTCCAGGACGACTACCTCTTCAGCGGCACCATACGCGAGAACATCTCCCTGCCCAGGCCCGACGTCCCCATGGACCTCATCATCAACGTGGCGAAGGTGGCGGGCGCCCACGAGTTTATCTCGGCTCTCCCCCAGGGATACGAGACGTTCGTGGGGGAGCGCGGCTCCACCCTCTCTGGCGGCCAGAAACAGCGCATCGCCATCGCCCGGGCGCTCATCACGAACCCCCGCATCCTCATCTTCGACGAGGCCACCTCGGCCCTCGACTACGAATCGGAGAAGGTGATCCAGCAGAACCTCTCGGACATCAAGAAGGGCAGGACAACCTTCATCGTGGCCCACAGGCTCTCGGCGGTGCGCGACTGCGACATCATCATGGCCCTCGACAAGGGCAGGGTCATTGAGATGGGGTCTCATGACGAACTCGTAGCGAAGAAGGGATACTACCACTTCCTCTACACCCAGCAAGCGCGGGTCAGGGGCGACGGTGACGGAAAGAGGGTGAACCCGTGAAGATACCGGACAGGCTCAAGGGGCTGCAATGGCAGGACGTGACGGAGAAGGTGAAGGCGGTCTTCCATATCGCCTCCCGGTGGCCCCGATACGTATTCAAGGACAGTGACGCCCACGAGTTCAAGCCTACCATGGCGGAGATAGAGGAAAGACCCGTGAGCCCCCTGGGGAGGGTCGTTTTCTGGACCGTCGTGGGGGCGCTGGTCTTCTTCATCGCCTGGATGTGCCTCGGCAGGGTGGATGTCGTGGTTTCGGCCCGGGGTATGGTCATACCCGAGGGGGACGTGAAGATACTCCAGCCCCTCGATACGGGCGTCGTGAGCGCCATCATGTGCCGGGAGGGGGACTTCGTGAAGAAGGACCAGGTCCTCATGGAGATCGACCCCTCCATCACGGTACCGGAGCTGGAATCAAAGCAGAAGAACCTGAAGTACCTCGAACTCGAGAAGATACGTCTCAACGCCACGATGGGGAAAGGCTCGTTCAATCCCGACGCAAAGGAGAATGACGCCGAGGCCGTGCGGACCCAGAGGGAACTCTACCGGTCATCGGTGGCAAGCCTTGAGAAACAGCTTGCCGCGAAGAGGGAAGAGCTTCGCTCCGCGCAGGAGGACCGCTCCCACAACGCCTCCCTCCTCGCCATGGCGAGGGACCGCGAAGAGAGGATGAAGGCCGTTGCCGACATCGTCTCGAAGAACGAGTACGAGAAGGCCGTGAACGACGTTCTCACATACGACAACAACGTCCGTCAGGCGACCCACAAGATCGGGCAGCTTACCCACGAGATCGCCTATATCAACGAGAACTTTAAGGCCGTGAACCTCAAGGAGTTCTCCGACAAGCACAAGACAGCGACGGAGATACGGGCGGAGATCGACAAAACGACGTTCCGGAACCAGAAGCAGAAGATCCTCTCACCGGCGGACGGGTATGTGTCGAACCTCTACTTCCATACCATAGGCGGCGTGGTGACCCCGGCGCAGAAGCTCATGATCATCGTCCCCATGAGCGCCCCCCTTACCATCAAGGCCTCCGTCCTCAACAAGGACATCGGGTTCATCCGCGACGGCATGGACGTGTCCGTCAAGATCGACACCTTTGACTTCCAGAAGTACGGCATACTGAACGGCACCGTCCGGAGCATCTCGAAGCACAGCACCGAGGACGAGAAGCTGGGACCCGTCTACGAGATGTTCGTCACCCCGAAGGAGGCGACGCTCCTTGTTGAGGGCAGGAGGGTGCCCATCACCTCAGGCATGAGCCTTACCGCGGAGATCAAGGTGGGCAAGCGCAGGGTCATCGAATTCTTCATCTACCCCATCATCAAGTATCTCGACGAGGGGATAAAGGTGCGGTAGCATCCAAATTATCCCTCCGCTAGCGAATGACCGTATCAGCCATCGGTAGCTTGTGGAATCAGAACATTCTCCCTTCATATCCCATCCGTCCTCCGGCGTGGCAGACTGGCAACTTCTACCGGCATTTCTCCCTGGTCTGTGAATAGAATAAGCCGAAAGTAAATTCAGCGGGTTACCTCCCCAACCAGCAGTAAACAATCAGCAGCGGGTCAATACAGCGCGAAAGGTGTCAGGATGAGATGGTTCGGTGTGTATGTAATGTTCTTGTTTCTGTTCAACATATCACTTTTCTTCTTTCTGGTTGCCGGGTTGTTCAGGATTAACAAGAAGGAGGGATTCTTTTACAGAGTCCTGGCTCCTGTTGAAACACCGCCTGAGAGGATCAGGGACCTGATGAACAACAAGAGGATCCTGACCGCTGCGGGAGTCTTGCTGTGCTTCCTGTGGTTCTGGCTCATAAGTCCATTTCCGGATTATTCCTGGGCAGGGTTCTTCCTCTTATCCCTGTATCATGTTCTGGCGATCTCGTTCCTGTGTTTCAGAAGACTGTCTCCGGGTCAGTTTGTGCTCGTTAGCGCGATTCTGAACATCTCGGTATGGATCGAACCGATTGTCTCGTTGACAGGCGACTATACGAGGATCTTTGCAGGATCGGGCGTGGGCGAGCTCGTCGCTCTATCCTTGTTCTCCACGATCTCATTGACCATCGTTTATTTCCTGAACAGAAGTGTTCTATCAAGGATGTTCAGGTCAGAGCGAGTTTCGGCCGTGATATCGGTCATTATGTTGCTGTTTCTGGAATTCTGCTCGCTGGTTCTTCTAATTGATCTGTCGTATCGCTTCAAGGGGCTGTGATTGCCGCAAGCTGGTAGACCGTATGCCGGCGTTGAGAAGGAGGTAGAGCATGAGACAAGTCACGGTGTATGTCAAAGTACCATCCGTAAGATCACTGGAAACGGGCGCCTATAATCATACCTTCCTGCAACTGGGCGACAGCATGACCGAAGTCTATGGTTTTGACCATTCTGCAGGTATGCTGGATAGCAGGCCCGGCAGGGTCGTCAATGACAGCTGGCGGCTGAAGGCGGGCGATTACCAGGCGAAGATGACCCTTGAGGTGACGGACGAGCAGTATGACAGGATAGTGGATGGAATAAACAAGGCCATAAAGGATCCGCCCAACTACAACCTGTTCTCGAACGTGACCGAAGATCCAGGCGACCGTCAGTGTTCAATGTTCGTGAACGACCTGCTGAGATCCGCCGATGTCAAGACTGGCCTCACTGAGTACGAAACGCCTTACACGCACTTTGGCTACATTAAAATGAAGCAATTGCTCGAACCCATGAAGGACCTCATGCCCGACTTGAATGAAAAGACCGACATTGACAGGTTCATCAGGAACTTCTGGGGAGTTCCGTTTTCCTCCGTTGAGGATGCTGTGAGGAACTACGCGGAGACGGGGCGGCTGGATGACAGGTTTCTACGCGGCGTCGTCGGGGATAATGAGGAAGTCAGGCAGGATAGGGCAAACCCGATGGAGGTAGCGGCTCTTGAGAATGGTCGGGACGATGAGGAGGATATGTACGCCCATTCGTCGTTCTATCCAGGGTGCTGAGTCCTAGAAGACTATTGTCTTCGCCCGGCGCAGGAGCAGGGCCTCTGTGTGTTCCTTCTCTTTTTCCAGGCCCTTCTTGCCCATCATTGCCTTGGTGTAGATCTTGCCCTGTTCCACTCCCGGCTGGTCGAAGGCGTTGACGCCGAGGAGGTGGCCCATGAGGGCGGTGACCATCTCGAAGAGGTAGAAGAGGGCGCCCAGGTTGTAGTCGCTTACCTCGTCGAGAATGAGGGAGATGTTGGGAGTCTGTGCCTCAGTGAGCGACAGGCGGGTGCCCTGGAATTCGGCGTGGAAGAGGGACTTCATGTCCTTGTTGGCGAGGTACCGGACGTCTTCCAGGTAGTCGAAGCTTGCCGGGATGGGCACTTCCTGCGTGGCGCTGTAGAAGAGGATGACGCACTTGTCTTTAGGGCCTTCGACATAGAGCTGAAGCTGGGAGTGCTGGTCGGTGACACCCATCGATTTCGTCGGGGTCGGGCCGAGCCCCTTCTTGCCGAGGCTCTCCGCCTCGAGCTGCCGGAACCAGTCGGCGAAGCCGGCGAGCCGTTCGCAATAGGGCATGACGACATGTATCTTCTTTCCCGCCTTGTCCATGAGATAAAGGATGGCGGCGAGGACAAAGGCCATGTTCTCTTCGCCGTCGTAGCGGACCGTGTGGGCGGCCATGCCCGCGGCGCCTGCCGAGAGCCTCCTGATGTCGAGCCCCATGAGGGCTGACGGGAAGAGACCTACCGGGGTCAGCACGGAGAACCTGCCTCCCACGCCGTCAGGGAGGTTGAGGACGGGATAGCCCTCCTTTTGCGCTATCCTGTTGAGGAGTCCCTTTTCCTTGTCGGTGATGAGGACTATCCTTTGCTGGTAGCCCGCGGATTTGCGCATCAGTTCGTTGAAGAGCATGAACTGCGAGATCGTCTCCGGTGTTTCCCCCGATTTGCTGATAACGACGAGGAAGGTGCGGTCGATGTCGGGGATGATCGTTTCCACGATCGCCGCCATCTTGTGGGGGTCGATGTTGTCGAGGATGAAATAGCGCGGTTTGCCGTTGCGAAAGCGCTCCTCCAGGTTGTGCAGGGGATGGAGAAGGGCCTCGAATATCGTCTGTGTCCCCAGTGAAGACCCGCCTATCCCGAGGATGACGAGGTTCTTGATATCCATGGCCGCTGCCTTGTCCGCGAGCGCCTGCATCTCGTCGAACTGGAACTTTGTCTCGGGCAGCGTCATGAAGGCGAAAGGTTTCGCGAGGAGCCTCGCGTAATGATCGCTTATGTTCGCAAGGGTTGTCGTGAACTCACCCGCGTCGATACCGTTCGCCCCGATCGCATCGGTGAGTGCATACGTCAGGTCCATGGTTATCGTTTTCATCGTTTCTCCTCGAATACGCCCATGTGGCGGAACTTATCGTAGCGCATCTGTTTGAGTGTCTCGGGATCGATCTCGACGAGCTCCTTGAGGTGGCGATCCAGCACGGTGCGCGTGTTGTCGAAGGTTTTTTGCCAGTCCCTGTGGGCCCCGCCGAAGGGCTCGTGTATGATCTCGTCGGCGACCTTCAGTTTCAGGAGGTCGTGGGCTGTCGGCTTCAGCGCGTCCGCCGCGAGAGGACCCTTGCTTCCGTCCCTCCAGAGGATGGCGGCGCACCCCTCGGGGGATATGACGGAGTAGGTCGCGTTCTCGAGCATGAGAAGCCTGTTGCCGACGCCGATGCCGAGGGCTCCTCCGCTGCCGCCCTCGCCGATGACTATGGAAATAGTAGGGACGCCGAGAGAGAACATGAAATAGATGCTTGAGGCTATTGCCTCCGCCTGTCCCCGTTCCTCCGCCCCGACGCCCGGGAAGGCCCCGGGAGTATCGATGAAGGTGATGATGGGCTTGCCCCATCGCGCGGCCATGTCCATGACGCGCATCGCCTTGCGGTAGCCGTCGGGATGGGCCATGCCGAAGTTCCTGTGGGCCATCTCCCGGACGTCACCACCTTTCTGGTGGCCGAGGACGGCCACTTTCACTCCTTCGAAGCGGGCGAAACCGGCAACGAGTGCCGGATCGTCCTTGAACTTCCTGTCCCCGTGAAGCTCCACGAAATCGGTGAAGAGACTGTGGATGTAATCGAGAGTGTGCGGACGGTTGAGATGACGGGAGAGCTGGGAGCGCTGCCAGTTGGAGAGCTCGGAGTAGGTCTCCTTCTCTATCCTGGCGATCTTTTTCCTCAGGGTCCCCAGTTCCTTCGCGTAGTGGGGCTCGTTCTCATCGTAGAACCGTTCTATTTCAAAGATCCGTCTTTCCAGCGGTTCGAGTTTCTTTTCGAAATCAAGGTAGTATCTCATCTATGACCTCTACGTCCATGCCTTTCTTGAAGTGCTTGATGATGACGTCTCTCCGTCCCGGGTCGATCCTGACGTTCTTGAGCGGGAGTGATCGCTTCTCTCCGTTGAGCTGGAACTCGAGGAGCACGCCCGACCTGCCCCGGAGACTGAAGAGGATGTCCTTCAACACTCTCAGCTCTTCCTTCCTGATGACCTCGCAGTGTATCCGTATCCTGACCGTCTTCAGAAGTTCTCCCGTCAGCGTTTCGAGGAGCGCCACGGCCTTTGCCTTGATCCGGGCGCTGCCATCCTCGGATCTCTCGAGCGACCCCGTCACCATGAGGGGTTTCCCGCTCTGGATGATAAAGTGGTTCTTGCCGTAAAGGTCGGGGAAGCAGATGACCTCCACGGTGCCCTTCGTGTCCTCCAGGGTGACATACGCCATCCTGTCGCCCCGTCTCGTTGTTATCTCCTTCAGGGTGCTCACGATGCCCGCCATGCTCACGTCCTGTTCCGTGTCCGCCTCCTTGAGGCTCTGGCTGTCGTGGGGGGTGAGCTCGGCAATGAGCTGTTCATAGGGTTTCAGAGGATGTTTGCTGAAGTAGAAACCAAGGGATTCCTTCTCACCGAGGAGGATCTCCTCGTGGGAAAGCTCGTCCATGGCGGGGATATCGAAAGAGACAGTCGCCTCGGCGATCTCTGTCTCCCCGAATATGCTGCCCTGCTTGTGATTGTTCTTCGTGTCCCGCTTCGTCAGCTTGTCGAGCATCTCCTGGGCAAGGTAGAGGACCTGCGACCTCCTGAGCCCGAGACTGTCGAAGCAGCCTGCCATGGCAAGGCTTTCGATGACCTTCTTGTTGACCTTGCGGGAGTCGATGACGCTGCAGAAGTGGACGAAGGACTTGAACCCTTCCGCTTCCTCGCGGGCCTGGATGATGCTCTCAATGGCCGCCTCGCCCACGTTCCTGACGCCCGAAAGCCCGTAACGGATCTTCGAATCGACGATGGTGAAATCGCTCTGGCTCATGTTGATATCGGGCGGCAGGATCTCTATGCCCGACTCCCGGCATTCCCCGACGTACTTGACGAGCTTGTCCGTGTCGCCCACCTCGGTGGTGAGCATGGCCGCGAAATAATGGATCGGGTAATGGGCCTTGAGGTATGCCGTCTGGTAGGCGATGTACCCGTAGGCCGTGCTGTGGGACTTGTTGAACCCGTATTCCCCGAAACGCTGGATGACGTCGTAGATCTTTTCCGCCACCTCATTGGGGACGTCGTTCGCCACGGCGCCGTCAACGAACTGCTGCTTGTATCTCTCGAGCTGTTCAGGGATCTTCTTGCTCATCGCCTTGCGCAGCGCGTCGGCGTCCTTCATGGAGAAGCCGGCAAGCACGGAGGCGATCTTCATGATCTGTTCCTGGTAGATGATGACTCCGTAAGTGTCGTGGAGGATCTCCTCAAGCTTCGGCGTCTCGTAGGCCACGAGCGAGGGGTTGTTACGGCGTTTGATGAACTCGTCGACCATGCCGCTTTTCAAAGGGCCGGGCCTGTACAGGGCAATGAGCGGCATGATGTCGTCGAACTGGGAGGGCCTCAATTTCGTGAGAAGGTCGCGCATTCCGCGGCTTTCAAGCTGGAACACGCCGGAGGTGTTCCCTGACGAGAGGAGTTCGTAGGTCTTCCTGTCGTCGAGGGGCAACCGGGCAAGATCGATCTCGATGCCTTCCGCCTTCAGGAGCTTCACGATGGTGTCCATGAGAGTGAGGGTCTCGAGGCCGAGAAAGTCGATCTTGATGAGGCCGATCTTCTCGATCATCTTCATGTCGTACTGTGTTACGGTTTCATCGTGTTTCCCCTTGTACAGCGGAAGGTACTCGGCAAGGTGCTTGTTGGCGATCACGATGCCCGCGGCATGCGTCGATGCGTGGCGCGCCAGTCCCTCGACGACGCAGGCGTTGTCGAGAAGTTCCCTGACACGGTCATCCCTCTGGTACAGTTCGCGCACCTCGGGTTCCTCGTTTATTGCCCGTTCGATGCCCCGGTCCGCGGTGGTGATGAGCTTGGCGATCTTGTCGACCTCCGCGTAGGGCATGCCAAGCGCCCGTCCCACGTCGCGCACCGCCGCCTTGGATTTCATGGTGCCGAAGGTGGTGATCTGGGCGACGTTGTCCTTTCCGTACTTGTTCGTGACGTATTCGATGACCCTGTCGCGTCCCTTGCGGCAGAAGTCAACGTCAATGTCGGGCATGCTGATGCGCTCCGGGTTCAGGAAACGCTCGAAGATGAGGTCGTACTTGATGGGGTCGATGTCCGTGATGCCGAGGCAGAAGGCGATGAGGCTGCCTGCGGCGGACCCGCGCCCCGGCCCCACGGGAACGCCGTGGGTCTTCGCGTAGTTGATGAAATCGGCGACGATGAGGAAATACCCGGAGAAGCCCGTCTTCCTGATGACACCGGTCTCGTAGTCGAACCTCTTGCGGTACTGATCCAGGAGCTCTTCGCCGAAGGAGTCGTAAGCCGCCCGTATCTCCGGCATCCGCTTTTCGAAGCCCTGGCGTCCGAGATCTTCGAAGTACTCGTCAAGGTCCATGCCGGCGGGGGGATGGAACTCCGGGAAGTGGTAGGTGTTCGTGTCGATGGTGACGTTGCACATCTCGGTGATGAGCATCGTGTTGGAAAGCGCCTCGGGATAACGGGAGAAGGCGAGCGCTATCTCTTCCGGGGACTTGAAGTAGAACTGATCCGTCGAGAAGCTCAGGCGGTCCTTGTCGTTGATCGTCTTTCCCGTCTGGATGCACAGGAGAAGCTCGTGTGCCTTCGCCTCCTCGCGCCGGAGGTAATGGCAGTCGTTCGTCGCCACGATGGGTACGCCGTAGTGGGACGACAGTTCGATGAGGCGCTCGTTGACTATCCTCTGTTCCTCGAGGCCGTTGTCCTGGAGCTCGAAGAAAAGCCGGTCCCCGAAAAGGGAGAGGTAGTAGTCGACGTGGTTGCGGACCATCTCGTCGGTGCCCCGGAGGATGGCGTTCGGTATCTCTCCCTTGATGCACGCGGTAAGGCAGATAAGCCCTTCGTGGTACTGGCTCAGTATCTCCCTGTCGATGCGCGGGTGGTAGTAGAAGCCCTCCAGGTGTGCGAGGCTTATGAGTCTGAGGAGATTTTGATACCCGGTGTTGTTCATCGCGAGAAGGACGACGTGGTAGGCCACGTCCTCGCCCTTCACCCTTCTCTGGTCGAACCGGGACCCCGGGGCGATATATGCCTCGCAGCCTATGATGGGTTTGAGTCCCCGCTGGCTGGCTTCAAGGTAGAATTCCGCCGCCCCGAACATGTTGCCGTGGTCCGTGATCGCACACGCCGGCATACCATAATCCCTGGCCGCGTTGAAGAGGCGGTCGAACCGGATGGCGCCGTCAAGGAGACTGTACTGGGTGTGAAGATGAAGGTGGACGAAGTCGGGCATGTCCCCTTACTCCCATTCGATAGTGCTCGGAGGTTTCGAGGAGATATCGTAGACCACCCTGTTCACACCCGCGACCTCGTTGATTATTCTTCGCGCCACCGTATCGAGGGTCGGGTAGGGAAGGCGTGCCCAGTCCGCCGTCATGGCGTCCTCGCTCTCGACGACACGCACGGCGATGACGTTGGCATAGGTCCTTTCGTCGCCCATGACGCCGACGGTCTTCACGGGTATCAGTATACCGAAGGATTGCCATATATGCTTGAAAGCAGGGTTATGCTCGATCTCCTGCCGGACGATGCTGTCCGCTTCCTGAAGTATCCGGACCCTTTCTTCCGTCACTTCGCCGATTATCCTCACGGCGAGACCCGGGCCGGGGAAGGGCTGTCTGCCGACGAGATACTCGGGGACGCCAAGCTCACGCCCCACCACCCTGACCTCGTCCTTGAAAAGCTCCCTCAGGGGCTCGATGAGGGTCATTTTCATGCGCTTGGGCAGGCCGCCAACATTGTGGTGGCTCTTGATCGTGGCCGAGGGCCCCTTGAATGAGACGCTCTCGATCACATCGGGATAGAGGGTGCCCTGTGCCAGGTACCGGACGGAGCCATTGGCGCGGGCCTCCTCCTCGAATATCCTGATGAAAAGCCTGCCGATGATCTTACGTTTCCGTTCCGGGTCTTTCACGCCCTTCAGGGCCTTGAGGAATGCCTCCCCGGCATCGACGTACTTGAGGTTGAGGTGGAGAATGTCCCTGTAGGCCGCGATGACCTCTTCGGCCTCGTTCTTCCTGAGAACCCCGTTATTGACGAAGACGCAGCGAAGGTTGTCGCCGATGGCACGGTGGATGAGGGCGGCGACCACCGAGGAATCGACGCCGCCGCTTAAGGCGCAGATGACCTTCTCGTCTCCCGCCTCCCGGCGTATCTTTTCCGTCGCGAGCTCGACAAAGGACTGAGGCGAGAAGAGGCCCTTGAGCCTGCATATCTTGTAGAGGAAATTCTTGAGGATGCGCTTGCCCTTGGGGGTGTGGTGGACCTCGGGGTGGAACTGGACGCCGTACACGGTGCCTTGCGTGTTGCGGACTGCCGCGTAGGAGGAGTTATCCGACCGGGCGAGAGCGACAAAGCCTGCGGGAAGGTTGAGCACCTTGTCGCTGTGGCTCATCCAGACGATGTCGCCGTCCTTGACGCCGTCAAGGAACCTGTCCGCCTTCTCGATATAAAGGTGAGCCTTGCCGAATTCCCTTTTCGGAGCCTTTTCCACCTTGCCGCCGAAAGACTTGGCCAGGAGTTGAAGGCCGTAACACACGCCGAGAACGGGAACACCCAGTTCGAAGATCGCCCTGTCGCATATGGGTGCGTTCTTCTCGTTGATGCTGGCCGGCCCGCCGGACAGGATGATACCCCGGGGTTTCATGGACCTTATCGTGTCAAGGTCCAGGTTATAGGGGTATATCTCGCAATAAACGCCGAGTTCGCGGACCTTGCGGGCTATGAGCTGGGTATACTGGGAGCCGAAATCGAGGATCAGGATGAGTTCCTCGTGGTAATCGCGGTGGTGGCTGGCCATATCCTATTCGATCCTGTAGTTTGGCGCTTCTTTCGTGATGATAACGTCGTGTACATGGCTTTCGCGCAGGGCTGCCGACGTTATCTTTATGAACCTGCGTTTGCGCTGGAGGTCTTCTATCGTCCGGGTGCCGACGTATCCCATGCCGGCCTTGAGGCCTCCCACCAGCTGGTTGACGCAGATGGACAGCGATCCCCGATAGGGTACCCGGCCCTCGATGCCTTCGGGGACGATCTTGGATTCCGGCGCGTCCTCGGGGATGCAGTAGCGATCGCGTGTTTTCCCCTCGCGCATGGCCTCGAGGGAACCCATCCCGCGGTAGACCTTGTATGTCCTGCCCTGGTAGAGGACCGTTTCCCCCGGTGTCTCATCGGTGCCCGCGAAGAGGTTCCCTATCATGGCGGTCTGTGCTCCCGCCGCCAGGGCCTTCGTGATGTCTCCGGAGAACTTGATACCCCCGTCCGCCACGAGAGGTATCTGGTAACGCTTCGCAACAGATGCCGCGTCCATGATCGCCGTTATCTGCGGTACGCCGATGCCGGCGACGATCCGTGTGGTGCAGATGGAGCCCGGACCGACTCCTATCTTCACCGCGTCGCACCCTGCCTTGATAAGGGCCTCGCAGCCCTCTGCGGTGGCTATGTTGCCTGCCATGAGCTGGACGTCAGGGAAGTTCTTCTTGATGGCCTTGATGGATTCGACAACGTTCTTCGAGTGGCCGTGGGCCGTATCGACGACTATGACGTCGCATCCCGCCCTGAGGAGGGCCTCCACGCGTTCGTCCCTGTCAGGGCCGACGCCGACGGCTGCGCCGACGCGCAGCCTTCCCAGCTGGTCCTTGCATGAATTGGGGAACTTACGCATCTTTTCAATATCTTTAATGGTAATGAGCCCCTTGAGGTCGAAATCCCTGTCCACCACGAGAAGCTTCTCTATCTTGTGCTTATGGAGGATCTTCTTTGATTCCTCGAGGCCGATCCCTTCCTTGACGGTGACCAGGTTCTCCTTTGTCATGACGTTCTGGACCTTTCTGTCCAGGTTCGTCTCGAAGCGCAGGTCCCTGTTGGTAATGATCCCCACGAGCTTCGTGCCCTTCGTGACGGGTATGCCGGAAATGTGATAGCGGGACATGAGCTCCAGGGCGTCCCGGATCTTGTTCTCCGGGGCGATGGTGATGGGGTCGACGATCATGCCGCTCTCGGATTTCTTGACCTTTTCCACCTCGTGGGCCTGGTCATCCACGGTCATGTTCCGGTGGATGATGCCGATGCCTCCTTCTTGGGCAAGGCAGATGGCGGTCTTCGATTCGGTCACCGTGTCCATGGCGGCGCTGAGTATGGGGATATTGAGCTTTATGGTGGAAGTCAGATGGGAGGAGACGTCCACATCGGCAGGCATTATATTGCTGGAGGCCGGCACGAGCAGAACGTCATCGAAGGTTAGTCCTTCCCTGAAATCTGTCGGCTCTTTGTCTGACATGATTCACCTCATGGGGATAGTATACGTGTATGTGTGGTGCTCTTTATACAAAAAATGTATGCGCCGTCACATGTTAGCTCATACATAAAAGGCTTGCCATTTAATTATGGTTAAGTATAATGCATAAGGTTCAAATAATCAAAATAAATTTCCCGTTGGGAACCGCCCGCCATCGATGATAAATACAAAGGATAATAAACTCCTCGAGGTAACCGGTCTCAATACGGCCTTTTTCACCGGCGAAGAGGTCATACGCGCCGTGAACGATGTGACGTTCACCGTCGAGAGGGGAGAGGTCTTCGGGCTCGTCGGGGAGAGCGGTTCGGGCAAGACCGTCACGGCCCATTCGATAATGCGCCTTGTCCACCCTCCTGGCCGCATCGTTTCGGGCAGGATCCTGTTCGAAGGCAGGGACCTTCTGGACCTGAGCGAAAAACAGATGGAAGGGGTCCGCGGCAGCCGCATAGGGATGGTCTTCCAGGAGCCCATGACCGCCCTGAATCCCGTTCTCAGGATAGGCGAGCAGATAGCCGAGACGATCGAGATACACGGGGTCCGCCAGGGGAACGGAGCGCGGGAGAGGGCGCTCGAGCTCCTCGGGCAGGTAGGGTTCGAGGACCCGGAAAAGAGGTACATCCAGTACCCCCATCAGCTCTCGGGCGGGCAAAGACAGCGTGTCCTCATGGCGATGGCCGTCTCCTGCGATCCCTCCCTTATTGTCGCCGATGAGCCCACCACCGCCCTCGACGTCGCGACGGAATCCCAGATACTGGGCCTTACCCGGGGCCTCGTCGATTCCCTGGGAATGTCGATGATATTCATCACCCACGACCTGACGATAGTAAGGTCCATGGGCCGGTCCGTGGGGCTCATGTACGCGGGAAGGATGGTGGAGAGGAACCGCGTGGAGGATTTCTTCAGGGAGCCTCTGCATCCCTACGGCCGGGGCCTCCTGGGATCGATCTACGGGTTCTCCGGGAGCGCGAAGAGGCTCAAGGCCATCCCGGGTTCGGTACCGAAGCTCTCCGAGCTGCCGGCAGGCTGCAAGTTCCATCCCCGGTGTCCTTTCGTCATGGATGTGTGCAAGGGGGATGAACCGGCCATGAAGGAGGTCGCAAAGGATCAATGGGTCCGCTGCTATCTGTACTAGATGTCAGGAAGCACTACGAGGTCCGCAGGACCCTGTTCTCCGTGGCCAAAGAGACGATACGGGCCGTCGACGGCGTCAGTTTCCACCTCGGTGTGGGCGAGACCCTGGGAGTTGTGGGCGAGAGCGGTTCGGGAAAGAGCACGCTGGCGCGGTGCGTCCTCCTTCTCGAGAGGCCCGACAGCGGAGAGGTCGTCTTCGATGGCGTCAACCTTCTCACGGCGGGGAGCGAAGAGGTCAAGAAACTGCGCAGGCGGATGCAGATCATATTCCAGGACCCCTATTCGTCGCTCAACCCGCGAATGAAGGTGCGCGAGATCATCGCCGAACCCGTCCGTTTCCATGGCATGGCAAAGGGCAAGGCGGATGTAGAGGCGCGGGTCGGGGAGATATTGAGGAGTGTCGGTCTCGACGAGGATTTCGTGAAGAAGTATCCCCACGAGATGAGCGGCGGCCAGAGGCAGAGAGTGGCGATAGGCCGAGCCCTGGCGACAGAGCCGGCCCTTGTTATTGCCGACGAACCTGTCTCCTCCCTCGACGTCTCCATACAGGCACAGATCGTCAACCTCTTCCTCGACATCCGTGAGAGGTCCGATATCTCCATGATCTTTGTCTCTCACGACCTCAACATTGTCCGTTTCCTGTCGGACCGCATCCTAGTCCTTTATAAAGGGAAGGTGGTGGAGACCGGCGGCCGCGATCAGGTCTTCCTGAATCCCCTTCATCCCTATACGCGCATGCTCATCCGGGCTTCGCAGGGGAATTTTACCTTGAACAAAGAGGCGACGAACGGTGGCGAGCCCCGGGGATGTCCTTACTATGACAAATGCGAGGACAGAAAGAAGGAATGTGCCGGTGAGGCTCCGGAACTCACGGGTGACGAGGACCACAAGGTGGCCTGCTTTCAAGCGCCCTGATCTCCCTGCCGGACAACGAGATCGCTGGCCTTTCATTCCCTGCGCCTCACTATATTAAAGGATACGGAGCAGCGAACCCCCATCCCTCGGGCCTTTCGGGAGACGGATGCCTTTTCTCAGAAATGTGACGAAAATCATTTACATCGTTAACGGTTATGCTAAACTACCGATAATTAGAATTACTAACTTACATAATTCTCAGGAGGTGTAGTATGGTAAAGCTTCACAGGAACAAAAAAGGTTTTACGTTGATCGAGCTTCTCATCGTTATCGCCATCATCGGCATCCTCGCGGCGATAGCACTTCCGGCGTACATGGACTACACGAGGAAGGCACGTTTGACGGAGTGTACAAATGCGATGGGCTCGATCAAGACCGGCCTCATCACATGGTTCTCTGAGCAGGCTGCTCCGGCAGATACAGCAATGGATGCGGCCGCCATACAAACAAATCTCGGTGTTACGGTTCCCACGAAATATGGTACGGCCGCTGTAAATTTCCTGGCTGCGGGTACAAATTCTACCATTACATGGACGGTTGCCAATATATCCGGTGTAACTGGTACTCTGGTATTGACGGCAGGCGACGCAAACCTGCAGTCGTGGACATGGAGTGGTACCGTTGATAGCAAGTACATACCAAAGAACTAAAGACAACTTGAGTGAGAAGAGGGGGCCCGTTAGGCCCCCTCTTGACAGAATGACCCTAGACAGAAAAGGTTTTACTCTATTAGAGTTGCTCATAGGCACCGTTATTGTCTGTATTATAGTGCTGATTGCGCTTCCTATGTATGCGATGCGTGGCAAAAAGACAGAACAGGTCAAAGTGAGGACCCAGTTGGAGTGCATCAGAGAGGCGGAAGAGGTTCACAGATCACAGTACGGATCATATACGACGGATGCCAGTCAGCTCGTCAACTGGAAGCAAAAGACAAAGAAATATCATTTCAGGATACGTTATGCCAGTTCGACCCGGTTCCTGGCCGAGGCAAACGGCGACCTCAACAACGACGGGATATGCGACGATACCTGGACCATTGATGAGAACGGGGTTTTGGCAAACGTAAAGTGAGTGCAAGAGACGATGCATACCCTACATCTAATAATCGTTTTTGTTTTCGGAGCGGTCATCGGCAGTTTTCTTAACGTCTGCATTTACAGGATCCCCAGAAAGAAATCGATCATCCAGCCTTCATCTGCATGCCCCGCGTGTGAAAAACCCGTAAGGTTCTATGACAATATCCCCCTCGTGAGCTATCTTATCCTGAGGGGCAAGTGCAGGGATTGCGGGGCAAGGATCTCCTTCCGCTACTTCCTTGTCGAGCTCATAACCGCGGTCATCTTCATGATGATCTATCGCAGGTGGGGGCTTTCCTACGAGTTCTTCATCCAGATGTTCTTCGCGGCGATCCTCATCGTCGTTTCCTTCATTGACTATGATTTCCAGATCATCCCCGACATACTCAGCGTCGGGGGCATGGTCGCGGGATTGATCATATCCTTTGTGAGACCCGGTTTCCACGTGATGGAGGCCGTCTGGGGCGTGCTTATCGGCGGCGGCGTCCTCTTCGTCATCGCCTACGGCTATCAGTTGATCACCAAGCGGGAAGGCATGGGCGGCGGCGATATCAAGCTTCTCGCCATGATCGGTTCCTTCAGCGGGCTCAAGGGAGTGCTTTTTTCCCTGATAGGCGGTTCCGTTGTGGGCACCCTGGTCGGTATTCCCCTGATGCTCATGAAGGGCAAGGAAGAGGGTGGCAAGTACGCCATTCCCTTCGGTCCATTCCTCTCCTTGTGTGCCGTCTTGTATCTTTTCATGGGTCCCGGGGTGATCCACGCGGTAAACGAACTCTTGCTCAAGCGATAGGAGAGATAGATGCGAAAGACCTCTTTCATCCTCGTTTGTCTTATGGTCCTGGGGACCGTTGTCCTTTCCCATGGGGCGACCAACAACGATTATTGCGTCAACCCGATATTCTCGAGCAACGCGGTCAAGCCCAATATCCTGATCGTTATGGACTTCTCGGGAAGTATGCAGTTTCCCGCCTATCTTCCTGAAAACTTTGGTTCCTACAGCGGCGATGTGGCTGATTGCGGTACTTCCTACATCAGTACCTCCAGCAACTACTCCAAGCGGTACGACAACACTCGTGATTACTACGGTCTTTTCGAGCCGACAAAATATTATGCAGCGGGTTCCAGCAAGTACTATGAGAGTTCCTGCGCGACGGACGCGACAGAACCGAACCGGATCGGGACCGGTCCCACGTGCATTTCGGGCAACTTCCTGAACTGGGTCACGGCCACGAGGATCGATGTGGCAAGGCGGGCCCTGACCGGGGGCAGGACCAATACGGGCGCGACTCAGCTGGAAAGCGAGGGGGCCAAGTATGTCATCAGGGACAGTATCAATCATTGCCAGTACACGATCACGGCAAATGTCACCGACAATCGGAAACTGAGTATCGTAAACTATGGCGGTACCTGCGTGCTCAACGGTGCGTCAAATCACAGCGTCTTTGTCGACGTGCCTTCAACCACAGTGATAGAAGGTGTTGTCCAGCATTTCTACGACAAGGCGCATATGGAGTTCATGGTCTATTCCACCGGCACGGGAGTTTGGAACAGGTATGGTGTGATACGTTCCGGCAAGGACCAGCCCTTGAGCACGCTTATTGCCTCCATCAATAACGAGGTGCCATACAACGGAACGCCGACGGGCGAAGCCATGTGGGAAGCCTACGATTTCTACGTTCAGAGCAATGACCACAGCTATGCCAGCAACGTTGCCGCTCTTGGCAAGGGCAATGGATTGAAAGACCCCTATTATGACGGTTCCGGTACCGGTTCGACGCCCATATGGTGCCGCAAGGGATTCGTCCTTCTCATCTCCGACGGGGCGTGGAACGGCAGTGTTGATCCCATGCGGGTGGCGCATACCATGCGCACCACCGACCTTCGGTCCGAGCTCGAAGGGGATCAGAACGTAACGACCTACACTGTTTACGCCTTCGGGGCTGACGCGGATGGAAAGAGGGCCATGAAGGCTACGGCCATGTTTGGCGGATTTGACTATACCACCACCGATACCTTTCCCTATCCCTACACGACCTGGCCGTCGACGAACAGTCTCAGTATCGATTTCCCCCTGACCCAGTGCGATTACCCAACGCGGTGGGATGCGCAATGCGTCGAATGGGACAAGAGCAAGACCAACCTTCCCTACAACTATTTCGAAGCCGATGACGGGAGTCAACTCGCGAGCCAGCTTGAGGCCGCCCTGCTCGACATGCTCCGGCGCGCCTCTTCCGGAACGGCGGCGTCGGTTTTGGCCTCTTCCGAAGGCAGTGGCGCCAACATCCTGCAGGCCTTCTTTTTTCCGAAGCGGATGTTTGACGATGCGGAGATAGACTGGACCGGAGAGATGCAGAACCTCTGGTACTATATTGACCCCCAGATAGGCAACAGTACCATCAGGGAGGACACGGCGCGTAACAATATCCTCGATATTTACAGCGACGACATTATCGAATACGAATTCGACACGGGTCTCGGCAAGACAAGGGTCAGGAGGTACCAGACCAACGCGAGCGCGCAGAAAGGGACGGAAGACATCCCCTCCCCCGTCGAGCTTGACGAAACGAACAACCTCTGGGAAGCGGGCATCATACTGTGGGCCAGGGACCTGGCGACATCACCGCGCACCATCTATACCAGTGTTGACGGGGTGAACCGTATCAGTTTCAGCGCTTCAGAGGCTGCCTCCAACGGGACCCTGCAGACCTATCTTCAGGCGTCGGGAGACCCCACAACGGCACAGAACATCGTCAATTACGTACACGGTTACGACATTACGGGTTACCGCAACAGGACGGTGACCACCTCTTATTCCGGTTCGTCGGGTACGAACGTCTGGAAACTGGGCGACATCGTTTCGTCCACGCCCAGGCTCAAGGCTTCGTTCCCTCTGAATTCCTACCACCTCTATCCGTCGGAAGGGTACAATGACCGGACGTACTATCAGTACGTGAACGATGTCGATGCCTCGGGCAACGCGACGGGCACCTACAAGCAAAGGGGAATGGCATTCGTGGGTGCCAATGACGGCATGCTCCACGCCTTCGAATTGGGAAAACTCACCTTCACCAACCTGTCGGCCAATGAGGCCGCACGGTTGGAGACCGTCGATGTGCCCCTTGGTACCGAAAGATGGGCCTACGTGCCGAAAGGAACGCTGCCCTATCTCAACTACCTCATGAACACTGACTACTGCCATGTCTACTACGTGAATCAGCCCGTGGTGATCGTTGACGCCAGCGTCAACGCCGGCGGGTCTTTGAGCCAGGATCCGAACTACACGAAGACACGCTCGAGCTGGAAAACCATCCTTATCGGCGGGATGGGTATGGGGGGAGCCTGCCGCGACAGCACATCGAGCTGCAGCACGACAAGCGACTGCGTGAAGACGCCCATTGCGGGTGTCGGGTATTCCTCATACTTTGCCTTTGACATAACGGATCCCACGAATCCCACATTGCTCTGGGAGTTTTCGAGGGACGACCTCGGTTTTTCGACGACGGGCCCCGCCATCGTACGGATAGGTGATCCCGCGTACAACGGAAAATGGTTTGCTGTCTTTGCCAGCGGTCCCACCGGTCCCATAAATACGACCTACCACCAGTTCATGGGTTCCTCTGACCAGAACCTGAAGTTCTTCGTCCTTGACCTCTTGAGCGGCCCGCAGGCGGCGGTGACCGTCATCGACACGGGGATCACGAACGCCTTTGGTGCCAGCCTGGTCAATTCTTCCTTCGACGTGGATAGGGGTAACCCGAACGCATCGGGTGCCACGCCGTACTCGGACGATGTGATCTACATGGGATATGCCAAGAAGGACGGGTTGACGTGGACAAAGGGCGGTGTCGTCCGTCTCATGACGCGAAACGATACAAATCCGACGAACTGGGTCGTGAGTACCGTCATAGACAACGTGGGTCCCGTCACGACGAGTCTCACCAAGCTGCAGGACCGCAAGAACGGGAAGCTCTGGCTCTACTTCGGTACGGGAAGATATTACTACCGTCTTGACGATGGGGCGACAATCGACGACCCCGATAGCCAGCAGGCATTTTACGGCATAATCGAGCCCTGTTACATGTCATCCACGAATATGATGAACCCGACGTGCACGACGACTCGCACCGTGGGGGACCTCCAGAACCAGACAGGTTCGTCGTCCTCTCTCGCTTCCACGGCACTAGGCTGGTACATCAACTTTCCGGCACCCGATTCGGGCTACAAAGCACACCGTGTCCTGGCCCAGCCGGTGGCTTCATACAACGGTGTGGTCTATTTTCTGACAAGTTCCCCATCTACTGACGTCTGTTCGATGGGAGGGTATACTTACCTGTGGGCGGTCTGGTATAATAACGGCGGTGCTCCCCCGCTCGCGGCCCTGTCGGGCATGGTCGTCACGCAGCTCTCAACGGGCCAGATAGCGACACCGATCCTGAAGACGACAAGCGGCGGGTCGGCCCTGACGGTTGCGGGTGGAAAAGCGATGGCGGTCGGTCAAGGCGTGAACATCGGTGGAGGCTTCTCGCTTCTGGGTCCTCCGAAACCGTTGAGGAAAATACTCCATATGAAGGAAAAATGAGAGATCGCAGGGGTTTTACACTCATCGAGTTTCTTATAGTCATCGCCATTGTTGGGATCCTTGCCGCCATCGCCGCCCCGAACATGTCCGGTTTCGTAAGGAAGAACAGGATCCGGAACCAGACGATACGGATCTACAATGACATCATGAACACGAGGATCATGGCGATGAACACGAACCGGACACATTTCGTGGAGTTCGGGCTTGCCGGCAATCAGTACCGCGTGGTGGAGGACACCGACGGGAACAACACCAACAACGCAGGGGCCACGGATACGATACGGCTCGCGAGGACGGCCATAATCCCCTTCACGTGGTCCAACACCGATCCCGGGATGGAAGCCATCGAGGTTCAGGCTGGAGCCTTTACAAACAACCAGGTCACCTTCGATTCCCGCGGCATCGCGACGGGATTGCTGAACGTGTCGGGAGGCGCGATCTGTATACCCTCGACGAACCTCAGTCCCAGTACGAACTGCATGGTCGTCACGCCCACGAGGATCAGAATGGGACAGTATAGCGGAGTAGCGGGAGGGTGCAGTGCTGCGGCATGTAACTAAGAACAGGAAAGGTTTCACTCTCATCGAGCTTCTTGTCGCGATGCTGGTCCTCTCCATCGGTCTCATGGCCATGCTCGACGGGCTGGCAAACTACATAAGGATAAATATCGACAACCAGATGCGCAACGAAGCAATGCGCATCGCCGAGTCAACCCTGGAGACCCTGCGTAACTCCGGCTTTAGTGATGTACAGAATCATGTGGTCGTGATCACGTCCCCTGAGGTCAGGAGAGTCCGGAACATCGATGTGTCCTATACTGTCACCTGGACGGTGAATAACATTGCCGCAACGGGTGTGACGACACCGACGACCGTAGCGGTCCAGGTGAGTGTCACATGGAACCATCGGAACGTTGCACACCGGCACGATGCGGCGTCGATCATCAGCACCGATGCATGAGGTGAAGGGACCTATGACGAGCGACAAGAAAGGGTTCAGCTTGCTGGAGATACTCATTGCCATAGTGATCATGGGGATCGTCATGGCAATGAACAGTCAGCTCCTCATGGATCTTATCAGGGGACAGCGCCAGCAGGCGGGTATCGTCACAAGTCAGTTTGAGACTTCTCTCGGGCTGGAGATGCTAAGGAGCGATGTGTCCAACGCGGGGTTTGGTCTCCCCGACGAATTTGCGAGTGCCCTCGGGACATACACGGAGGCTACGGCCGATCCTGCCCAGCAGTTCAACAGCGCTCCCAACGTGCCAAAAGCCCTCGTGCACAATAATAACGTGGGGGCGTTCACAAATTACATCGCCAACTCCGACTACCTCGTGATCAGGTCTCCCGCAGTCGGCATGAACACCGCCGCCGGGAAGTGGACGAACATCACCGGTACAACGGTTCACATCTGGAATGACGTCAATCTCGACATGGTGAACGGGCAGGACTACATGATCGTCATAAAGCCCCGCTCGGCCCTGGGAGGAATGTCCAAGCTCATCGTTTCTTCCGGCGCCTATTCTCTGCAATACATTACATCGACCCTGGATGCCGCCTTCCAACCCTCTGCGGCGACGGGGGAGCGGTATCTTGCCTTTGGCATAGAGGACAGCGTCGCTCCGACCATGCCCTTCAACAGGGCTGATTATTATGTCAAAATACCTTCTGTCACGAATGCCAACTGCGCTCCAGGCACGGGGACCCTCTACAAGGCCATCGTCAAGCATGGACCTGCGGGGACGGGAGGGGCGACGGAGGAGTGCCCCCTCGTTGAATGCGTTGCCAATATGCAGGTCGTTTTCAGACTTGATACCAATCTGGATGGAGTTCCCGATCAGACGGTGACCAACATATCGGGATTGGATGCCCTCGCCATCAAGGAGCAGGTCAAGGAAGTGCAGATATACATACTCGGGCATGAGGGCATTCTGGACCGCGGATTCACATATGGTGGAGCCAATCCCGTCACCGTCGGGCCTTCTGCGGCGATGGGTACCACCGTCAACCTTACTGGCTTCGGCTCCGACTGGAGTCATTACCGATGGAAGATATACACGTTGATAGTGAAGCCGAAGAGCTTTTACTAGAGAGGGATTGGAAGGGAACAGGACAAATGGTAGCCCGGTGTGATATGAAAAGGCACAGGATGAACCGCGGTGTTGCCCTCGTATCGGCATTGATCGTTGTCACTGTCGCTGCAGGGATATTTGCCGCCATCATGTACTACGCGATGACAGGGTCGGAGCTTTCGGGTCTGCAGAGAAAGTACCAGAGTTCAAAAGAGGCCTCTCTCGGCGCCATAGACATCCTTACAAAGGATATCCTGCCCCGCGTGGTATCGGGAACGGAGCTCTCGGCAGCCGTGACGGGCATGGTGGTCCCCAGTGTCCTGCCGACGATCCAGGCCGACACGACGAAAGATGCCTGTTTCCGAGCCAAGCTGACAGGCGTCACCTCGACCTGGCCGGGAGGGACCTGTGACAGCGGTAGCGACGCCACCGTTAATTCGGATATCGTCTTCAACCTGAAAGGCACCTCCACCTCGACGAGACCCTTTGTGGTGAGCATGAAGATAGTGGACACCGTCACGGGGAACTCCGACCAAACAGGCACCATACTGGAGACAGCGAGCGGGGTGGTGGATGACGCGTCGGGCATTATCAAGGTCCAGCACTTCCCCTATCTTTACACCATTATGACCGACGCAAGGCCACAGAACAGCACGACGGAACGTGCCAATATCGAAGTCCTCTATGCCTACTAGACGACCCATACGACCCATCAGACCAACCCCGTCAACGGTCACAAGGGGTGGCAGCAAGAAGGTCGTTGTTGTCATGGCTCTCATCGTGCTGGCCATCCTCGTCGCCCTGTACTACTTCCTGAGCAGAGGCCCATCGGTACAGGACAGGCCGCCCTCCGAGGGAACGGCAGTCGGTGACGGACAGGCCGACGCAGCGGCATCGGGGACATCGCTGGACGCGATAGGCATTGCCATGGGGAAGGCCAGGCTGCAGCTCGAATCCTCAGGCGATAAGGACACTGTCAGGGTTGTCATCGGCAGGCCGGCCGGCGCAGAGGACTCGGACGTTGCCTATCGGTACGAGTGGACCGTCAATGGCAAACCCGCGGGTGACGGAAGCGACAGTCTGAGCGGGTTCAAACGGGGGGACAGGGTTGCGGTGAAGATCACGCCCCTGCAGGACGGGAGGGCCGGTTCATCGCGGATCCTTGATTTCCTGGTGCAGAATACTCCGCCCAGGGTGACCGGGGGACAGGATATCAAACTCGACGGCAACGTATTCTCCTGCCACGTCAAAGGTGCCGATAGTGACGGCGATACGCTGTCGTACGCCCTTGAGGATGCCCCCGAGGGCATGACGATAGATCCCCAGAGCGGAGCGATCAGGTGGCACTTGAAGGAAAGTGATTACAGGCAGCGCACCATCAAGGTGAAGGTCAGCGATGGAAAGGGGGGGGTCGCAAATTACAGTCTCAATGTCGACCTTCAGAAATCCTCCCCCCAGAAGACAGCTGGAGACAACGTGAAATGATCATTCAAGCACTTTCTCCTGCAGTTGATATGATTCCTTGATTTTATTAGCCATTACAAGAAAATAATCCTATCGTGGATACGTCATTATAGATTCGTTTGTTAAATGATTGTGT
>LVAA01000174.1 GCA_001603955.1 Syntrophobacterales bacterium Delta_02 | reverse complement strand
GCAACAGCCCGCGCCGGAAGGTGTGGAGAGCGGCACGGTATTACAGGTGCTGCAAAAGGGCTACCGGCTGGGGGACAAAGTCATCCGGCACGCCACCGTGGCTGTGGCAGAATAGCCCCAACGTCTTTCGGCCAAAGGCCGTTGACATAGATCGCCCCCGCCGGCCGGGCCTGTTTTTTGAACACAAAAAGCCGACAACACTAAATTATGAAACAACACACAAAGCAGTTTTTGCATTAAAGGAGAGATAGAGTATGGGAAAGATTATCGGTATTGACCTTGGCACCACAAACTCCTGCGTCGCCGTGATGGAAGGCGGCGAGCCGGTCGTCATCGCGAACGCAGAGGGCGCTCGCACCACCCCGTCGGTCGTCGCGTTTTCAAAAACCGGCGAGCGCATGGTGGGGCAGGTCGCAAAACGTCAGGCCATCACCAACCCGGAGCGCACCATTTCGTCCATCAAGCGCGAAATGGGCACCGATTATAAAGTAAACATCGACGGCAAAGCCTACACCCCGCAAGAAATTTCGGCCATGATCCTGTCTAAGCTGAAAGCCGACGCCGAATCGTACCTTGGCGAAAAGGTCACCGAAGCGGTCATCACCGTGCCGGCTTACTTCAACGACGCACAGCGCCAGGCAACTAAGGACGCAGGCGCCATTGCAGGCCTCGATGTCAAGCGCATCATCAACGAGCCGACCGCCGCTTCTCTGGCGTACGGCATCGATAAAGAGAACGACCAGAAGATTTTGGTGTACGACCTCGGCGGCGGCACATTTGACGTGTCGATCATCGAGATGGGCGACGGCGTGACCGAAGTGCTGGCGACCGCAGGCGACACCCGCCTTGGCGGCGACGACTTTGACCAGCGCGTCATCGACTACCTTGCAGACGAGTTTCAAAAAGAAAACGGCATTGACCTGCGCAAGGACAAAATGGCCGCGCAGCGCCTGAAAGAAGCCGCTGAGAAAGCGAAGATCGAGCTGTCGGGCGTCGCTTCCACCGCCATCAACCTGCCGTTCATCACGGCGGACGCCACCGGCCCGAAGCACCTTGACACCACGCTGACCCGCGCAAAGTTCGACGAGCTGACCTCGCAGCTGGTCGAAAAGACGATGGGCCCCACCCGTCAGGCACTCAAAGACGCCGGGCTCTCCCCGTCCGACCTCAGCAAGGTACTGCTGGTGGGCGGTTCCACCCGTATCCCCGCCGTGCAGGACGCAGTGAAGAAGTTCATGGGCAAAGACCCGTTTAAGGGCATCAACCCGGACGAATGTGTCGCGGTTGGCGCTGCCATTCAGGGCGGCGTGCTGGGCGGCGACGTGCAGGGCATCCTGCTGCTGGACGTCACCCCGCTTTCGCTGGGCATCGAGACCTACGGTGGCGTGTGCACCAAGATCATTGAGCGCAACACCACCATCCCCACCAAAAAGAGCCAGATCTTCTCGACTGCGGCCGACAACCAGCCCAGCGTAGAAGTGAACGTGTTGCAGGGCGAGCGTGAGTTTGCAAAGGACAACAAGTCGCTGGGTACTTTCCACCTCGACGGTATCCCCGCGGCACCGCGCGGTGTGCCGCAGATCGAAGTCACGTTTGACCTCGACGCCAACGGCATCGTGCACGTTTCGGCCAAGGACCTTGGCACCGGCAAAGAGCAGAGCATCACAATCACCGCGTCCGGCAACATGAGCAAGGACGATATCGAGAAGGCCGTGAAAGAGGCCGAGCAGTATGCCGGCGAAGACAAAAAGCACAAAGAAGAAGTCGAGACCCGCAACGCGGCGGACTCGATGGTCTACCAGACCGAAAAGACCCTGACCGACATGGGCGACAAGATGAATGACGCCGAGAAAAAGGCCATCACCGATGCCAAGGACGCGCTGAAAGAGGCGCTGAAGGGCAGCGACACCGATGCCATCAAGGCAAAAAGCGAAGCACTGGAAAAGGCCGTTGGCGAAATGAGCCAGCGCGTTTACAGCGAGGCGGCCCAGCAGGCGCAAAGCGCCCAGGGTGCCGAGGGTGCTGCCAATGCGTCGGGCGACGCGGGCAAGGCAAACGGCGACGGCGTTGTGGATGCCGATTACCGCGAAGTGGACGACAATAAGTAAACACAAGCTTTTGCGGGCTGGCCCCGCAAAGCTTGTGCCCCCGACCGACAGGGTTTTGCACCAAACTGCAAAACGCGCTGTGGCGGCCTTTGATGCCGCTGCATGCCCCTGTCGGTTTTGTGGGGTTTCATCCAGCGTTCCTGCCGGGTATCGGCGGATGCGAAGATAAGGTAAGGTGACTTTCATTGGCGGATAAACGCGACTACTACGAGGTGCTGGGCATTGCCAAAGGCGCTTCGGAGGACGAAATTAAAAAGGCATACCGCAAGCAGGCCAAAAAGTATCACCCTGATCTGCACCCCGGCGACAAGGAAGCCGAGGAGAAGTTCAAAGAGGTGAACGAAGCTTACGAAATTTTAAGCGACGCAACTAAGCGCGCGCGGTACGACCAGTTTGGCCACGCGGGCGTGGACCCGAACTACGGTGCGGGCGGCCAAGGCG
>LVAA01000044.1 GCA_001603955.1 Syntrophobacterales bacterium Delta_02 | reverse complement strand
CATATGCACATCATTGTCATTATCGAACAATATTCTTATGAGTTAAAAGATCAGCTGGTTCAGGTGATTCATTACCCCTCGAAAGTTGGTATGATACTAAGATGCTGCCTGTATTGACTTCAGGAAGTAACCATTAAGAGCTTCAAACTCAAAAAAACCGATTAAGGACTTGATCTCCATTGAGTCCACAAAACCCTCCTCATCAGATGCTTTGTCTATCACGATGAAAGAACAGACCTACCGGATGGACTTCTCCATAACTTTCAGGGGATGAGGCCACGCGCCCTCGCGACCTGCTGAAACTGGAAGTGGGTATTTAAGAATTTGGTGGAATGTTCCGCTTGATCCAAAAGACGGGGAGCATGGGCCGATATGCTGTTCAGGCAGTCTTTCTTTCGAGGACTTTGACTTCGGCTTCGATGCGTCCTTTTGATCTCTCCTTCTCTACCTCGAGATCGTAACGGGACTGGAGGTTGAGCCAGAAGCGTTCGGAAAGGCCAAGGTATCTTGAGAGCCTCAATGCGGTATCGGCGGTTATGGACCGTTTGCCGTGGACTATTTCGTTGATGCGGCGTGGTGGTACGTTTATGTCCTTCGCGAGCCCGTACTGGCTGATCTTCAGAGGCGCCAGAAACTCCTCGGCGAGGATCTCTCCCGGATGGATCGGTTTCATTGTCTTGCCCGTCATCGTTTCCTCCTATGGCTTGCGGGATCGGCTGTTCAGTCAGGGTTCCGGGGTTAGATGATCCATTTTCGTTTGATGTTTGCCAGGCTTATCGCGAAAAGGGCGACGCAGAAGGCTCCGAGGATGGACAGGTCTAGGACGAAGGGCATGGAGTGTGCACCATGCACCGCCCCATGCAGCACATCCACTCCGTAAGTCAGGGGCAACACATACGAGAGAGGTTTCAGAAAGACGGGGAGCTTCTCGATGGGAAAGAAAAGCCCGCAGAGGAAGATCATGGGGAAACGGAAGAAGTTGGAAAAGGTCTGCGCCTCAAACACCTCGCTGACGGCAACGGCGATGAAAAGGCCGAGGAAGGTCGAAGCCACGGCGATCATGAGAACGGCGGGAACGAAAAGGCCCCAGGAAACCTGGGACAGGTCAGCCAGAAAGGCTGCCATGGCGACAGGGATAAAGGCATTGGCCACGCCGAAAAGAATGGCCCCGCTCGTCTTTGCAAGCATGAGGAGTTCAAGCGGTATCGGCGCCAGCAGGAGGCGCTCGAAGGAACGGTTCTTCTTCTCGAAGGTCACCGTCACCGCCAGCATCGATGTTGTGCCGAAGAGAATGGAAATGGCCACCACGCCGGGGAGCAGGCCCATTATCCCTTCCAAGCCGGTGCCGGACCTGATGAAGAACATCCCCGTCCATGCAAGGGGGAAGATGAGCCCCCAGCTGACGTTCGGCGGTTTCAGGTAATAGGTCCGCATGTCCTTGACGAGAATGTTCCAGAAGGCGATCCAGAGCTTCACTGTCCCCCTCCCGCCTTTTCCTTCTCTTTGTACATGGCGTCAACCTCGACACCGGTGATCCGTACGAAGATGTCCTCAAGTGACGGCCGCATCCTCCTCGCCTCGGCGACCTCCGCCCCGCGGTCCTCCAGGAAACGGACCAGGGGACCTACGGGAACGGGTTCGGCGGCCTCCACCCGGATCGATCCCTGTCCCCGGGTCGTGAATTCGAGACCGGGAAAGGACTCCGCCAGCCTGCCTCCTATATCATCGGGCATGTTGACGCAGGAGATGCGCACGACATGTTTTTCCCTGACGGGCTGGATCAGGGCTTCGACCGTATCGGTCCGGACGATGCGGCCGGATACGATGAAAGCGACCCGGTCGCAGAGCCGCTCGGCCTCCTCGATATAGTGGGTGGTCAGAAAGATCGTGGTCCCGGCCCGATGGAGATCGGCGATGAGTTGACGCAGTTGACGCGCACCGGCCACGTCGATCCCCGTGGTGGGTTCGTCGAGAAAAAGGATCTCCGGTCTGTGGATGATCCCGGCAGCGATCGCCAGCTTGCGCTTCATTCCCCTGGAATAGCCGCCGAATTTGCGCTTTGAAGCCTGCGAGAGACCGAACCTGTCAAGGAGCTCCGTCGCGCGGGACCTGCGTTCGGCCTTGCCCAGTCCATACAGGGCAGCGCAGAAACAGAGATTCTCGAACCCGGTGAGTTCCGGATAAAGATTGCTCTCGTCGGGAACCACGCCGAGGAGATGCTGAGCCGCCCTCGGTCTACCCGTGCAATCGATGCCGCCAATTCGGATCGATCCCGAATCGGGACGGGCCAAACCCGTGAGCATGTTGATGGTCGTGGTCTTGCCGGCACCGTTGGGACCGAGGAATCCGAACAGCTCGCCCCGATGCACGACAAAGGACAGATCGGAGACGGCTTCGACCTCCGCGAAACGTTTGTTCAGAGCTTCAACGACGATGGCATCGTCCATTTCCTGGCCTTCCCCCGGCACTCCCGAGCTCTTGAAATACCCTTTACCCGCTTCCGAAGTGATCTTCCTTTTCAACTCATGATCGATGCCATGCGGATCCCGACATTTCAAGAGCCTGCAGGGCAAGGACGCGACGTTCCCGAGAGATCTCATTCTCTTCGAGCGCCCCCCTGCCACCCGAAGTGATCCTCACTGGCCACGTGTATATCTTCACTTCCATCCTGTTGCCGTACTTTGCCTTCATTTCCTCGGCTACACCTATATCAGGAAGGATTTCCACTGTGAAGGACGGGAACCTCTGCCACGCATTGTGCCTCCTTCCACTCGGTTTGCACGATCATGGCGCCGGAACCGGCCCTGAAAAGAGCTATCGGACCGGCTTCCGCCGTTTCATCAGGTGATTATATCACACCGCGGTCCATCCGGACAGAACGAGCTAGAAGAAGGTTTCAGAACTCCAGTCCTTAATGGTGAGCTATCTGCCGCAACAGGTCTTCCCCTGGATGTCGCTTCCGCGACTGAACACACCGGCCTTCGCCGGAATGACAGGATACCTTCAGGCTGTCCGGGAAGATCGGAACCTTTGCCCGGCGCGAAGGGCACGAAGTTGCCGGTCAAGCCGCTGCTCGGGCAGTCTTCCTTTGCCTCATCCCCGTGCCGCCCCGTCACGGCTTGTTCCGGGGAGCCCCCCTGTTACCCCCTCCCAGGATCTTTGATAGAATAGGGATATGTCCGGAGGTGGAACCATGTCTACCAGATCATTGAGTATGTGGCTGGCGCTGGCAGTCCTCATGTCTGCCGCGTCCTGTGCTTCGATAGACTGCGCGTATGATGTCAAGGCACGACCGGATCCCGTTTACCTGACCGCGGAGGACGGTGTTCTCTACGGGCAGAACTACATCGCTTGCTTTGTGATAGACGGCATTGTCCACAAAGAGTACATACCCGAATGCGCCTACCGTTATTATTACGAGAGGCAAAACCGGCGCCGGGCCGGTGCACCGTCCTCTTTGCGGTGACACCCGCACTATCGGAGATACCCATCGCATGACCGCACGCGGCGGCTTCCCGGGCATACCGGGGATGGAGAACCGGATCGTCACGCCCTTCCGGCTCTGCTTCCGTGCCCCCTTCGCATGTCCCGCAGACATTGTCCGATGATCACAATGAGGGGTGTATCGTACTGCGCGCCGGACACCTCCTCTCTCCCCGACTGCCCTTTTCAGGGATTTCGGAATTGACAATGACGCTGTCTGTGATAACATCGTTAATGTCTGTGTGTCAGATCGTCAGCAATCTACCGAAGAGAGGCAGATGCAAGACTCGTCCACAACAACCCGGGGCCTGATCAAAGAAATAGGCTCTCTGAAAAGGAAGATCAGGGAGCTGGAAAGTTCGGTAAGGGAGCGCGGTGGAACGGAAGTGTCCGTTCAGGAGGGCATCGCGCTTCGGGATACCGCACCTGGTGACGGAGGGTTGCGCTCCGGCGCCCGCGGCGATGCCGAACGCGAAGGGGCGGTCGAGTCGCTGCGGTGGAAAACGGCCCTCCTGGAAGCGCAGATGAACACATCCATCGATGGCATCCTGGTGATCGGCGAGAACCAGAGAAGGCTCGTCATCAACCAGCGCATCATGGAAATGTGGGATGTCCCTCAGCACATCCTGGATGACGAGAATGACGAAGCCCTGCTCCACTACGTGGCCGGTCTCGTCAGGCACCCGGAGCAGTTCCTCGGAAAAGTGAATTACCTTTACGACCATCCTCACGAGACAAGCCGTGACGAGATAGAGTTCAAGAACGGAATGGTGCTGGACAGGTACTCGGCACCGGTCCTCGGCGAGGACGGGTACCACTATGGCAGGATCTGGACGTTCCGGGACATAACCGAGCGCAAGCGCACCGAGGAGGCTCTCAGGGAGTCGGAGCGCAAGTTCCGGGAGCTGGCCGAGGAATCCATTGTCGGCATTTACGTTCTGCAACAGGACGGAACCGTGCGCTACGTCAACTCGCGGTGCGCCGAGATATTCGGGTACACCGTCGAGGAGGCAACCGACAAATTGAGTATACGTGACGTCATATTCTCCGAAGACCTTCCCCTGGTGAGCACCAGTATCGGCAGGAGAATATCGGGTGAATTGCCATCACACCATTATGAATTCAGGATAATCACCAGGAACGGAGATATCAGGTACGTTGAGGTCTACAGCTCCTACACCGTGTATGAAGGAAAACCGGCGATCATCGGAACCCTGCTGGATATCTCCGAGCGCAAGCACGCCGAGAATGCGTTGCTGGCGAGTGAAGAGCGGTTTCGCACCTTCTTCAACCTTCCCATCGTGGGTTTTTCGATAACCGGCGCCGACAGCCGGTGGATCCACTTCAACGACAAGCTCTGCGAAATGCTCGGGTATTCCCGGCAGGAACTGGAACGGACAACCTGGATGCGGATCACGCCGCCCGAGGACCTCGCAAGAGAGAGGCCGCTCTTCGAGGACGTGGCGAGAGGCGTCAGGAATATCGCCAGCCTTGAAAAACGATATGTGAGAAAGGACAGCTCCCTTGCCGATGCGTTCGTCTCCACCCAGGCCGTTCGAAACCCTGACGGTTCAGTAGCCTATTTCGCCTCCATCATACAGGACATCACCGCCCAGAAGCGGGCCGAGGAAGAGATCATCAGGGAAAGGGAGAAACTGAGAACGCTCTCGGACAACGCCCCCTTCGGAATGGTCCTCATCGACAGGGATGGCCGTTTCACGTACGTCAACGCGAAGTTCACCGAGCTTTTCGGATATGACCTGTCGGACGTCCCGGACGGCAGGGCCTGGTTCAACAGGGCCTATCCCGATGCCGAATACAGGCGTATGGTCATCTCGACCTGGCTGGAGGACTTCCACGACGCCAGGCCGGCCGAACGGAAGCCACGTGTGTTCACCGTTACGTGCAGGAACGGGGTGAAGAAGGTCATCGAGTTCACACCTTCGATGCTTGTCTCCGGCGATTATCTCATGACCTGCGAAGACATCACCGAATTGAGAAGGCTCGAATCGCAGTTGCGCCAGGTCCAGAAGATGGAATCCATCGGGACCCTTGCGGGAGGCATCGCCCACGATTTCAACAATATCCTCACCACCCTCATAGGATATGCATCCCTCATACAAACGAAGATGGACAGGGACAACCCCTTGCGTTCATACGTGGACCAGGTCCTCTCGGCCTCCAGGAAGGGTGCCGACCTCACGCAGAACCTGCTGACCTTCAGCAGACAGCAACCCGTCACGCTTCTCCCGGTGGACATCAATGACGCGATAAGGGCGACCAAACCATTGCTTAAACGGCTTCTCACCGAGGATATCGACCTCAGCACATCGCTGACCGGCGAGGACACGGTGGTCATGGCCGACAAATCGCAGATCGACCAGATCCTCTTCAACCTTGTCACCAATGCCAGGGACGCCATGCCCGACGGCGGGACGCTCACCGTGGAAACGGACATCGCCGACATGGACAGCTGGTTCATAGAAGCCCACGGGTTCGGGGAGCCGGGCCGGTACGTGCTTATGACCGTTGCCGATACGGGAGAGGGCATGGATGACGCGACACGTGAGAAGATCTTCGATCCCTTCTTCACCACGAAGGAGACGGGCAAGGGCACGGGTCTTGGCCTCGCGACGGTCTACGGCATCGTCAAGCAGCACAACGGCTATATCACGGTGTACAGTGAACCGGGCCACGGTACGGTCTTCCACGTCTATCTCCCGGCGGCGATGACGACGGCCTGCACCGGAACAGACAGGGCATTGCCCGTGGCAGGAGGGAATGAGACCATCCTCATCGCGGAGGATGATGAAGAAGTGCGGCATATCATGAAGGAAGTTCTCGAGGAGTATGGTTACACGAGCGTGGAGGCGGTCGACGGCCAGGATGCGATAGAGAAGTTCGAAGTGCAGCGGGACATAGACCTCGTCATCCTCGACTCGGTCATGCCCAGAAAGAACGGAAGGGAAACCTTTGAGAAGATACGCGCGATGGACCCCCATATCAAGGTGCTCTTCATCAGCGGATACACGAGGGATGTCGTTCTCGACAAAGGGATCAAGGACAGGGAGTTCGACTTCATCCCCAAACCGCTCATGCTCGACAGGTTCCTTCAGAAGATCCGCGAGATACTGGACAGGTAGCCTGCCGGGACTTCCATCCCATTCCTGAGACAGCGATCCCCGAAGATCGGGATATCCCCTCTCAATGGAATTGGCTTGACAGAAAAACCTCCTTTTTCTAATCTGTCTTTAAATCAGGGGTGCCCTTTCACAAGGGCCGGACTTCCATCTTGAGAGGCCAACTTTGAGAAGACTGTTAAGGACGTGTGCAAAAGCGCTGTTCATCTCAGGTATTGCGGTGCTGGCCATGATGCCGGTGACATCGGTATCCGCCGGCACGCTCGATTCGATCCCGATCGACCCCGGAGCCACGACTATACACCCGGAAAAGACCATCACGGTCCCCGCGAACGGTGCCGTCGGATCTGACATCTATGTTTCCAGCCGCGCTTTTCTCTCCATAGACTTTGCCGTGCAGCCGGGCAAGCAGGTTACCCTGCTTGTCATTACGGGCACGCAGAAGGGGGAAATGAATGCGGGAAGACCGATCACGGGACGGCCGCCGGTCCGTGCACCCATCGACGGGACTGCAAGCCAGTCACTGACCGTAAACCAGGGAGGTTATTATGTCGCAATTCTTAATTCAAATCCCCAGGCTGTGTCCGTCACATACCGGGTCTGCGCCCGCGCGTTCTGACCGCACGGCGCGCCGGTTTTTCCGGGCCTTCCGGGCTGCGGCCGTCATTGCCTGCATCCTGCTCCTTGCAGCGGGTCACGCATCAGCCGGCCCCCTCGATTCGATCCCCGTCGGACCTTCGGATCGCGTCATTCTCAACCAGAACGTGAACCTTTCCGAAAACGGCGGCGCCTCGAACCTCTTCGTTCCCCAGCAGGCGACCGTCTTCTTTGACGTTGCCGTTCAGTCCGGCAAAAAGGTGCTCCTCATGGTGATCACGGAAGACCAATGGAAGGCGATCAGCTCCGGAGAAAAACCGTCGGGCTCACCGATCCTTCGCAGGCACGTCAGCGGTGTGGAGTCGGTCTCCGTCAGTATTCCCCGGGGAACATACGCCGTCGCCATGATCCCCGCGCAGGGAGCGACGCAGGTGGTTATGCGCGCCCGCGCCAGGTACTGAGATGCGTCGGCCTCTCTCTGAAAGGACCGAAAAGCGCTCCGACAACGGCAAGAACGGACAGCGTGAATGGAGTACCGTCGCCGCGGTGAGTGTTGCTCTTCTCTTGCTCCTCGCAGCTGCCGCGATAATATCCCCTGACGCCCGGGCCGGGGACGGAACACCCGTGGGTGCGCAGTGCTGGATCAACGGAAAGTTGGTCGGGCCTTTCCCCCTGGATAGGCCCTGCCCGGGGACGGAAGGAGGTGGCGGACACACCATCATCATGGGCCCGCCGGTCATCGTCTGGCGCCGTCCCAGCGCCGAGGGTTCGCAGATGACCGGACTGGCCCCGGTGGACAGCGGGCTCGCCGGTCAGCTGAACGCGATCGCCGATACTCCCATAACCCTGAGACAGAAGGGCGAGTTCGCCATGAGGAATGGGGATCTCGCCCGGGCCAAACTGTACCTGGAAGAGGCAAGCCGGAGAGACCCGCAGGACCCCCAGATCCAGCAAAGCCTCGCGAAACTCAGAGGTCTCTTCGACAGCGGCACGCAGAGCCTCAAGGTGCCGCGCCTGAAGCTTCCGGAACAGGAGTTCCTGAAACCCATGCCTGCCGCCACGGTGAACAGGTTCATGGGCGACCCCGGGGTCAGGGCTCTCAGGGAAGCCGAGATCATCTCCTACAACAGGCTCGCAAACGCGGACGCCGCGTTGAACACGATGAAGGCCAACGCACAGACCGGCGAGGCAACGCAGAAGGACGTCGATCGGGCGCAGCTCAAGCTCAACGCGGCCGTGGAAGAGTTCAAGAAGGCTGAGACGAAGCTGAAAGAAAAGATCTACGTGCTGGACAAGTAGATGAAACCCTCATCTATCCTGATGATGCTCTTCATCGTTGGATCCGCCGCGATCGCGCAGGTCGGATCGATCAGGGCTGAAGGGTGTCCTCCGAACTCCGCACCCTCGACCTCATCCCGTCACTGAGATACAGGCGACAATAACGCCGGGATGATCTCCTCACCCGGGTCTTGAAACGTGAAACCTTAAACCTGAAACCTTCTTACTTTCTCAATGCCTTCGCATAGGCGAACACGGCCTTCACGTAGCTGTCGCAGTGGTTGTAGGAGTAAACGGCCCGGCGGTTCTCCTCCGGTTTGCCTCTCTCCCAGCCGTGGCTCTTCAGGTAGTTGGCAACGCTGGCCACGGCATCGCTCATCGTGAAGAGGTCGATCCTGCCGTCGGAGTTGCCATCCACGGCAAACTTTACGTAGGAAGACGGTATGAACTGTGAGATCCCGAAGGCGCCGGCCCAGGAACCTCGTATCGAAAAGGGGTCCCTCTCCTGTTCCCTGCACAGGGCAAGAAGCTCGGCGAGTTCCCCGCGCGCCCACTCGGAGCGCCGGTTCTCGATGACGGCCATCGTCGCGAGGCTGTTGAGGACCGGGTAGACGCCTGTCGCGGAACCGAAATTCGTTTCCACCCGAAGGATCGCCACTATGATCTCCTTGTCCACACCGTAATCTTTCTCGGCGCTCCTCAACACGTCCCGGTATGTCGCCAGTACGCTCCTGCCCCGCTTTATCGATCGCTTCGTCAGAAGGCCGAACCTGCGGCTCATGTAGTTCATGCCTTTTCCCGTTCGACTGACTATGTGTGGATACAGTTCGAAGCGGCTGTCTGAGAATATGCCTTTGAGTTCCTCACTCGTAAACCCCTGCTTCTCAAGCTCGCCGAGGAGCCTCTCGAGGCCATCCTGGTAGGCAGGATCGACCCCGGCATGGACCAGAAAGGAGACAAGGAGAATGAAACCCGACAGAGCGAATATCGCGATCCGTGACCCTGTTCTCATTATCAACCTCCGCAACAAGGACGCGGGACCAGGGGGACGACACAGGATGCGGCGTTCCTTAATTCTTCCCTCCCGCGATCCCAGTCACTATCGACCTCAAGCCCGCCGCCTGGTCGTTCTTTACCGACCTCGCGATCAGGATGTCCGAGGGAGTGACGTTCCTTCCGTAGTAGGACCCGTTCAGGCCGTCCCTTACCGCCACGACGGCGCCTTCAAGGGAAACACCCCCGTAAAGGCCCTTGGATCTGGAAAAACTGATGATATCGGCGCTCAGGTTGGCCGTTGCGGCATCGGCTCCCGCACCGATGGGCCCGACGGCAATGCCGACGTCCGCACCAAGCTTCACGCTGCTTGAAAGAAGTGCCGTCACTCCCCGCTGTGTCATTGCGAGAAGGACCACCTCCGACGCATCGCCGCCTATCTGGAGACCGAAGCTTGCCTCTCCGATGGTATAGAAGGCCGGTCCCACCCAGTCCCCCTTATTCTTGTCGCGGACCAGAAAAACGCCGCTGCCGCCCGAAGCACCGAAAATGAAAGCTCCCCTGAGTATCTGGGGAGAAACGAAGATCCCCTGGGCGTCCTTCATGAGATTCCGGAATGCCTCCATCTCCCTGGCTTCGGCGAAAGACTCCAGTGTCATCCGGGCCTTGTCCACAAGCTGCCGGGCCTGCACGCCACCGTCACAGAACGCAGGTGGGGGCCCAAAAAGGAATCCGCCGCACGGGACGAAAAGAAATACGCAAAAGACGGTGATAATGCAGATCGACAGGCGAGAAACTGCTTTTCTCATTCAACATCCTCCCCGGCGTCTTGCGGTGATGTTCCGGGAACCACGCTCGACCACCTTTGCATAAAATGGTAAAGGAATACTTTTCCCTTGTCAATGCCGGGTAAACCGTTTTATGATTGCCTTATATATCGGATTCCCGGAAGGGAACGGGTCAATTTCTACTTCCTGGTATTTGTCTCTTTCTCCTCCCATGTTTCACGGGATAGTCCATTCGGGACACACACTATCTCGCTTGAAATATGAAATACAGTTCAACGCGAAGGGAGGTATCGGCCATGAACGGCAGCAAGTTGTATGTAGGCAACCTGAACTATTCCGTGACAGGCGAAAGGCTGCGGGAATTGTTCTCGGGGTACGGGGAAGTGGGGGAAGTACGGGTCATCGAGGGAAAGGGTTTCGGATTCGTCGAAATGGCAACAAAGGAAGATGCGGAAAAGGCAAAACAGGCTTTGAACGGTATGGATTTCGAGGGCAGGACGTTGAGGATCGACGATGCCCGGCCGCAGAAGGAAAGACCGAAGGGAAGGGGAGGGCGCCGCTATTAGGTGCGCATCGCGGGAACGCGGTACAGGGCGGCGGAGGAAAATACGACACACATAACGGAGGCTGCAATGGCATCAGCGAAAACAGGCGATACTGTCAGGGTTCACTACACGGGGACACTATCAGACGGGACTGTCTTTGATTCGTCCCGGGACCGGGAACCCCTCGAATTCACTATCGGCCAGAACATGGTGATATCGGGATTCGAGAACGGCATCGTCGGCATGAACGAAGGGGAGTCGAAAGAGATATCCATCTCTGCCGAAGAAGCTTACGGAGTTTACAACGCGGAGCTCGTCGCCGCGGTACCCCGCTCTCAGGTACCTCCCGAAATGGAACTTAGCATCGGAATGATCCTCCAGGTCCGGTCTCCCGAGGGCGCTCTAGCCAGGGCCATGGTAAGGGAGATCACCGACACGGAGGTCACCCTCGACCTCAACCATCCCCTGGCAGGCCAGGACCTCATTTTCGCGGTGGAACTGACAAAAATCGTCTAAAGAACCGGGCTTGAACCGCTTGAAGGGAGACACATTCCCCCGGACACGAGGATAGAATCCGACTCTGGGCTCACAGCGTTTCTTCCGCCTTGAACTCTCAAGCCGCTCAAGCGGTTCAAGCCGTCTGTTAAGCCGTCTGTTATTGCATTGACTTGCCGGGCCGAATCGGGTTACAAGAACTAAACTGATCACGATGAGAACCATGGGGGATGGAGGCTTCGACTATGCGGGCTAAGACCAATGACAGGGTAAAGGTCCACTATAAGGGCTCTTTGAGGGACGGCACGGTTTTCGACTCCTCTCTCGACAGGGAACCTTTCGTCTTTGTCATAGGTGAAGGTTCGGTCATACCGGGATTCGAGAAAAGCGTTGTAGGCATGTGCGCGGGAGATACAAAGACCATCACTCTTCCCCCGGAAGAGGGGTATGGCCCCCACAAGGAAGAGCTCTGCGCCGTGGTGGCCCGGTCCCGGATCCCGTCCACGATCAATCTGCGGCAGGGAATGAAACTCGAGGTCCAGTCGTCGAGCGGAACATCTGCCCAGGCCCTGGTGCTCGACGTGACCGATTCGGACGTCACCCTTGACCTCAACCATCCCCTGGCGGGGAAAGAGCTCGTGTTCGAACTTGAGCTGCTGGAAATACTGCACAACGGCACCCCGTGACCGGATCCCGATGACCGGCCGTCTCTTTTTCTTCCCTTCATCTCCGGGGATCCCTTCTGCTTGACTGTTATCCGATGATGTGAAACATTCTAGGGGAGAGGTGAGAATGATAGCAAAGGCCATTCGTTTCTTCCAGGCCGGCATATGGGATATGAGGCTGGAAAACCTTCCCTTTCTGAAGGCGACCGTGGTCCGAGCGGCCCGCATTGTCGTCATGGCCATCCACAAGTTCCAGACCGACCATTGCCAGCGCAATGCCTCGGTCCTCACCTACTATTCGCTGCTCAACATCGTGCCCCTCTTTGCTGTGATCTTCGCGATCGCCAAGGGGTTCGGACTGGAGAAGCTGATCGTCCGGCAGATCGTCCAGCTTGGCAGGGACGCGAACTGGCAGGCCGAAGTAACCGCGAGGATAATCCAGTTCTCCCGTTCTCTCCTCTACTATGCAAAGGGAGAAATCATTGTCGGTGTGGGCATCGTCATCCTTTTCTGGACCGTCATATCCATACTCGGCAAGATCGAGGACAGTTTCAACACCATCTGGGAGGCCAGGCAGTCGCGCACGATCATACGCAAGTTCACCGATTACCTGTCCCTGATGGTCCTGGGCCCCATCCTGTTCGCCCTCTGGAGCAGCGTGAACGTTCTCGTCGCAGGCGAGGTAAAGGGTTTCATGAGCGACATAAGCTTTATCGGTCCCATCACCCTCTTCCTGCTCAAGCTCCTGCCCTATTTCTCCATCTGGATCCTGCTCCTCATCCTTTACCTCGTCATGCCCAACACGAGGGTACCCGTGAGGTCGGCCATTACAGCCGCGTTCGTTTCCGGCACTCTCATACAGATAGCACAGTGGGTCTATATCAGGTTCCAGATAGGCGTATCGAAGCAAAGCGCCATTTATGGCAGTTTCGCCGCCATCCCTCTCTTTCTCGCATGGCTGCAGATCAGCTGGATCATCGTCCTCCTCGGGGCGGAGATAGCCAACGCTGCCGAGAACCAGGAGACCTACGGGTTTCATCCCGATTATTCCCGCGTCGGTGACGCTAGGCGTCGCCTCCTCATGCTCAGGATCTTTCATCTTCTCGTGAAACGATTCGAAACGGGAGAGAAACCCCTCACCACCGCGCAGATCAGCAGGACGCTCAGGATCCCGGAAGGTTTCGTGAGCAAGATCCTCGCGGATCTCGTCGAAGTGGACCTCGTTTCGGAGATAACGAGGGGGGCGCGGAAGGAATCCCGCTTTCAGCCGGCACGGGCGATCGCCAACATAACCATAAAACAGGCCCTGGACGTCTATGAAAAAAACGACATCGAGGAACCCGTCCAGGAAGACGACAAGCTCGCCCTCTCCCTCCGGGCCCTTCTCGAAAGCATGGAAAACTCCCCGGCGAACGTGAAGCTGAAGGAGATATAAAGACGGTTCCAGGTTCCCGGTTCCAGGTTAGAAAAACATAGGACCTATAAGTCCTGTTGTCCTATAAGTCTTATAGGTCTTATAGGTCCTATTCTCCTATACGTCCTATCAGAGAACACCACCCTCCTTGACACTTTGCACCGCGACTGCGTACTATGTCAGGAAGATGATCGACGAAACTGCCCTTGCGGTGCTCAGGAAACGGTATCTCATCCGGGACGATGCAGGCAATCTCCTGGAAAGTCCGGAAGGCATGTTCCGCCGCGTGGCCGACCATGTCGCTTCCGCTGACAGGAGCCTCGACAGACAGTCGCGTCAAAGGATCGCAGACGCCTACTTCCAGGCGATGAGCGACCTGGAGTTCCTGCCCAACTCGCCCACTCTCATGAACGCGGGACGGGAACTCGGCCAACTGGCAGCCTGTTTCGTCCTGCCCGTCGAAGACTCCCTGGACTCCATCTTCGAGACCATCAAGGAGACCGCCAGGATCCACCAGAGCGGGGGAGGAACGGGTTTTTCCTTTTCGAAGCTCAGGCCCGCGGGCGACGTCGTGAGGTCGACGATGGGAGCGGCCAGCGGCCCCGTCTCCTTCATCAGGGTCTTCAACATGGCCACGGAGGTCATCAAACAGGGTGGTACGCGGCGTGGCGCCAACATGGGGATCCTCCGCGTGGACCATCCCGATATCGAGAAGTTCGTAACTATCAAGAACGACCCGAAGGAACTTACCAACTTCAACCTCTCCGTCGCCGTAACGGATGCCTTCATCGCAGCCTGCCGGGAGGACGGGGCATTTGCTCTCGTCAATCCCCGCAACGGCCGTCAGGTGCGAAAGGTCCGGGCACTCGCCCTCCTTGACCTCATCGCCCGCTCCGCCTGGGAGTCGGGCGAACCGGGGCTCGTCTTCCTCGACACCATCAACAGGGCAAACCCCACCCCGCACATGGGCGCCATAGAAGCCACGAACCCCTGCGGAGAGCAGCCCCTTTTGGCCTACGAATCCTGCTGCCTCGGCTCCATCAATCTCGCGAAGCTCGTGAGCGCCGGGGACATAGACCGGGAAAGACTGGCCAGGCTCGTCCACCTGGCGGTGCGCTTCCTCGATGATGTCATAGACGGGAGCAAGTATCCCGTGGCAATGATCGAAAGCATTTCGAAGGCGAACAGAAAGATCGGTCTCGGCGTCATGGGATTCGCCCATATGCTCATCGCCCTCGGCATTCCCTATGACTCCGAAGATGCCCTTAAGATGGCCGGCGACATCATGGGTTTCATAAAAGAGGAGTCGAAGAAGGCCTCCCGGGAACTGGCCGGGCAACGTGGTGTCTTTCCCAGCTACAGGGGAAGCATATGGGAAGGAAAAGGCCTTCCCCAGCGCAACGCCACGACGACGACGATCGCGCCGACAGGAACGCTGAGCATCATCGCCGGCACCTCGAGCGGCATCGAACCCATCTATGACACAGAGTACTCGCGGATCATCTTCGGCGGCCTCTGCGTCCACGTGGTGGACTCCCTGTACCTGAAGATGAAAGACACCATGGACCCCGCCCGTCTGAGAGAACTCTTCAGAAAAGCCCACGATGTGAACCCCGACTGGCACCTGGCGATACAGAAGGCCTTCCAGGACCATGTGGACAACGCCGTCTCCAAGACCATCAACCTTTCCGCGCACGCCACACCCGAGGAGGTGCGCTCCATCTTTCTCAATGCCCATGCCATGGGCCTGAAGGGCATCACCGTCTTCCGCGACACCAGCAGGGACGCCCAGGTCCTCTCGTGCAAGTGCTAAGAAAGGCAGAACGTCAAAAGGTCTTTCACGGGAAGAAGGTCCCTGCATTCTGCGCCTTGAGCTCTTGAACTCTTGAACTTTTGAACCGTCCTTATCCCCTGCCTTCCGCCTCTCTTCCCTGTGATATACTTACCTTAAGAAAGCGAATGCCCTGCGCCGGGAAGGTCGTGAGTGGAAAGATCCCAAGACATTGAGGTCAGACGCCACGCTGAGACCTACGAAGATCCCGGTACCCACCGGGTTTCGGGATGCTCTGCCGCCGGCCTCAGGCAGGCCGTCGACATGGTGGAGGAGTATGCGGCCGAGATGTACGTCCTTCAAGTGGTGGGATCGAGGATACACTCGCTGTACGAGTAGAAGTCTGCGGGCGGGGAGGCCTCGCCCGAAGGCATCAGGGACCCTGAGGCCGGGCTCGTGATGTCGGCGGAAAACAGAATGCTCCATTACCTGGAACAGATAGGGTCGGGGAAAAAGGTGAAGGTCTTTCCCGGGGTCCTGAAGGGCCAGCCCGTCATGGAAATACTCGAGTTCCAAAAGGACAGGGACACCGATCTCATCGTCATCTCATCCCTCTACCACGAAGGCCTTGCCGAGTACTTCACGGGTTCGGTTGCCCGCAACGTCCTGACGGGCACCGCCCGTCCCCTACTCTTGACGAAGAGCTGATCCGGGTGGCCCCGGGTGAGACGCTCATCACCCCGCTGGCGGGAGCCCGAAAGGAGAGAGCTATGTTGAAACCAACAAAGATCCTGGTGCCGACGGATTTTTCGGAGTATTCGGACAAAGCCCTCCAGCAGGGCATTGACATTGCCCGGCAGTACAATTCCCAGGTATATCTTTTCCATGTCATCCCCCTGGACCTCACGGGCGTCGTCGTCGATTATGCCATTCCCGCGGAAGCGATAGAGGGCGTCGCGAAGCAGCAGGTGAGAACCGCCATGGAGAACATGAAGGCACAGCTGGCCAAGTTTCCGAACGCCACGGACGTGCAGGTCTTCATGGAGGTCGGGAGTGGTGTCGCCTATGAGGAGATCCTCAAGGAGGAGAAGAGGAAAGGCGTCGATCTCATCGTCATCGCCTCCCTGGGAAGAACGGGCCTCGCAAAGTACATTATAGGCTCCGTATCCAGAAACGTCCTCAGACACGCCGGATGCCCGGTGCTGCTGACCAAGTAAGAACGGTGGCAACCGCTTGAACAGCTTGAGCCGCTTGAACGCGAAAGAAGGGCTTGAACCGCTTGAGCGTTAAAAGAACCAGACGAGAAGGCCTTTGGTTTATTGGTTTTTCAACGTTCAAGCGGTTCAAGCTGTTCAAGCGGTTTCAACCGTCTTTCTTATGTATCCTCCCCCTTGCCAGTGAGGCGAAGATGCCGAGGAAGGACAACGAGCCGAAGATGAGGAAGGTCGCCTTCGTGCTTTGCAGGAATTCTCCGTAGTATTGCTGCGTTATCTGGTTCCTCCCCATGAAGAGCATGAAAACGAACATAACGATGCCCATACTGAGAGTCTGCCCGATGACACGCATCGTCGCCATGGTGCCCGAGGCGACGCCATAGAACTTCTTGTCTACGGAGCTCATGATGGCGTTCGTGTTGGGGGAGACAAAAAGGGCGAAACCAAACCCCATGAAGAGAAGGTTGAGGACGATAAGCCAGGTGCTGGTCGCTTCATGGAGAAAACCGAAAAGAAGGAGGGCGATCATGAGGGAGACCATTCCCGCGGAGGAAACGACGCGGGGCTCCACGCGATCCGACAACCTCCCCGTGAAGGTTGACAGGAGGGCCTGCATGAGCGGCTGCGAGACAAGTATGAGGCCCGCCGCCTGGGGGCTGAGCCTCTTGATGTACTGCAGATAGAGACTCATGAGAAAAGTTACGGCAAAGGTGGCGCTGTAATTGATGAGGGCTGCAAGGTTGGAGAAGAGAAAGACCCTGTTGTTCATGAAAAGGCGCATTTCGAGAACAGGGTGCTCGACCTTGAGTTCCCAGACACCGAAGAGAAAAAGCCCCGCGAGACCCCCCGAAAAGAAAAAGATCCCCTTCAGCGAAGGAAGAGCGGTAAGGCCGAACATGGCAGCCGTGAACGCCACGACGTAAAGGATGGAGCCCGTGATGTCGAAACTTTCACCCCTTGCCTCAACCCACTCTTCCTTGATCTTCCAGAGGATGATCACAACGACGACCACACCTATGGCAACGTTTGTGAAGAAGAGACTTCTCCACCCGAGGAGGTCCGTGAGGACACCCCCGATGAAAGGTCCCGACGAAACACCCACGTAAACCGCCGTCAGAACAATGCCGAGGGCCTTGCCCCGTTCACTTGCGGGGTAAACGGAGGCGACAATGGTCACACCGGTCCCGAATATCATGGAACTGCCGATGCCCTGAACGACCCTCCACAGGACGAGTTCCGTGCCCGAGGTGGAAAAGCCGGCGAGAAGGGAAGAGAGGTTTATAAAGACCATTCCCCAGAGGAAGACCTTCTTCCTGCCGTATATGTCGGAAGCCCTTCCCACCGGGACCAGAAAGGCCGCGGCCGAAAGAAGGTATGCCGTCGCCACCCAGCTCAATGAGATGGCGTCCATTGCAAAGTGCATCCCTATGCGCGGCAGGGCCACGGTGACGGAGGAAGCGGTGAAAGGCCCGAGGAAGGAGCCCAGTACCGCGGCAAGAAGGGCGTTTCTCTTGAGACTCGTGTTAGCGTCCATAAGGTGTTATCGACCTGACCACAGCCCACTATATCACAGAAAGCACCGCCGGGGAGACCCTTTTTATCGGCAGGGCTGCGCGTTCATTACTCGAAATTGTCGGTATCGGCAAGGACCGGGATGTGCCGCGTGGGAGATCCGTCATCACAGACGACAAAGGGGTCATTGCAGACCACCGAGGGTACGTGGTGTTCACATGCCTGCGGCTCTTCGTCTTTGCATTGCCCGTGCACGTAACTGGAGCAGATGAACCGGACCATCGTGAACGTCATTCTACCACGGACGGCATATTGTTTCGTTCGTCGAAGGTGCCGGCTCTGAGCGCGGCGGTGCCGAAAAAGAGTTGACTTTTCACCGATTCTCCGCTAAGTTTGCGTTCGAAACAAATACATAACCTGTTGAGAAAGGGGTCAGGATCTATGGGCAAAGGTGACAAAAGAACCAAGAGAGGAAAGATCTGGCGCGGGTCTTCCGGCAAGACGCGACCCAAGGGAAAGAAAGCGAAGTCCACGGAAAAGGCCGAGAAATAATATCAACCCCGGGGGCGTCGGTCCCTCACCGTATCCTGAGGACGCCTCCAAAGTCCTTCACGATCCCCCTCGTGAGATCGGCGAGAGCGCGGCTCATCGCATCTCCTGTGCCGGCATCTCCAGGCTCCCTGAGGGGCGTCGAAAAAGCAACATCCCTCTCCATAATAGGAGACATACCGCCCGGGCCGTAGAGGACCCATCTCGCCCGTGTTTTGAGGACGTCGGGCCTCGAAACCTCGAACACCCGGAGGTCCACCGCTATCCGGTAATCGGCGTTCTTCCCTCGCGGGTCGGGAACCGCTTCGATCCCGTAGGGCGCAAGAAGGCGCCTCACATTCTCGGCGACCACACTCGGGATCTCCCGTTCCAGCACGCTCGCCTTCCGGTCCGCAGTTGAAATGTTTGCCGCGTTGACCGTGGTAGACATGATCGCGGCGGCTCGGGTGATATACCCGGGGACATCGGTGGGGCCCACGGCCACGACAAGCCTTTTTCCCTGTGTCACCGCATAAGGGCCGGGGGGCATCGGCACGGGCACAAGCCCGGGATATCCCGGCCCCGTCCCCACGGAGCCGGCGCAACCGGCCAACGCAAGAACAGCCGCGAGTAGTCCGATCCTGTGCATCCAACTTCTCATTCCAACGGTCTCCCCACTACCCTCTCATTATATTCTTCTTCCATCATGCATTCTATTTTTTCTTCCGAGTAACAAAAGGAGCTGCGAGAAGGTGAGGTTCCCTCTTATATTTTTGCCAGGGGCGGGAAAATGATATAGAATACCGGGAAATGTCGAAGGGTCTTCCCGGGAAACCGGTCTCGAGGCCACAGGAGCGCAGACCATGAACTATGTACTTGCCATACTTGCTGTCGGATTCATCGTTCTTATCCATGAAACAGGCCATTTCATCGCCGCAAAGCTGGCGGGAATACCCATCAGGACCTTCTCCATCGGTTTCGGCCCGAGACTGTACGCACTGCGAAAAGGGGATACGGAGTACCGGTTGTCCCTGATACCCCTGGGGGGATATGTCATGCCCGACATCGACGATGAAAAGGCGTTCTTCGATCTGCCCGTCCTTCGACGGGTGGTCCTGGCCGCCGGCGGTCCCGCGGCCAGCGTGGCACTGCCCTTTTTCTGTTTTGCGCTGTCCGACGCGCTGCGCTTCGGACCGGGCCTCGACAGCCTTATTTTTCAACCCTGCGAGCAAACGTTCACCGCCTTCATGAAGATCGTGTCTGTCATCCCGCTCCTTTTCACCCACCACGGAGAGCTTTCGGGCATAGCCGGGATCGTCTCCCAAGGAGGCCGCTTCATAGGGGCGGACGGCCACAGATTCCTCTCCTTCACGGCGCTCATGAGTATCAACCTTGCCGTCCTCAACCTCCTTCCCATACCCGTCCTCGACGGCGGAAAGATCATCATGTACGCCATGGAGAAGCTGAGCCGGAAGGTCGTGAAGCTCCACTACCCCCTCTCCATAGCCGGCTGGGCCCTCATGCTCGCCATAATGATCTACGCAACCGTGCTGGATGTGGGGAGAATGGTATAAAAACCGTTTCAAGTTTTAGGTTTTACGTTTTGGGTCAAAAGCGTTGCCGGAGACATTGTCTCCGGCAAGAGGAGATAGTGAGCCAAAAGCACAAAGGCCCCCGTGGGGCCTTTTCTTTTACTTAAAACTTAAAACCTAAAACTTAAAACGGTCTTTCGGTTATTTGAACTTGTGATGATCCTTGTTCTTTTCGTAGAGGATCTTCAGGCCTTCCAGGGTGAGGAACTCGTCGACGACGTCGATCGTCTCGGAACCCTTGTAGATGAGGCTTGAGAGACCGCCTGTCGCGATAACGAGGGGATCGGTCCTTACCTCTTCCTTCATCCTCTTGACTATCCCGTCGACGAGGCTCACGTAGCCGTAGGTGATACCGGCCTGCATGGCCTGCACGGTGTTCTTGCTGATGAGCGTCTTCGGCTGGACGAGTTCGACACGCGGGAGCTTGGATGCCCGTTCGAAGAGAGCGTCGAGGGAGATGAGGATACCCGGGGCGATGGAGCCTCCCGCGTACTCTCCCTTCGGGGTGATGTAATCGAAGGTGGTGGCGGTACCGAAATCGACGATGATGAGCGCCTTCTTGTACTTGTCATAACCCGCCACGGCGTTTACGATCCTGTCGGCGCCGAGTTCCACCGCGTTCTCGTACAACACCGGCATGCCCGTTTTGATACCGGGCTCGACGACGATGGGCATGATGCCGATGTACTTCCTGCACACGATCTCAAAGGGGATCAGAAGCGGCGGCACGACACAGGACACTATGGCGCTGTGTATCTCGCTCAGGCGTATCTTTTCGATGTAGAGAAGACTGTTCAGGAGGATGGCGTATTCGTCGACGGTCTTGCCCAGCGCCGTGGACAGTCTCCAGTGATTGAGCAGCTTTCCGTCATGATAGACGCCAAAAACGATGTTGGTGTTCCCGATATCGATGACAAGTAACATTAGAAGTTCACATCTCCTGCAAGGATTTTCTTCGTGGTGCCCCCTATGTCCAAAAGGATCGCACCATCGCGGTCGATGCCTTTCGCCGTCCCGGCGAAGACCTCTCCCATCTGGTTTATCTCAAGGTGCTTCCCGCGGATCCGGGCCCTTTCTTCCCAGATATCGCAGATGGCCCGGGCGCCCTCTTTCTTGAAAAGATCGTAATATCTTTCAAGATTGGACAAAAGGATACCACACACCCTCGGCCTTTCATATGTTTTTTTTGTCTCCATGAGCAAAGAGGTCGCCGTCCCCCTGATGTCCCTGTCCATGTCCTCGGAACCCATGTTGACGTTGAGACCGATCCCGATGACGACGAACCGCACCATGTCCGCCTCGGTGGAGAGTTCGATGAGCGTCCCCGATATCTTCTTTCCGCGCACGAGCACGTCATTGGGCCACTTGAGGGTTGCCGTGACGCCCGCGAGCCCCTCGATGGTGTCTGATACGGCGAGGGAGGAAAGGAACGTTATGGGGTAGACTATCGAGGGATGGATGGAAGGGCGGAGTATTACCGAAAGGTAGATGTTCTTTCCCGCGGGGGAAGACCATTTCCTCCCGAGTCTGCCCTTGCCCCGTTCCTGCGACTCGGCCACCACGCACACCCCTTCGGCCTCGCCGGCCAGGGCCTGTTTGAAGGCGAAGATGTTCGTCGAATCGAGCCTCTCCTTGTGGATGATCTTCGAGCCGATACTGCCGCTTGTCCTGTACCGGTCTATCTCCCAGCTGTAAAGCCTGTCGGGAGTACCGACGAGGCGGTAGCCCTTCCCCTTTGATTTGTCGATATCGTATCCGTGCCGCTCGAGCTGGTTCATGTACTTCCAGACCGCCGTCCGCGACACGCCGAGCCTCCCGGCTATGTGGTCGCCCGATATGAATCCGCCGGCATCGCGGAGGTGCCGGAGCACTTCGCTCAAGTTATCCATTTTCGATCCTGTCGTAATGGGAAAAGTACATCGTAAAGGAAGCCCGTCCCTGGGATAGAGACCTGATGTCGGTGGAGTAACCGAACATGTTCGTAAGGGGGGCGTTGGCATCGACGACGGTATACTTGTCCTTGGTCGCGATATTGGCTATATGGCACTTGCGGGAGTTGAGGTCCGCAATGATCTCTCCGAGAAATTCGTTGGGCACCGTCACCGTGAGGGACATCACGGGCACGAGCAATACGGGTCCCGCCTGCTGGCAGGCATCGCGAAGGGCGTCGTAGGCCGCCATTTTCAACGTAAGACGGGCAAACTCGGGATTATTGAAGGTCGCGTCATTGATCTCGACACGAACATCCGTGAGGGGGTACCCCTTGAGAACGCCTATGTTGGATGCCTCCGAGATACCCTCTTCCACGGCACCCACAAGAGGATACACGGGGTTGTCCTCTCCTATACGGGAGATGATCAGGTTGCCTTCCCCCCTGACATTTGGCGACACCGAAATGGACACCCAACCCTTGCACGAAACGTTGTTGATGACCTTTTCAAAACTGTGCTCCCGGGTGAGAGAACCTTCGATGCTCTCCTTGTAAACAACCTGCGGCTTGCCCACCTGCAGGTCGATACCGAACTCCTCCCTCACGCGGTGCATGACGACGTCAAGGTGCAGTTCGCCCATCCCCGACACGACCGTCTGGTAGGCGTCCTCATCGGTCCTGACCACGAAAGTGGGGTCCTCCTGCGCTATCCTCTGGAGGGCGAGGAGGAGCTTATCCTGGTCCACGTTCCTCGCCGCCTCGACAGCCACGGAAATGACAGGCTGATAGATCTCTATGGGTTCGAGAAGGAGGCTTTTCGTACCGGTAAGCGTCTGCCCCGTAGAGGTCTCCTTGAGGCCGACGATGCCGACGATGGCCCCCGTTCTTGCCTCCTCGACCCGGTCCTTGTGGTTGGCATGCATCTTGTAGATGCGCGATATCTTCTCTTTCTTGCCCAGGTTGACGTTGTAGACATCGCCGCCCACCTTTATCGACCCCGAATAGATGCGGATATAGGTAAGCTTCCTTCCCTCTTCCATAACGATCTTGAAGGCCAGGGCCGCAAGGTCCTCGTCGTCGCTCGCCCGCCGCTCCTCGAGCTCCCGCGTCTCGGGATTCTCCCCGGTCACGGGTGGAACATCGAGAGGGGACGGAAGATAGCGGATCACCGCATCCAGAAGGGGTTGAATACCCTTGTTCCTCAAGGCGGCGCCACAGAGAACGGGAACGCACTTGAGAGAGATGGTGCCCTTCCGAAGGGCTGCGTAGATGCGGGACGGCTCTATTTCATTGCCCTCCAGGTAGAGCTCCATCAATTCATCGTCGAAAAGGGAGAGCTTGTCAAAAAGCTTCTCGCGGTACGAGGCAGCCTTCTCCTTGTATTCCCCGGGGATGGATATCACCCGGTATGTCGCCCCCAGATCTTCATCCTCCCAGGCTATCGCCTGCATGGTGATGAGATCGACAACACCGTAGAAGCCATCCTCTCTTCCCAACGGGATCTGCAAAGGGATCGGGTCCGCCCCGAACTTTTCGACGATCATATCGATGACCCGGAAGAAATCGGACCCCACGCGGTCGAGCTTGTTGATAAAAGCGATCCGGGGGACGCGGTACTTGTCTGCCTGGTGCCAGACCGTTTCCGTCTGAGGCTCAACTCCTCCGACACCGCAAAAGATGGCCACCATGCCGTCGAGTACCCTCAGCGACCGCTCGACCTCGATGGTGAAATCGACATGCCCCGGCGTATCGATGAGCTGGACCTCGTGGTCCTCCCAGTAGAGGGTGGTCACCGCCGAGGTTATGGTGATACCCCGCTCCTGTTCCTGGGGCAGGTAATCCATGACGGCCGTGCCCTCATGGACCTCTCCTATCTTGTGTGTCCGGCCAGTGTAATAAAGAATTCGCTCCGTGACCGTCGTCTTTCCGGCGTCGATGTGAGCGGCTATCCCTATGTTCCTGATCCTGGAAAGCCGCGTTTGCTGTTTTTTCATTTTCGCATAAGATATAGACCTAAGATGACCGAAAAGTCAACAAAGAAGGCTGAAAGCAAAGGGTTTTTGACGGCTTGAAAATCGGTGGGGGAAAGTGTTTACTGTTAGGTGATCGCAGCGACATATCCCACCAGGAAAGAGGATGAAGACCATGAAGACACCTCACATGCTTTACTCCCTGAAGGACGACATAGCCCTTCTCACCATCAACCGTCCCGATGCCCGAAACGCGTTCAGTCCCGACATGATAAGACTGTGGTGCGAATACCTTGAAAAAGCGGGAAGAGATGACACCGTGAACGTCATTGTCGTGACGGGTACGGGCGACACCTTCTGCTCGGGAGGAGATATCCGCGACATGGCCGACGGGAAGCTCAGGTCCTGGGATATGAAACGATTCCTGTGGGAGGGGGTCCACCGCATCATCCTCACCCTCGAGGACCTCGACAAGCCCGTTATCGCGGCGATAAACGGAGCCGCCATGGGGGCGGGCATGGACATGGCCATCATGTGCGACCTGAGGGTCTGCTCCGACAGGGCAAAACTCGGTGAATCATACATACAGATGGGCCTTATTCCCGGTGACGGAGGGGCATGGTTCCTTCCCAGGCTCGTTGGTGTCTCGAAGGCACTGGAACTCCTTCTCACCGCCGACGTCCTTGACGCCGCGGAAGCGCTTTCGCTAGGCATCGTCAACCGCGTGGTCCCCCACGAGAATCTCATTGAAGAAACGATGAAGCTCGCCGGCAGGATCGCCGGGAAACCGCCGCTCGCCGTGAAGATGATGAAGCGGGCCGTCTATCAGGGGACAACGAGCACGTTGAGGTCGCACCTCGACTATATCTCATCACAGATGTCCCTCCTTTCCGAGACGGCGGACCATGCCGAAGCGGCGCGGGCCTTTCTCGAGAAGAGGAAACCGGTGTTCAGGGGCAAATGACGGTTTCAGGTTTCAGGCAAAAAGAAAGGAAGGCTGGTCAGGTGGCTTTCTGCGGGGGATTTTAAGCGGCGGGAAATCGCTGGGGAATTTTTTTGTTTACTCTTCGGTCCATTTATATTATGTATGAGCAGGGCTTGGGGTGACGTGTCAATAGGGTTTGCATCTGCCTTCGGGCATATTGATACCACACAGGGGGTTCATTATGGGTAAGCTCAACTCAACGCTCGCACTCGCAGCAATCATCGTTTCTCTCGTGTTTCCTCTCTTCGTTTCCTCCCAATCGACGGACGTTTTGTACCCCGAAACGAAACAGGTCATCACCACCGTGAACGAAGCTTCGCAGGAGGTCGCGCAGAAGGGAGAGGCGGCCTTTACGGAGTTTCGGAAGAAAGGGAGCAGGTGGCTCCATGACGACACCTATGTATTTGTCATAGATACACAGGGAAAGGTCATTCTCAACCCCACCCGCCCCGAGCTGGAAGGCAAGAACCAGCTTGATCTCAAGGATGCCGTGGGAAAACCCTTCATCAAGTGGTTCATCAAGGAGGTGACGGATTACCCCGGCAAGACGCAGGGATGGTCCCATTATGTCTGGTTCAAGCCGGGCCAGGAGATCCCTTCGTGGAAGACGTCTTTCGTGAAGTACGTCAAGGCGCCTTCGGGAAAGGGTTATATCGTCGGCAGCGGATTGTATGAAATGAAACCCGAAAAGGCCTTCGTCGTCGACATCGTCGACGAGGCCGCGTATATCGTCAGCAAAGAGGGGCGTGGCGCATTCCGCACGCTGCGCGACAAGACAGGGGAGTTCAACTATCTCACCACCTATGTCTTTGTCATCGATGCAAATGGCGTCGATCTTGTCAACCCCGCTTTCCCGCAGCACGAGGGCAGGAACGTCCTCGGGCTGAAGGACAACAAGGGGAAGTGCTTCATCAAGGACATGATAGCCATGCTCGAGAACAAGGACAGCGGCTGGATCACTTATTCATGGCCAAAACCGAGAAGCACCCGACCATCCAACAAGGAAACCTACGTGAAAAAAGTCAGGAGCGGAACCGACGTCTTCTACGTGGGGTCGGGTATCTACCTGGAATAACAGCCTTCATATTATCCTGAGGACCGCGGAAGGACCTTTTTCAACAGGAGGTCTTCCCCCTCGCCGTGACCTCGATCCGCCGACGCACCGGCGTGGCGATGACGGCGAGGGCCCGTTCGGGCCGCGGAGGGCGATCTTTGCATTCGGGATGTAGGGTGGGTGCGTCCATGCCCTGGACAGCACATGACAAACACAAAAAGAAAAAGGGGGTAGCACAATGAATCCAGTTCAGCCTGATCCTATGTTTCCCTGGTACATCTGGTGGTCAATGATCATCGGACTCTTTCTCATGACCTTCATCGGCACGTGGATAGTCACAAGGAGGTGGGACGAATGAACTCACAATTCCTGCCCATCCCCGAAATCACGGTCACGATGGCCGTCACATCGTCCATCGGCATCGCGATCCTTCTCGGCATTTCCATTCTCCTCGGTATCCTCGGGAAGAAACAATGGAAATCCTTCGACGAATACCTTGTCGGTAAACGGGACATGGGTCCCGTGGTGACCGGCTGCGCGCTTTCAGCTTCATATCTTTCAGGCTGGGCCTTCTGCGGCAGCACGGGCATCGTCTATTCCGTCGGGTTCTCCGGCATGTGGTTTGCCGGCATGTGGAGCCTCATCGGGGTCATCCCCTGTCTCTGGCTGGCTTCCGCGAAAACACGGGAATTCGCGGTAAAGCTCGGTGCGGCAACGGTACCGGAGCTCATGGGGCGGCGCTATGAATCCAAGGCGCTGCAGACGGTGGTCAGCATCAGCATGCTTTTCTTCCTCTTCATCTATTCCGTGGGGCAACTCAAGGCCGCGGGCGGAGTCTGGTACGCGGTGACCGGTTTTCCTCCCGCTCTATGCCTGTTTCTGGGCGTCTTCATCGCCTGGATCTACATGGTCCTCGGCGGCTACGTGGGCACGAACTGGTCCATGGCCTTTCAGGGAGGATTTCTCGGCATCACCGGCGCGCTTGTGGGCATCATCGCACTCGTCAAGTCGGGTGGTTTCTCCGAGATATCGAACCAGATCCTCGCCCAGGACCCGAGGCTGCTGCTCCTCGTCCGGCCCGACCTTCCCACGACGGGACCGACGGAATTCTTTTCGAGTTGGGTGGGGCTCCTTTCCATCCCCCTCATCTTCTTCACGATGGCGATCGGTTTTCCCCATAACCTGGGAAGGTTCCTGGGAATGAAGAAAATGAACAAGAAAGAGTTCTGGGTCCTTGTCCTCATCGTCTGGGGGATCACGGGGATACCCGTCATGCTCGCGGCCTCGACCAACGGTTTGATCACCAGGATGCTCTTCGGTCCTGAACTCTTCAAGATAGAACCGTGGAAGGCCGACCTTGCGGCGCCGCTCCTCACGTACGCTATAGGTGGCATCCCGCTCCAAACGCTCTACGTAATGGGTCTTTTCGCGGCGACGCTCTCCACCCTTGCCGGCATGGTCATGATAATGAGCGCCAACGTGACCCGGGACATCATCACCCTCTGGCGCCCGAAGGTCAAGGACAAGACCCTCATCAGGCTGTCCTATTTCCTCATAGCCCTATTTCTCTTCCTGCCTTTCTACTGGACGTGGAAGAGGCCGCCCGAGCTCCTTTCGGTCTTCATGGGCCTCGCCGCCATGGGCCTCGGCGCCATCTTCTTCTTCGTGACGGCCATCTCCTACTACTGGAAGGGCGCCTCCAAGGCCGGAGCCATGGTCACCGTCATCTACGGGACCCTTGCCAGTCTGGTCGGCGGCTACCTTGTCTTCCAGAAAAAGGTGATCGGCATGGGAACGATGGAATGGATACTCCTGATAGGATGCTTCGTCCTCTACGTCGGAGTAAGCCTCGTAACGAAAAAGCCCTCAAAGGAACTGCTGGACCAGCTGTTCTCGAAAAAAGGGTAAACGGGAAGCAGATAAAAGAGGCCGGAGGAAACCCTCCGGCCTCTTCGGTTATTGGCTTATTGCCCCATCACCCATTACCCATGACCCATAACCCGCCTCTTTTATTCCCCATACGCCAGCTGCCTCAGAAGCTCCATGGCCCGGCGGGCCTCTTCCTCGTTGAGGCTGCCGAGGCCGCAGCTGGTCGTGAACAGAATACTGTCCATGTCGGGGGCGGTGACGGACGCGATCTTTTCCACGAAGGACGCGGCGCGGTCCCGCACCGTGTCGGGCGTTTCACTCATGACGTCCGGCGACGAAGGGACGACGCCCGGCGCGATCCAGCCTCCCCTGTCGAGAAAGTCCTTGAGGTCTTCGTTAAAGTAGAAGACCGTATCAAGATAAGCAAAGGCGTCGTAATTCACGATGTCGATATCCGACTGGAAGGGAACCGACCAGTCCGTGTTCCCGCACACGTGGACACCTCGGCGGGCAGGCAGGCCTTCGACGACCTCGTTCAGGGAGGCGATGACCTCCTCCCGGGGAATGGATATGTAGGCAGACCCGAAGGAGACCATGTAGGGTTCATCAAAGAAAATGATAATATCCACACCGGGGTATGCCGACTGTATGGTCTTTACCATCCACTTCGCCTTCATGTGGAGAGCCTTCTTGATGATATCGTAGAACGCGAAATTGTAGATGACGGGTTTGTCCTTCTCGTCCTTCAGGCCGAGGCCCATGCTGAACGGTCCCGTCACCTGGCACTTGATGAACTGAAGGTCGTCCTCTATCTCATGAAGCCGCTCGAGAAAGCGGTAGAACCCCGGTGCATATCTTTCCGACACGGCGAAGGCTGCCATGTTGTCGTTGGCAACGTTCTCGTAGAACTCCTCGATCCCGTCGGTTCCCTCGGTGTTCATGAAGACGGTATTCTTCTCTTCGTCGCTCACGATGCAGGGCACACCCTCCAGGAAGGTGGTGTACATGTTCTCCAGCAGGGAGCGCTTTGGCAGCTGCGGCCAGAAGGGTATCCCCTTGCAGGTGGAAAAGATAAGATCGATCGTTTCATCGATACTCGTGAAAGGAAAACTGCCGATACCGGTTATCATTGTCTCCTCGTAAGTGGATTTTGCACTGCTCTCTAGGGAAATTTCTATCATACGTGGCGGGATGAAGTAAAGAGCAGACAGGGAAGGGAATCAATAGGACCTATAAGACATATCCGACCTATAGGACACGATAGGACCGATAGGTCTTATGTGTCCTATATCTCCTATCCGTCCTATAGGTCCTACCAAAGCTTCTCTCCCCCGTCCACCGCTGCCTCGTCCCTCACCTGTCTTCTTGCCAATCCCCGTCATACCTGTTATCTTATCCCCATAAAACCACAATACAGGGGATGGCCAGGTGACGATATACAATGGGGTTTCCGCGGCGGGCGTGCTTTGTTTCCTCGGTTTCCTGTGGCTTCTTTCGCGGCACCGGCGGCGGGTGAGTCCCCGGGTGGTCATCTGGGGGCTGGCGCTCCAGATCGTCTTCGCCCTTTTTGTCTTCCTCGTCCCTTTCGGTTCGAGGCTCTTCCTCATCCTCAACGACATGACCATGGCGGTCATCGAGAGCGCCTTCGAAGGGATCCGGTTCCTTTTCGGCCCCCTGGCACTCTCCCCGAGCAAGACCGGGTCGCCGGGATTCATCCTCGCATTCCAGGCCCTGCCTTCCATAATATTTTTCGCGGCCCTCATGGAACTCCTGTACTACGTGGGGATCATGGAGCGCCTCATCGGGCTCTTCGCGCGGATCTTCGTGAAGGTCATGGGCATCAGCGGCGCCGAGTCGCTCTGCGCCTCGGCCCAGATATTCCTCGGCATCGAATCGAACCTGACGGTGCGGCCCTACCTCAAGGAGATGACCTCATCGGAGCTCATGGTGGTCCTTACAACGGGCATGGCCACCATCGCCTCGAGCGTCCTCGGCTTCTATGTCATTATCCTCTCCGGCGCATTCCCAAAGGTGGCGGGGCATCTTATCTCTGCCTCAATACTGTCCGCTCCCGCCGCCATACTCGCCGCAAAGGTCCTTTTCCCCGAAACAGCTTCTCCCAGGACCCTCGGAAAGGTCGTGGCCGTCGAGTACAAGAAAGCGGGGAACCCCATAGAGGCCATCATCAACGGCGCCATGACGGGCGTCAGGATGCTTGTCGGCATCGCGGCGCTCCTTATAGCATTCATTGGCCTCGTGGCTCTCTTCGACAACGGTCTCCAGTATCTCGGAAAGGTCATCGGCTCCGCCGCCGGCACGACCATCGACCTCTCCCTCAACCAGCTCCTCGCCTACATATTCTACCCCTTTACAGTCGCCATGGGCGTCCCTCTCGATGACGCCCCCCAGATAGCCCGCATCATCGGCGAGCGCATCATCATGACGGAAGTAAAGTCCTACCAGGACCTCAGCGCCCTCGTACAGGCGGGCAAGATACTCCACCAGAGAAGTGTCTTCATCGCAACCTACGCCCTGTGCGGCTTCGCCCACATTCCGTCTCTCGCGATCTTCGTCGGTGGAACCTCGGGCCTCGTCCCGGAGCGCACGAAAGACATAGCCGTCCTCGGCCTCTGGGCCCTCCTCGCGGCCAACGTGGCCTGCTTCATAACGGGCGCCGTGGCGGGCATCTTCTACACGGGCACCGGCGGGATATTGTTTAAACAGTAAAAGGGCGGGTAATAGGTAATGGGTAATAGGTCATAGGAAAAGAACATCCTTTCCATAACCTATTACCCATTACCTATTACCTGTTGTGGTCTCTCACCCCTCTTTTTTCACAAACCCCATCAGCACCGCCGATACCGCCGACAGACCTATCGCAACAGCGAAGGGGATGAAGAAGGAGCCTGTCACGTCGCGGATGTAGCCGCCGAACCAGTGGGCACCGATCGCGCCGAAGGCGTAGAAGGGTGTGAAGGCACCGATGACGGTGCCGATTATCTCCTTTCTGAAATAGTCGCCGCCGCAGGCGCCATAGAGCGGAAAGGTCGCGCCGTAGAATATGCCGAAGATGAATATGCTCGTATAGAGCATCGTGGCATTGGACCCGGAAAGGATTATCCAGGCGATGATCAGTGCTATGAGGATGTTTGACGTGAATATCGTTCTCTTCCGGCCGAACCGGTCGGAGATCGCCGGTATGGTGAGGACCCCGGCAACCTGGCCGAATCCATGCATCGTCGCCAGAAGCGATGCCCGGTCGTACGGGAAGCCCAGCTGGTACCGCGCGTAGTCGACCATGAAGGTGGTTATCATGTAGAGTGCGGCGCCGATGGCAAAGTACGAGGTGGCGATCATCCAGAAACGCTTCGCGGAGAGGATCTCTCCGTAGCATGAACGCTGCTTCCCGGCGGGTGCGGCGGGTGCGGCCGGGATGGGATCATCGGTCTTCGTGCCCCATGGAAGTACACCTGCGTCCTCGGGTTTGCTCCTCAGGAGGATCACGTTGATCACTATCATGGCAAGGGCGGCGACACCGAGGATGTACCAGCAATACCGCCAGTTCCAGTGGGCCACTATGATCGGATACAGTCGTCCCATTGTGGCGAAACCGAGCCCGAATCCGGCTGACAGTATCCCGAGCGCCATGCCCCTCTTGTGGAGGGCGAACCACCTCTGCACGAGGGTGATGATGGGCGTCCACATGGCGGCTGCCCCGATACCAACGAAACAGAAGGTAAAGGCCGCCTGCCAGAAACCGTTGGAGAGCCCCATCAGGAATGTTCCGACCCCCAGGACCACACCGAAGATGGGTATCACGACACGGGCGCCCAGCCGGTCCGTGATGTATCCCACGAAGGGCGAGAAGCAGATGTAGGCATAGAAGTAGGCGTTGAAGATCTCCCCGCCCTCCTTCCTTGTGATGCCCATGGTCCGTATCATTTCCGGCAGGATGACGCCATAACCCAAGCGTATGCCGTAATTGATGAAGAGATTTACGAAACACACCGCGAGAATGATCCACGCCCAGTGCAGACCCTGCGACTTCGAAGCTCCTGCGCCGTCCATCATAACGCCCCCTACGTGTCTTTTCGCCGTAGAGACATTCTAGGATACGGCGAAAAGGAATGCAAGGAGAGAAAGGCCGCTTGAACCGCTTGAGCCGCTTTAGCGTGTAAGAAGCCAAAGATAATCCTTCCGATGACAATGCTTCCTGAAAGTTTTCGCTCTGGTTCTTCCGTTCAAGCGGTTCAAGCGGTTCAAGCGGTTCAAGCGGTTCAAGCGGTTCAAGCGGTTCAAGCGGTTCAAGCGGCTTGCGCGAACGCGCAAGCCTTCTTCCCTCCGGGGTCCGAACGTGCTATAGTGATGAAAAGCTGAATGGAGGGCGCCATGATAATCGGCGAGATACAAAAGACGGGTACCGACAGGATCATCGTTACGGTGAAAGAGTTCAAGGGAAAGACCTACATCGACGTGAGGAACTTCTTCGAGAACGACGAGGGCGAGATGGTGCCGACAAAGAAAGGGGTGTCGCTGACGCCTGAGAACCTCGATGAGCTCATACGGCTTCTTGGCGAAGCGAAGAAACAGCTTCCGGAAGACAAGTGATCCCCCCGGCGGCACACCCTGGACGAGATCACACCCGGCCCCTCTCCGGGGTCCCGGGATAAGAGGACAGCTTAGTGGAGCTTTTTACGGACGACACATCTTTCACGGGAAGGCCTCAGAAACCTCTCGCCGACAGGGTGCGACCCAGGTCGCTCGACGACGTCGTCGGCCAGGAGCACCTCCTCGGAGAGGGAAAGCTCCTCAGGGTCCTTATCGAGAGGGGAGACGTGCCCTCTTTCATCTTCTGGGGTCCGAGCGGTGTCGGCAAGACGACCATCGGCTGGCTTATCGGCAGGATAATGAAGCTTCCCTACGTCTCTCTTTCCGCCGTTTCCATCGGAGTAAAAGAGGTCAAGGAGGTCATTCAGAAGGCCCGGAACCAGAGGATCATCCTCTTCGTCGACGAGTTCCACCGTTTCAACAAACTCCAGCAGGACACGTTCCTCCCCCACGTGGAAAACGGAACCATCATCCTCATCGGCGCCACGACGGAAAACCCCTCCTTTGAGATCATCTCCCCCCTCCTGTCGCGCATGAGGGTCCTCACCCTGAAGCCCCTCGTCACGACAGACCTGGTGAAGATCCTGCGCAGAGCACTGGGGGACGACGAGGAACTCAGTAAGGCGAACATCTCCATCGATGCGCGGACGATAGAGGAGATCGCGTACCTCGCCGATGGCGATGCGCGGCGCGCGCTGAATCTCCTGGAGGTATGCTGGAAGATGGTCAAAGAAGGCTCTTCGGGAAATCCCGTCATCGATCACGACATCGTTCAGGAGGCCTACCAGAAGAAGACCGCCCGGTACGACAAAACAGGTGAGATGCACTACGATCTCATCAGCGCTCTTCACAAGAGCATGCGCGGCTCCGACGCCGACGCGTCCCTCTACTGGCTCGCCCGGATGATAGAAGGCGGCGAGGACCCCCTCTATATCATGCGCCGTCTCGTGCGTTTCGCCTCCGAGGATGTCGGTAATGCAGACCCTCACGCCCTCACGCTCACCATCAGCGCCACGGAGGCCTTCAAGTTCATCGGTCCCCCCGAAGGCTACCTGGCCCTCGCACAGGCGGCGGTGTACCTGGCCCTGTGCGAGAAGAGCAACGCCGTCTACTCCGCCTACGGCCAGGCGGCGCGGGACGCCCGGGACCTCCCGGAATACCCCGTTCCCATGCACATCCGCAACGCACCGACGAAGCTCATGGGCGAACTCGGCTACGGAGAGGGATACCTCTATCCCCACGACTACCCCGGAGCCATCGTCAAGCAGACCTACCTCCCCGAAGAACTCCTCGGCAAACGCTACTACCACCCCACCGACAGAGGCGAGGAACACCGGCTGAAAGCATTCATGGAGAAAGTGCGCAATTACCAGAAGAAGTAAAGGCGGCTTGAACCGCTTGAACAGCTTGAGCCGCTTGAGCGGGAAAAGCAAAAGACAATAAGGACAATAGCTCGGCCCGACCCCAGGATGATAACCGGGGGCCGGGCCGAGCTGTCTTGTTCTTTCATCGTTTTTTGTTTTTCAACGTTAAAGCGGCTCAAGCTGTTCAAGCGGTTGCAACCATCTTTCGGTTTGGGTTATCATGTTCCTTCGTCATGGAGATATCGGAAAACAGTTTCATTAAGGGTATTCGAAAATTCTCCCGGAAAAGTAATAGTGTCATACGGGGTATTGGCGACGACGGCGCCGTCGCGGAGCTTGCCGCCGGCCGGTACGTCTTTGTGCAGGATGCCATGGCCGAGCATGTCCACTTCGAGCTGTCCTTCATGGACCCCTACTACGTGGGCAAGAAGGCCCTGTACTCCAACATATCGGACATCCTGGCGATGGGAGCGGAACCGCTCTTCTACCTCGTGACCGTGGGAATACCGGAGAGGTTTTCCTCGGGGGAGATGGAAAGGATGTACCAGGGCATGGACAGGGCCGCCCGGGAGTTCGGCGTCACCCTTCTCGGCGGAGACACCGTCGCCACGGCGAAGGACCTCTTCATCGACATCTCCGTGATCGGGAAGCTGGCCGCGGCGCGATACTTCGGCAGGGACAAGGCACGAAACGGCGACCTCATCGCCGTCACGGGAAGGCTCGGAGAGGCCGCCCTGGGCCTGAGAGCCCTCAAGGAAGGGCAGGACGCGAGGAACCTGAAGGGCTGCATCCGGCGTTTCTTAAGCCCCAGGCCGCCCTACGCCCTGTGGAAGGAAATAGTGAAAAATGATATAACTGATGCGATGATGGATGTGAGCGACGGACTCATCCTCGACCTTTCGAGGATGATGGACGAAAGCAAAAAACAGGCCCGCATCCACTGGGAAAAGGTCCCCATGCCTCGCCCGCTCAGGCAAAGGGGACTTGAAGAGCTCGCCTTCGGTGGCGGGGAGGATTATCAGCTTCTTTTCACCTTCCCCCGGAAGAGACTTCCTGTCGTAGCGGCAATGATCGAAAAGGGCAGGGCCGTCACGATCATCGGAGAGGTCGTGTCAGGCAGGGGAGTCAGGGTCTACAGGCACGGTTCGGAGATCCCGAGCCCTCCGGGGGGCTACGATCATTTTGGGGAGAGGATGTGAGCAAGAAAACCTTTGTGCAGGACATAACAGGAAATCAGAACGAGGTCAACGATCTCTTCGTCGTCACGAAGAAGGGCACCTATACCGCGAAGAACAATACCAGGTACATGATGATAGGCCTCAAGGACGCCACGGGCTCCATCGAGGGCAGGATATGGGAACGCGTCGACGAACTGGAAGGCCTCTTCGAGAAGGGCGACATCGTCTCTGTCCGGTCGAAGGCCAGGGACTACCAGGGCAAACCGCAGCTGCACATCACCGATATCCGCAAGCTCGACGCCGACCTGGCGGTCGGCGACATTGCCCATTTCTACCCCTCGGGTGACAGGGACAGGGACTTCCTGCAGAAGGAGTACGGGGAGATCGTCAAAGAGGTGGGGAACCCCTGGCTCACGAGGCTCCTCGCGGTCTTTCATGATGACGTGCAGCTCCGGGAAAGGTTCTTTTCCTATCCCGCCTCAACCACCGTGCACCACGTCTACATCGGCGGGCTGCTCGATCACTCCCTCTGCATGGCAAGGATGGGCGTTGCCGCCGTGTCCCTTATCGGGGGGGACCGGGACATAGTAATTGCCGGCTCCATCCTCCACGATATCGGAAAGACACAGGAACTGGACATAACGCGGGGTTTCAGGTTCACCGACCGGGGCAGGCTCCTCGGCCACATCACCCTCGGCGTCATGATCCTCGAAGACTTGATCCGCCGCGTCGACGGATTCCCGAAGGAGCTGACGGATATCCTCACCCATATCGTCGTCAGCCACCATGGCCTGGAGGAATGGGGCTCCCCCAAGAAGCCCATGTTCCCCGAGGCGATCATCATTCACCACCTCGACAACCTGGACGCAAAGGTGAAAGGTGTAAGGGAACACATGAAAGACAAGATGGCAGACGAACGCTGGAGTGAATACCACCGGCTGTATGAGGCAAAATACTACAAAATAGACTAAGAGTTAGAAATACCCATGGAGATCAGAAGAGTTTTTGTCGACAAATTGAAGATCAAGAACGGCATGGTCCTCCTGGCAGGGCCCATGCACAAGTACATCATCGGGGTCCTCAGAAAGCGCCCGGGGGACAGGATCGACCTCATCGACGGAAAGGGTTATCTGTACCGGTCCACCATCCAGAGCGTCAAGGCGAAAGAGGTCTACCTCCAGGTGCTCGACGTGGTGCATAAACCGCAGGAGAAAAGGCCGAAGGTCATCCTCTGCGTAAGCCCCATCAAGGGGCCCAGGATGGACTGGCTTGTCGAGAAGGCGACGGAGTTGGGGGCCGAAAAGATCGTTCCCACCGTTTTCAAGAGAACCGTGGTGAGGTTCACCGACCACCCGGGAGAAAAGATCGAGCGGTGGAAAAGGATCACTGTTGAGGCCTCCCGCCAGTCGGGACGGTTCACCATCCCGGAAATATCGGAGCCGACCCCGCTGAGGGGCATCACCGACCTTATAGGAGATGCCAAAAAGCGGGTCGCCCTCTACGAAAAGGAGAAGCGCGTCACGCTCAGGGATGTCTTCGGTTCGAAAGGAGGGGATGTCACCTGTGTCGTCATAGGACCCGAGGGCGGTATCGAAGAGGAGGAGGTCGAGTGGCTCAGGGAGAACGGTTTCACCACCTGTACCCTGGGGGAGAACATATTCCGGACGGAAACGACGCCCCTCATCGTCCTGTCGGTGATCCTCTATGAATATGCCCGGGCAGGCAACGAGAGCCGACAGGACAACACCGGCGCTTGAGTGAAAGGGTTTAAGGTAAAGGGGAGGTACACGACGTATATGGGTATCAAGGGCAAGGCCGGTTGCGGGTGCCTCATCGGCATCCTTGTTGTGGTGATGATACTGGCAGGCGTGTTGCTGCACCCCGTCAGCCTCAGGTTCGCGGGGAAAAGTTTCCGGTACGAGGACAAGATAGTCCCCGCGGATGCCATCTTCGTGCCGAGATTCCCCGACGACCATGACGGGGAACTCTATGTCGAGGCCTTCAGGGAGTACTTCGCGGGTGATGGAAGGGTCGTGTATATCGAGAATGACAAGGTCCTGGGGACCGACATATACGATCTTGTGTCCGGGATGGCAAAGTCCCGGGGGGTGAAGGAAAATGTGACGAAGTCCCTTTTTGCCGGGGACCTGGGGGACCGGAGGCATGCTTTTTTCAAGGAGAAGTTCAGGGGGGCCGGCCTCAAGAAAGTGATCATTGTTGTCCCGGAATACGCTTCGAGAAGGTACCACCAGGTCTACGACTCCTCCCGGGACGGGGGCGCGGTCCTTTACATGGTCAAACCGGTGAAGGTCAGCTATTTCAGGGCTGACAAATGGTGGCGCGATGACCTTTCACGTTCCATCATGGCCCGCGAGTTCTATGACTCTCTGCTGTACTATTATTCCATCCTCCGGAAAGACAAGACCGGATAGGCCCGAATGCCGGTGTTCGGCGATGAGCCCCGGCGGCAGGACAGACAAGGACGGGTGTCCTCATGGATGAACGACGCGCCCTCATCGCACTTTCCCGGGTAAAGGGTTTAAGCCGCCTTGCGAAACGCAGGATCTGCGACTCGTACCCCGATATCACCCGGCTCTTCCGGCCCGGCACCGGCACCACCGCGGCCCCGGCCGGCATCGCCTCGCGTTTCAGGGACTGGGAAGGGATCGACAGGGACCTCGAGCTTCTCGATATGATGGGAGTCCGGGTCCTCACCATACGCGACGACGGGTACCCGAAGGCACTCGGGCACATACCCGACGCCCCGATCGTCCTCTATGCCCGCGGTCCTCTTGCACCCGGGGACATGACCCTTGCCGTCGTGGGTTCTCGAAAGGCCTCTCCCGAGGGCCTCAATCTCGCCGGGAAGATCGGCGAGACCCTCTCGCTCGCCGGGATAACCATCGTGAGCGGTCTCGCCCGCGGCATCGACACGGCGGCACACATTCGGGCCCTGGAAGGACCTGCGGGGACGGCAGCCGTCCTGGGATGCGGGATAGACATCTGCTATCCGCCCGAGAACAAGAAACTTTTCGAGAGGATCGGCAGAGAAGGTCTCGTGGTGACGGAGTACGCACCCGGAGAAGAACCCCTGCCCTATCATTTTCCCGAACGCAACCGCATCATCGCGGGACTTGCTCGGGGAGTGCTGGTCGTCGAAGCGACGGCCAGGAGCGGTTCCCTCATCACCGCGAGACTGGCCCTTGAGTACGGCAGGGAGGTCATGGCCATCCCCGGAAGCGTGCTGAGGATGGAGCACGCCGGTTCGAACAGGCTTATCAAGGAGGGGGCGCGGCTGGTCGACTCCGTGGAGGACATCCTCACGACCTGTTTTCCCGAGGTCCGCCCGCCGGAATCTGAGCCCCCGAAACTGGACAACCGTGAAGACAAGATATATTCTCTCATAGGATTTGAAAAAGTGCATGCAGATGAGGTAATAGAAAGAAGCGGAATGGACACAAAGGAAGTTATGGCTACCCTCACCCGCCTGGCGATGAAGAATGTCGTGGCGGAAATGGCGGGGGGCTTCTTCATAAGAAGATGAGGTTCCCAGATCCCCCGGCAGAACGGGGGGTTTAAGGATAAAGGAGACATGGATGGGAAAGTCACTGCTCGTTGTTGAGTCGCCGACGAAGATGAAGACCCTGTCGAAATACCTGGGAAACGATTACGTCATCAAGGCGACGTACGGACATATCAAGGACCTTCCGAAGAGCACCCTCGGCGTCGACGTGGAGGAGGGATTCAAACCTGACTTCCACGTCCTGAAGGGTAAGTCGAAGGTGGTCGATGAGATAAAGAAGGCGGGAAAGGATGCGGAAAGGATCCTGATCGGGTCCGACCCCGACCGCGAAGGGGAAGCCATAGCTTTCCACGTTGCCGAGGTCATAGGGAATGACGAGCGCATCGAGCGGGTCCTCTTCCACGAGATAACGAAGAAGGGCGTCCTCGACGCCATGAAGGCACCCATCAAGCTCGATCCGGCCAAGTACGACGCGCAGAAGGCGCGCCGGATCCTCGACCGCCTGGTGGGCTACAAGATAAGTCCGCTCCTGTGGGAGAGGGTCAGCTACGGCCTGTCCGCGGGAAGGGTACAATCGGTGGCCCTGCGCCTCGTGTGCGAAAGAGAGGCCGAAATCGAAGGCTTTGAAAGGGAGGAGTACTGGGTCATCGATGTCGTCCTCGAACTTCCTTCGGGAGAGACCTTCACGGCAACACTGGAACGAAAGGCTGTGGACGGCGGCTCAAAGGCGTCATTGCAGGGGAAAGGAGCGGGAAAGCTCAGGATAACCTCCGAAGACGAAGCGGCAGCCGTCAAGGCCGACATCGCCGGGAAGGACTTCCTCGTGACAAGGGTGGAGGTGAAGGAGAAGAACATCTCGCCCCAGCCGTCCTTTATCACGAGCAGGCTCCAGCAGGAAGCGTCCCGGGTCTTGCGCCTCTCGCCAAAACGCACGATGATGCTCGCCCAGAAGCTCTACGAAGGGGTCGACATCGGCGAAGAGGGCCCCGTAGGTCTCATCACGTACATGAGGACGGACTCCGTGAGGGTCTCCATGGAGGCCATATCCGAGGCGCGCGACTTCATCAGGAAGGGCTTCTCCGAACCCTATCTCCCCGAGAAACCGAACTTCTTCAAGAACAAGAAGACGGCGCAGGACGCCCACGAGGCGATACGGCCCACGTCGGCGTTCTTCACCCCCGAGAAGGTGAAGCCCTATCTTGAAAAGGAACTCTTCGCCCTCTACGACCTTATCTGGAAACGCTTCGTTTCCTCCCAGATGACCCAGAAGAGGGTGGAGACAAAAACGGTGGATGTCACGGCGGGCGATTATATTTTCGTTGCCAGGGGCACGAACGTGCTCTTCGATGGCTTCACGAAGATATATGAAGAGATCGGCGAGGATGAAGAGACCGGATCCACCCTTCCCGACATCAGGAAGGGCGAGGAGGCGAGGCTCAGGAACACGACCATGGAACAGCGCTTCACGAACCCTCCCCCCCGTTATTCCGAGGCGTCCCTCATCCGGACCCTGGAGGGAAAAGGTATCGGAAGACCGTCCACCTACGCTACCATCGTCAGCACCGTCCAGGACCGCGATTACGTGAGAAAGGAAAAGGGAAGGCTCGTACCCACACCGCTTGGCCGGACTGTCAACAGGCTCCTCTCCGAATTCTTCCCCACCGTTCTCGACGTGGGTTTCACCGCCAGGATGGAGGTGCGTCTGGACGAGATCGAGGACGGCAAGAAGGACTGGATCAAGTCACTGGAGAAGTTCAACTCGTCCTTCGAGGGCGAGCTCCAGAGCGCTCAGAAACAAATGAGAAGCCTCAAGAAGGAAGAAAAGGAAACGGACATCGAATGTGACAAGTGCGGCAGGAAGATGCTGCTGCGCTGGGGGAAGAGCGGCGAATACCTGGTCTGCTCCGGCAGGCCGGAGTGCAAGAACAAAAAGAATGTCAGGGTCGATGCCGACGGGAAAATAACCATTGTGGAGAGCGAGGCGAAAGGGGTATGCCCCAAATGCGGCGGAAAGCTCGTGGAGAAAAAGGGCAGGTTCGGCCGTTTCCTCGCCTGCAGCAACTATCCCGAATGCAAGCACACGGAGGCGTTCTCACTGGGATTCGCGTGCCCCATGGAGGGGTGCCCCGGCAAGCTGGTCGAAAAGACGTCGAAAATGAAGAAGAGATTCGTCAGTTGCTCCGAATACCCCAAATGCTCCTTTGCAACGAACAAGGAACCGACGGAGGGTGAATGCCCCTCCTGCGGCGCCCCAACCCTTTTCTCTTTCAAGAAGAACCTCTACTGTCTTCGCAAGGATTGCGGATGGAAATCACGGTAATCGGGGGTGGCCTCGCAGGTGTCGAGGCCGCGCACCAGATCACCCGGATGGGGGGACGGGCGACGCTCTTTGAGATGCGTCCCGGGTCCGGCACCCCCGCGCACCGGACCTCTCACCTGGCGGAGCTCGTCTGCAGCAACTCCCTCAAGTCGCTCGACCCTCACAACGCCCACGGGCTCCTTAAGGCGGAACTGCGCCGGGTCGGCTCCGTTATCATGGAGACGGCCGAAGGGACGGCCATTCCCGGCGGCAAGGCGCTCGTCGTCGACAGGGATCGGTTTGCAGCCAGGCTTACGGAAACGGTCGCCAACAATCCCGGCATCCGCCTCGTCCGGGAAGAGGTGCGCCGGATACCGGAAGAAGGCATTGTGATCGTCGCATCGGGTCCGCTGACAAGCGATGCCCTCGCGGGAGAGCTGCGGGAGCTAACGGGCGCGGACAACCTCGCGTTCTTCGATGCCATATCCCCCATAGTCGACGCCGCCAGCATCGACTATGGCAAGGCCTTCTATGCATCCCGCTACATGAAGGACGAGACGGGGGACTACCTCAACTGCCCCCTTACCGGGGAGGAATACGACCTCTTCCACGAGGCCCTCGTGACCGCCGAGAGGGTCGACCTCCGGGAATTTGAGAAGACATCCTATTTCGAGGGTTGTCTTCCCGTGGAAGTCCTCGCGGAGCGCGGTAAAAGAACGCTTGCCTTCGGGCCGATGAAACCCGTGGGACTTACGGATCCCCGGGATGGAAAACGGCCCTACGCCGTGGTGCAACTCAGAAAGGAGAACGCCTCGGGGACCATGCTCAACCTTGTCGGTTTCCAGACGAAGATGAAATACGCCGAGCAGGAACGGGTCTTCAGGATGATACCCGCCCTGAAGGATGCCGTTTTCCTCAGGTACGGCAGCATCCACCGGAACACCTACATCAACGCTCCCCTGTGCCTCAACAACAGGCTTGAGCTTGAGGCCGACCGGCGGATCCTCTTTGCCGGGCAGATAACAGGGGTGGAAGGGTACATGGAATCGACGGCGATGGGCCTCGCCGCGGGCATCTCCGCATTCATGTCCGCGACGGGCGGGGAATTCCACCCGCCTCCGCCCGTGACATGCATCGGTGCACTCATCCGCTACCTCACCACGGAGAACAGGAACTTCCAGCCCATGAACATAAACTTCGGCCTCATCGAGGGCTATTCGAAAAAGGACAAGGACGCAACGGTCAACAGGGCCTTGCAGGAGATAGAAAAATGGAAAAACAGTTTCAAGTTTTAGGTTTTAAGTGGTAAGTTAAAAAACAGTTTTAGGTTTTAAGTAAAAGACTAAAAAGAAACAGACAAGTTGCCGGAGCGCTCCGGCATCACTCTTTCCGAACTAAGAACCGATTCTTCTTGCCTTTAACTTAAAACCTAAAACTTAAAACCTAAAACGGTTTCTAACAGGAGCTATTATGACTTCCCTTTTTGACACTCTGGCCGATCGGGCGATCGCGACGAAGGATATATCCGGGAAAGATGCACTGGAGCTTTATGAGGTGGGAAAGAAAGATCCCTTCGGGCTGTTCGCCCGGGGGTCCCGGATACGGGAGCATTTCAAGGGTAACTCGGTGAACCTCTGCGGGATCGTGAACGCGAAGTCCGGCGTCTGCCCCGAGAACTGCAGGTTCTGCGCCCAGTCGGCCCATTACCACACCGACGCCCCCGTCTACCCCCTCATGTCCGCCGACGAGATCGCAGCGAAAGGACGGACCGCCAGGCAAGGCGGTGCCCACATGTTCAGCATCGTCACCAGCGGTACCAGGATAGAGACAGAAGCCGAATGGGAGACCATCTACCGCGCGATAGGAATGCTCTCCGCGATGGGGCTCAAACCCTGCGGCTCCCTTGGCATGCTCAGCGAGGAAACGGCCTTGAACCTCAAGAAGGCCGGCCTCTACCGCTACCACCATAATCTCGAGACATCGCGGAGCTTCTTCGACAACATCTGTTCGACCCATGAATACGACGAGGACACCGCGACGGTGCGCATCGCCCGGGCCGCGGGCCTCACCGTCTGCTCCGGCGGCATCATCGGTCTTGGCGAGGCCATGGAGCACCGCATCGAGATGGCGATGACCCTTCGGGAACTCGACGTCGATTCCGTCCCCATCAACATCCTCAATGCCATTCCCGGCACACCTCTCGAGAACACACCCGCCCTGACACCGATGGAGATCCTTCTCACCGTGGCCCTTTACCGGTTCATCCTGCCCAACAAGGACATAAAGCTCTGCGGCGGCAAGGAAAAGAACCTGCGGCAGCTCCTCCCCCTCGCCATGGTGGCGGGCTGCAACTCGCTCCTCACGGGCAACTACCTCACAACCCTGGGAAGGGACACCTCCGCCGACCTGGAAATGATCCGCGACCTGGGGATGGTACCGGAAATGAGGTAAAAGACAGTCTCAGGTTTCAAGTTCCAGGTTTCAGGCAAAAAACAAAGGCAAAGACATACGGCGTCCCGCCGGCCCTTGACCCGGAAAGATCTTTTCTTCCTGAAACTTGAAACCTGGAACCTGAAACGGTCTTTTAGCCCACCGCCTGGCCGAGTTTGAAGATGGGGAGGTACATGGCGATGATGAGGCCGCCGAGGACGACGCCGAGGAAGACCATGATCATCGGCTCCATCATGGCGGTGAGGTTGGTGACCATGTTGTCCACGTCCTCTTCATAAAAATCGGCGATCTTGTTGAGCATGCTGTCGAGGGCACCCGTCGATTCACCGACCTGCACCATCTGGACCACCATTGGCGGAAAGATGCCCGCCTGTTCAAGAGGCTCGGCCATGGTACGGCCCTCGCTGATACGGGAGCGGGCCACCAGAAGGGCCTCTTCGACGATCTTGTTGCCCGCTACCTTCGCGACGATTATCATGCTTTCCAGGATCGCGACGCCGCTCATGAGGAGGGTCGCGAGGGTCCGCGTCACCCTGGCGACGGAGGCCTTGATGGTGAGCAACCCGAAAAGAGGGAGTTTGAGGATGATGCGGTCGATGTTGCGGTGACCGGCTTCCGTCTTGTAGTAGTATTTCAGGGCCAGGACGAGGCCGACAACACTCCCGATGACGATATACCAGTAGGATTGCATGAGCTGGCTGAGGTTGATGACGATCTGCGTCGGCATCGGCAGCTCGGCGCCCATCTCCTTGAACATCTTCTCGAAAACGGGGATAACGAAGAGAAGGAGAACGATGACGACGACGAAGGCCACGACTATGATCGCGACGGGATAGATCATGGCTGACTTGACCTTCTTCTTCAGCTTCTCCGTCTTCTCGATGTAGATCGCAAGCCTTTGCAGGACATTGTCCAGAAGACCGCCCTCTTCGCCCGCCACGACGAGATTGACGAAGAGCTCGTCAAAGCATTTCGGGTAGTCCCTCAGGGCATCGGCGAAACGCGACCCCCCTTCTATTTTCTCCTTTATCTCCTTGACGATACCCCTGAAATTGAGATCCTCTATCTGGTTCCCGAGGATCTCCAGGGACTGGACAAGGGGCAGACCGGACGTGATCATCGTGGAGAGCTGCCGTGTAAAGAGCAGTATCTCGATGTTCTTTATCTTCTTCTGGGGATTGTATTTCTGCTTCCCCGCCTCCTTCGTCTCCTGCATGGAGGTGAGGATGACGCCTTCCTTTCTCAGCGCCGCCCGCAAGGCGTCGCCGGACGCTGCCTTCGAAACGCCCCTGCGCGTCTCTCCGGACACCGATCTTCCTTCCCATTGAAACTGCGGCATGACTCAATCATACATGAATAATTCCCGTTTGCAAAGAGAAAATTATCAAAACAGGTGGTTAATGGAGAAACGGGTTCAAAAACATGACTCTTGCACTATAAACGTCGGTTATAATTGGATAAAAATGTGACAAAGGTCACAGAACAGACGGGTTACAGGTAATGGGTAATAGGTAATAGGGGAAAAGGCTCGACGCTCTCTTCACCCATTACCCATTACCCGCCTCTCTCCATCATTCCCTTATCACCGCATAGAACGTTGCGTTCTCGCGCTGGATCAGCATGACGATGCCTTCCTTGATGCTGGAGCGCTTGACGAGTTCCTTGAACTCCGCCACGCTTCGAACGGGCTTTCTTCCGATCTCCCTGATGACGTCGCCGGAACGGATGTCCGCCTCCTGAGCGGGCGAGCCCGGGATGACATCGGTCACGATAACACCCTTCTTGTCCTTCAGGTTGAGGTGTTTCGCAATCTCGGCGGTGATGTCCTGAACGACGAGCCCGAGGTCCTTTTCGATCTCCGTCTTTTTCGACGCCCTGAGGCTCTCTTCCTGGAGTTCGCCGATGACAACGCTCACTTCCTTACGCTTCCCGTCCCGGACGAGAACGATCTTTGCCTTCGTGCCCACCTCCGTCGCGGCGACGAGCCGGGGAAGGGTTTCGTTGTCCTTGATCTTCCTGCCGTCGTAGGAGATGATGACGTCTCCGCGCTTGATGCCCGCCTTGTCCGCGGGGCTCTGGTCCATGACATCGGCGACGAGGGCGCCTTCCGTCTCTTTAAGCCCGAAGCTTTTCGCGATCTCGGGCGTCATCTTCTGGATGACGACGCCGAGCCAGCCGCGGACGACCTTGCCCTTGCTCTTCAACTGGGACAGCATGTCCTTCGCCACGTTGATGGGTATGGCAAAGCCGATGCCCTGGCCGCCCGAGACAATGGCCGTGTTTATCCCCACCACCTCTCCCTGGAGGTTAAGCAGCGGACCGCCTGAGTTGCCGGGATTGATGGAGGCATCCGTCTGGATGAACTGATCGTATGGCCCCGCTCCAATGATCCTGCCCTTGGCGCTCACGATGCCGGCGGTGACGGTATGTTCGAGACCGAAAGGATTGCCGATGGCGACGACCCAGTCCCCAACCTGCAACACCTCGGAATCGCCGAGCACGGCAACGGGAAGTGACTGCCTGACGTCGATCTTGATAAGGGCGATATCCGTTTTGGGGTCCCGTCCAATTATCCTGGCGTCGTACTCTTTCTCGTCGGAGAGCTTCACCTTGATGGTCGTGGCCTTTTCGACCACGTGATTGTTCGTCAGTATGTACCCTTCCCTGTCGATGACGAATCCGGAGCCGAGGCTGCGCTGCTTGTATTCCCGCCGCGGCCCGTTGCCGAAGAACTTGTCGAAGAAGTCGTCACCGAAGAAGTCCTTGAAGGGGTTGTTGGGCCCTATCATGGGGCCCTGTATGCCGGGCCCCCTGATGACAGCGGTCGTGCTGATGTTAACGATCGACGGCTTCGCCTGGTTGACCAGCCCCGCAAGGCTCGGCAACCCGCTGCCGTTGAAGGCCGCGACGGCCCGGACGTTCTGAACCGGCGGCACCGCGCGCCTGGCTTCGGGCAGCACCTGGGCCCTCACATATGCAAAGACCGCTGCGGCCACGATAAGGATACAAACGGTTGCGACGAGTCGTTTGTTCTTCATGCAATATCCTCCGTCATGACATGGGCAGTTTAATGGTGAACAGGCTTCCGGCGGCGGGCTTCGATTCGACCTCGATGGTGCCGTTATGGGCCTCGGCTATCCACTTGCTGATGGAAAGACCGAGACCGCTGCCGCTTTCGCGCTTGCGCGACCTGTCCGCGCGGTAGAACCTGTCGAAAATGTACTTTATGTCCTCCGGCGATATACCGGGACCGTCGTCCTCGACATTGATGCAGGCAAAACCGTTCTGCTTGCATGATGAGACCGTCACGTGCCCGCCGGGGTGTCCGTACTTGATGCCGTTCTCCACCACGTTGGTTATCATCCTGCGCAGCTTGAGCTCGTCCCCGATGATGCGGATGTCCTCGAGTTCCCTTACCACCACATCCACTCCCTTGTTCTCACCAAAGAGCTTCATGTTGAGACAGACGTCGGCAACAAGGTCCCTGAGCTCGATCTTGTCGAGGTTCATTCCGATGTCCTTCGTTTCAGCCTTGGAAAGCAGGAGCAGGTCATCGATGATCCTGCTCATCCTGTCGATCTCCTCGAGATTGCTTTGCAGGGAACGTATGTATTCCTCGTTCGTCCTCTCCTTCCTCAGGGCCAGCTCCGTCTCGCCTTTCAGGATGGTAAGCGGCGTCTTGAGCTCATGGGACACGTCGATGCTGAACTGGTTGATCCTCTGAAAGGAATCCTTGAGCCTCGAGATCATGGCGTTGAAGGTCTCCGCGAGACGGCCCATTTCGTCCTTCCGCCCCTTCTTGATATCGATCCGCTCGTCGAGGTTGGTCGAGGATATCTTCACGGCGGCCCTGCGGATCTGGTCCACGGGCTTCATGGTCTTCTTCGCCATGAAATAGCCGACGACGATGGTGGCGCTGATGGAGGTGATGATGCTGATGATCATGATTATGAGGAGACGCTTCATCGTATCCTCGAACTCCTCCAGCGACGAACCCACCTGGACGATGCTGGTGACCTTCTTGGCATCCAGGATCGGCATCGTGATCATGCGCAGCCGGGGGCGGGCGGACTCCAGCGTCTCATAGACGGTCTCTCCCTTGAGAGCCCTCTCGAGGGTGACGAAACTGACGGGCACGGCCTCGGCCTCAAGGTCGTTAAGCCTCGCGCCGATCTTGCCGGAGGCGTCGATGATCTGGATGAACTTGCCTTTGGGCTTCTTGCCGAGGGCGTTCTCGAGATAACGCTCGAAGTTGCCGAAGAGGCTCTGGCCGTGGGCCTCCGTCATGGAGGACGCAAGCACCTCGGCTATCGACTTGATCTTCGTGTCGATGCTCTTCTGCAGGCTGTTCTGGAAGTATATGTACACCCCGCTGGAAAAGGTGACAAGTATCAGGGCCAGGATGCCGCCGTACCAGAGGGTCAGTTTCCACTTGATGGGGAGACTAAAGCTTTTCATCTTCCTTGAGGATGTAACCTACTCCGCGAACGGTGTGGATGAACTTCCTGGCCGTGAGGAGTTCCATCTTCTTGCGGAGGAAATTCACGTAGACATCGACGATGTTCGAGGAATCGTCCTGGCTCTGCCAGGCGTATTCGGCCATCTCCTTCCTGGCGAGGGGCCTTTCACTGTTGCGCATCATGTACTCCATGATGAGGAATTCCTTCTCCGTGAGCTCGGCCTCTTTACCCCCTATGGAAAGCCTCCTGTTGTATGGGTTGAGGACGATCTCCCGGTACTCGAGGGTAAGCGGGACCGCCTTCCGGCTTCTCCTTAAAAGAGCCCGTATCCTGGCCAGGAGCTCTTCGAAGGAAAAAGGCTTGGTCAGGTAGTCGTCGCTGCCCGTGTCGAGCCCCTTGATCACGTCCTCCTTTGTGCTCTTCGCGGTGATGATGAGAACCGGCGTCTCGATACCCGACTCTCGCATCCGCTTCAGCACCTCGAGGCCGTCGATCTCGGGTATCATGAGATCGAGGAGAACGATGTCGTAATCCTGCGCGGTAACGAGATCAAGACCCGTCCTGCCGTCGCCGGCCACGTCCACGTCATACCCCTCTTCTTCGAGGCCCCTCATGACGAAATTGGCAACCTTCGATTCATCTTCGACGAGAAGAACTTTCATATCCGTAATAATATAGTATAAAAAGACCCATTGTACAATTCTTCCGTTTCAACCGTGCCGCCACCCCCGCCGACAGACGCCAAAAACGGTCACAGGTCACCAAAGAACACACAATTACCGACTGGCGTGCAAGAGGCTCTTTTTTGGTCTTTAGCATGCGACCTGGGACCTGCGACCTGCGACCGTTTTTGTCTCTGAATTTCTTTGACAAAACGGGGGTGATACTATTAAGTATTAAGGTTTCCGGGTGAACGAGAAGGAACATCTTCCATACAAAGATCAAATACATGAAGTCATACAGGGAGGTCTACATTTATGAGTCTTCTTGAGGCATACATTATTACCTTCATTGCGAGTTTTTGTACCCTTGTCATAGAGATGGTCGCGGGGCGCATCCTCGCGCCTTTCGTCGGGGTATCGATCTATACGTGGACGAGCATCATCGGGGTCATCCTTGCCGGTATAAGCATCGGGGCCTATATCGGGGGGAAGCTTGTCGACCGGTATCCTTCCAGGAAAACCCTGGGGTGGCTCCTTTTCGTATCGGGCGTGATGGCTCTGACGATCATTCCCCTGACCTATGCCATCGCCGCCTACCGGTTCCCCGTCTCCCTGATGATGAGGATCTTCATGGTCACATCCATCATCTTCTTCATCCCCGGCTGTGTCCTCGGCACCATCTCGCCCGTCGTCGTGAGGCTCACCCTGAAGAACCTCGAGAACGCGGGGAACGTCATCGGCAAGATATACGCCGTCTCGACACTGGGGGCCATAATCGGGACATTCGTCACGGGCTTCTTCCTCATCTCCTGGATGGGCACACGGTCGATCATCCTGGCCATGGGAATCGTCCTGCTTGTCGTGGCCCTTCTGGCGGGGTCGATCTTCAGGAAGAAGATCAGTATGGCCATCTTCATCATCATCGCGGTGCCCAGTCTCTTCCTGATCAACGCTCACCTCTACACCCCTCCGGCCAGCGGCAAGACCTATCTCTACAAGGAAAGCGACTATTACACGATAAAACTGTCGAAAACAATAAGCTCCGACCGGAAGACGGAGCTCGAGGCGATGGTTCTCGACAACCTCATACACTCCTACGTGAACCTCAAGGACCCGAAACACATCGAGTACGAGTACGAACGCATCTACGCAGACGTACTCAAGTGGAAGTTCACCGAAGAGACGCCCTTTAAGAGCCTTACCATCGGGGGAGGCGGCTACACCTTTCCCCGGTACATAGAGGTAACCTACCCCAGGGCAAAGATCGAGGTCGTCGAGATAGACCCCGAGGTAACGAAGATCGTCTACGACCATCTCGGCCTGCCGAAAAACACGCGGATAGTGAGCTACAACACCGACGGCAGGTGGTTCGTCATGAACTGCAGGGAGAAGTACGATCTCGTCTTCACCGATGCCTACAACGACATCTCCATCCCCTACCACCTGACGACGAAGGAGTTCCTCCAGCAGATCCACGGCATCATGAACCCCGGCGGGATCATCATGTCCAACATCATCGACAACTTCCAGAGGGGGCTTTTTCTGCCTTCCTACATCAAGACCCTGAGGCAGGTCTTCGGGGAGAAGAACGTCTATCTCGTCTCCGTGAGCCCCAATTTCAGGAGGGTAAAGATCAGCACCTTCATTGTCATCGCCGGCAAGGGAAATTTCGATATCGCGAGCTTTCAGGCCTTTATCCGGAACCGGCTCGGTTCCCGCGCCACATCCGCCGTCGTACCGGAAGACCTCATGGATGAATTCATCAACAGGAAGGACGCCATCGTCATCCACGACGACCATGCCCCCATCGACAACCTGGTGGCCCCCGTCTTCGAGGAAAGGTTCGGGTATAACAGGAAAAGCTAGAGACAGGTCATGGGTGATGGGTTATAGGTGATAGGAAGGCTTTTCCCCATGACCCATGACCCATCACCTGTCTTTTTATTTGCATTCATCTCCCTTTTCTCTTACAATTACTTCGGTGCGGGCGTAACTCAGCTGGTAGAGTGCAAGCTTCCCAAGCTTGATGCCGCGGGTTCGAGCCCCGTCGCCCGCTCCAGTATAATAATGACCGATGACCAATTCTCAATGACCAAAGAAGAAGGCAACGCCCGAACAGAGGATCGGGAGGGGAAGGACAGCCCCTTCCTCCGGCCGATCGGCATTCGCACCGCCATCCCTTTTTGACTGTTGGGATCTGCTCAAGCGGTCATTGTCTTTTTTTCTTCCCTCATTGACATTGTATCCGTCCCCCAGTTATTCTTGCGGATGAACCACGCGAACATCATTAAAGGAAGTGCCTGTCTCCCGGTGGTTCCGTGAGCAGCACGGCTCAAAGAAAAGGCAGGCCGGGACTCAAGGCTTTCTGGATAAAGGCCGCTCTCGTCGTGGCCGTGGGTCTCATTGCCATCTTCCGCCCCGATGTCCCTCCGGCCTTCTTCGTCTTTCCTCTCATCGGCCCCCTGAAGGTCTACCATGTCCTCTGGGCCCTGGCAGTATTCATACTCGTGAAAAGAATGATCCCCCGCTTCAATAAAAAGATCTCTTCGCGGAAGATATTCCGCCGGTTCTACCAGCAGGCCGGGAACATCACTCCAAAGAGGGGTGAACAACTCCGCTCCCTGAAGACAAGAACGGACAGCGGGGCACTGAGGTCGGCCTTCTACTGGCTGCTGCTCGTCGGGGATATGGCACTCTGGCGCCTGGTTGGCATGCTCAACGACACGTGGGTCTACATCATCGTTCTCTTCTTCATATTCATGGACCAGTTCTGCGTAACCGTCTTCTGTCCCTTCCAGTGGCTCGCCGGCGGCAAGTGCTGCAGCACCTGCCGCATCAACAACTGGGGCTACCTTATGGCGTTCTCCCCCCTTGTCTTCGTACAGTCGTTCTGGACGTGGTCCATCGTCGCCCTCACCATCATCATCGTCATTCAATGGGAGTACCTCTACTACCGGTTCCCCGAACGGTTCTATGAAACGCACAATGCGGCCCTGATGTGCAGGAACTGTACCGTGGAGTGCACGGGGCGCAGAAAATTACGTTGAATATTGCGGGGGGATTCCTTACAATGAGAGACACGGCGGGCGGCCTCGCGTGAGGCCGCCGCGGTCCTTTCGGGAGGTTTTCGGACATGTCGGAACAGTATGAGGCAATAGTCATCGGCGGTGGGCCCGCTGGACTCACGGCCGGTCTCTACCTTATGCGAGGCGGGATAAAGGCGGTCCTTCTCGAGAGGGTCCTTCCCGGCGGGGCATCTCTCAACACGGGGCGCATTGAGAACTATCCGGGGTTTCCCGAAGGTATATCGGGCAGGGAGCTGATGGAAAGGTTCACCGCTCACGCGAAGGCTTTCGGCCTTCCCGTCCGGGAGTTCGCCGAGGTCCTGAGCGTCAGGCACGAGGGAGGGCTCTTCACGGTGACGGTGAACGACGGAACCCTTACGGCCCGGGGCGTCATAGTCGCCAGCGGCACCGAACCGGTCAAGATGGGCATCCCCGGCGAGAACGAGCTCGTGGGCAGAGGTATCTCCTATTGCGCCACCTGCGACGGCATGTTCTTCCGGGACCTCGATGTGGCCGTCATCGGCGGCGGCGATTCGGCCATCGAAGAAGCTCTTTCGCTCGCCAACATCGTGAGGAAGGTGTACGTGGTCCATCGCCGGGACGCGCTGAGGGCGCAGAAGATACTCCAGGAGCGCGCCTTCCGGAACCCGAAGATGGAATTCTTCCTGAACAGGCGTCCCCTCGAGATCGCGGGCACGGAGCAGGTGGAGCACCTCGTCGTCGAGGATACGAAGACGGGCCGCCGGGAAGACCTGCCGGTAAGCGGCGTCTTCGTCTACGTCGGCAGCCGGGCCAACACGGACTTTCTTGGAGACCTCGTCGAGCGCGACCCGGAGGGCTTCATTATCACCGACGAAGGGCTTGCCACCGCAACACCTGGTCTGTACGCGGCGGGAGACATCCGGAAGAAAACGCTCCGGCAGGTCTCCACTGCCGTCGGCGACGGGGCGACCGCGGCCGTTGGCCTGGAAAGGTATATCCTTGGAGCACAGCAATAGATCCCTTAATTCGCTGAGACCGGGAAGGCGGTCATCCCTGATGGCCGGACTTCTCTTATGTCTCGCCGGCCTCTTTCTCTTCGCGCCGATACAACCCCTCTGCGCCGCGGAACGCATCATCCTTTCCCGCGCGGGCACCGGGGATGACGCCCTGTGGAACGGCCTCAGGAAATACCTGGCCGGCAAGGGCTTCACCATGAGTGTTTACGACACCCCCGCCTCAATGGAGAAACAGGTTGAGATCGCGAACAAGATCAACAAGGAAAAGGCGATCTTCATGCTTGCCGTTGAGCTGGTACCGTCGGACCACACCGATGCCTTCATCGCGGTGAGCAATGCGAAGAAAGGGGAGGGTCTCATATTGAACGTGGATGAGGTGCCCGGGTCACACACCACCCGGTCGGGGGAACTCGCGTCATCCGTTGGGGCCGCGTTCCAGAGGAAGGCGAAGGCGATGCCCCTGTTCATGTTGCTCGGGATAGATATGCCGGGCGTCTTTGTGAGGCTCGAGGTTGAGAAGGCGCGGCCTGCCGAGGCCTTCGACAGGCTGTATGAAGGTTTGCTCAATTATATGAAAAGAGGTAAAGATGAGAGAGAACGACAGGGCGAGCGACGAAATACGTCACCTTAGGATAGAAAAGAGCTTCCTGCGGTATCCTGAGGGTTCGGTGCTCGTGGAAATGGGGGCCACGAAGGTCATCTGCGGGGTCAGCGTCGAGGAGAAGGTCCCCCCCTTTCTGAAAAACAGCGGCAAGGGATGGCTCACCGCCGAGTATTCCATGCTACCCCGAGCCACTCACAACAGGTCGATGCGCGAATCCGTTTCGGGCCGTATAGGCGGCAGGACCCATGAAATCCAGCGCCTCATCGGAAGGGCGCTTCGGGCCATAGTCAATCTCGATATCATGGGCGAGAGGACCATCTGGGTCGATTGCGATGTCATCCAGGCCGACGGCGGAACGAGGACCGCGAGCATCACCGGCGGCTACGTTGCCCTCGTCGAGGCCCTGTGGGGAATGAAGCGGCGTGGCATTATCGACAAGATCCCCCTGCGCGACAGCGTGGCCGCGATCAGCGTGGGCATCGTCGGAGGGAACATCGCCCTCGACCTGTCCTACGAGGAAGACTCGAAGGCGGAGGTGGACATGAACTTCGTCATGACGGGTAAGGGACAGCTCATCGAGGTCCAGGGCACGGCCGAGAAGAAGCCCTTCACGAAAGAGCAGTTCGACGTCATGTACCAGTACGCCCTGAAGGGCATAAGCGAGATAACGAGGCAGCAGAAGGCAGCGCTCGGCCCCCTTTTCCCCGCATGAAGGACGTCATCATAGCCACTACGAACAGGGGCAAGTTCGAAGAGATCCGGCGTCTCATCGCGGCACAATTCGACAACATACACTCCCTTCTCGACTTCGATGACACCGTGGTCGTCGACGAGGACAGCCCCCGTTATGCCGAGAATGCCATGAAGAAGGCAAGGAAGGTGGGGGAGCGTTTCGGCATGCCCGCCCTCGCCGACGATTCAGGGCTCGAGGTGGCTGCCCTGGAAGGCAGGCCCGGCGTTCATTCCTCGCGGTACGGCAGGGACGACAGGGAACGCATAGGCCGCCTTCTCGGCGAGCTTGAGGGTGTGCCCTGGGAGGAGCGCAAGGCGACCTTTAAGGCCTACGTGGCCCTCTATCTGCCACAGAAGGACCGCTGCTACGTCTTTTACGGGGAACTCAAGGGATACATCGGTCTCGAGGAGCACGGCTCCGGCGGTTTCGGATACGACCCCATCTTCTACTCCCCCGAACTCGGCAAATACCTCGCCGAACTCTCCACGGAAGAAAAGAACACATTGAGCCACCGGGGAAGGGCAATAGCAGCACTCAAGAAATTCATCGGGAACAAGTAAACATTCAAGGATAAAGACGGTTTCAGGTTTCAGGTTTCAGGAAGAAACAGTTTTCCCGGGTGTAAAGGTTCCGATCTTCCCGGACACCCTGCACCAACAAAATGAGGTGGCAGTCAGAGCTCTCTTCGGTTAGGAGGTTGTGCCTTTGACGTGAAACCTGAAACCTGGAACTTGGAACAATTCTTTATGTGGTCCCAACGAGAATCGAACTCGTGTTTTCGGCGTGAGAGGCCGACGTCCTGGGCCGCTAGACGATGGGACCGCCAAGCATGAATAGTATCAGAAATGGATTCTCATTTCCACTAAAAAACCGACAAAAATCTATACATTTTGGTTGTTTCCTATTATAATGGGATGACATCATCGTAAGGAGGAAAGAATGTTTGGCCTCGGAATGCCGGAACTGATTATCATACTCGTCATCGTGATACTCATTTTCGGCGCCGGCAGGATCTCGGAGATAGGCGGGGCGATAGGGAAAGGGATCAGGGGCTTCAAGAAATCGGTCAACGAATCCGATTCCATCGATGTCACGCCGAACCAGAAAGACAAGCAGGAAAAGGACAAGGACCCTCAGAAACCCATCGAACCGAAGTAAAACCTCCCTATCTTCCCGTGAGTCAAGAACAGGCAACATTTGACCCCTGCCCTCCGGCTATAAGCCGACTGAACGCGAAAACCCATGGAGATCTTAAACGGCAAGGAGAGAGCGTCGATCTTAAGAGCGGTGAAGGCCCTCGAAACAGGTGAGATCGTCGCCTTCCCCACGGAAACGGTGTACGGGCTTGGGGCCGTCGCCGAAAACCCCTACGCCGTCGCGAAGATCTTCGAGGTCAAGAAAAGGCCCCACTTCGACCCTCTCATAGTACACCTCGACGGACCGGAACGGCTGAAGGACTACGTGAGCGACGTCCCCGGGGAGGCACGACAGCTCATGAAGGCGTTCTGGCCCGGCCCCCTCACCATGATCCTCACGAAGAAACCTTCCATTCCCGATATCGTGACCGCCGGACTTCCCACCGTGGGCATCCGGATCCCTTCGCATCCCGTCGCGCTGGAGCTCATAGGAACCCTGCAGAGACCCATCGCCGCGCCGAGCGCCAATCCCTTCGGCTACATGAGCCCGACCCGGGTGCGCCACGTGGCCAGGTCCTTCGCGGACCGCGTGCCCCTCGTTCTCGACGGGGGAGACTCCGCCTACGGCATAGAGTCGACGATAATCTCCTTCCGCGAGGGAGGGGTCTTCGTTCATCGCCATGGGGCGATAAGCGTCGAGGAGCTCTCGGAGCACGTACGAATAGTTGAGAAAACCAGGGCTCCCGACGTCTGCGAGTCCCCCGGCGAGCTTCCTTACCATTACGCCCCCATGAAACCGCTGCGGCTCGTCAACGGCCCTTCCGACGCGCGGCACGAGGCCTCATCGTACCTCGCCTTCCGTCCGCCGGGGGAGGAGCTGAGGTCAAGACATGTCAGGATCCTCTCGACGTCGGGCGATCTCAGGGAAGCGGCATCCAATTTCTTCTCCGCCCTCATTGAGCTGGATCGCGACGACGTGGACATCATCTACGCCGAAAAGCTGCCGGAAAAGGGCATCGGCCGGGCAGTCATGGAACGGCTCAGAAAGGCCGCTCGCAAGCACCCTCCCGCAGACGGCCCACAACCCGTTGAATAATTGGATGAACCGTGATAAGGTATCACCGGAAGCAACATCAAAACAAATTTGGCAAGCAGTCATGAAAGCCTTTGATAAGATTCAAGAAAAGATTTTGCACGCTCTCTGGGCAGAGGGGAGATAATATGAATAAGATCAATATGTTGCAAGCGTCTTTATACAATTTGTCAACAGCTTTTCCACAAAAATTGTGGAAAAATATCAAAAGCCCCCGCTTTTCAATAACCTGTATCGTACTTCTGTCCTGTTTTGTTCTGGTTTCCTGTTCATACGTGAGAAAGGTTACCGGAAAACCTCAGCCGGTCATGGAGAACGCCCTCATCTCAATGAACGAGGACGAGGTCCGCAAGAAACTGGGCGAGCCCACCATGGTAAGTCTTACACCGGAGAACAAGATCATCTGGACATACCGTCCCGAGTGGAAGATCATGCCTGACAACAAGGGTACGGTCTACGTGGAATTCAATAACGGCAAGGTAACAAAAGTGATCAAGGCGGAGCAATGACCATGTTATGCGAGACATGTTCCAAGGAATTCGAGAGAACGATCTGCCCTCACTGCAAGGAGGACATCTTCCGGTTTGGCGCCTATTGCTACCTTTGCGGAGGACAGCTGGCGGTCGAGCCGCCCGTTACTGAAGAGAACGGCGAAGACGACGACTTTTCGAGGAGGGTCCTGTGCAGCGATGGAAACTGCATCGGCGTGATAGACGAGAGGGGCATCTGCAAGGTATGCGGAAAGCCATACGCGCCGGAATCGGAATAGCCCTCGTTACCTGTCTTTTCTGCTCCTGCACGACCTACAGTATCTATGCACGAAATCTTGTGGCCGGAAAGGATCTCATTTCCGAGAGGAAGTACGACGATGCCATGAGATACCTCGCTCAGGCCGCACGGTACAATATCGACGGCGCGGCGTTCACATACCTCGCCGTTGCCGCTTACCGTGAAAACCGGCTGGACGAGGCCCTCGGCTACATCACCAGCGCGGAGAAGGCGCCGCCCGACATTTTCACGTCGCTTCGCATGTACGGCTACAAGGCGCTCATCCTGATCGGCCTTCAGGACCCGGGGGCCATGAAGGCGCTCAAGGAATACACGGACCACTATGACGCATTCTACCCCCTCGAGTCCATCAACGACGTAAAGGCGATGTGGAGGACGGGCACTGTCGACCGGCCGCGCCTCACGGCCATTATCGAGGAACAGTTGACGACACACGAAGAGGACCTGGAACTCTATATATATAATAATGTAGGTTTCTACGCCCGGGACAACCGGGAAGGAGCATACT
>LVAA01000173.1 GCA_001603955.1 Syntrophobacterales bacterium Delta_02 | reverse complement strand
CGAAACCGAGCCAGTTGCACTGGATAATCGTCAGGTAAACCAGATACACGAACAAACCGAGTGCGGCCAGACAGGCGATGATCAGCCGCTGGGCCGCCAGCGTGCCTTCGGTGATATAAATCAACAGCAGCGAGGCCAGGAACGGCAGCGTCAGGACCGTGGACCCGATATAGAAGTCAAATCCGGTGACGCCGCCGACGATCTGGATATTGGACGCCGCCACGAATTGAGCGAAGACGAAAAGTACCCCCGCACAAAAATAAAATGCGGCCTGACCGATGAGTTTGCGCTGGCTGTGAAGGAGCGCCAATGTTACGAAAACAAAGGTCATCTCCAGAAAAGCCAGCAGTGTCGCTAATAAGTGTTCCAAGGCCGTTACCGGGTTTCAGATTCCATTTTTTTCAGGGTTTCGCGGAGCAATTCCGCGCGTTTGACGCCCAGGCCTTCCTCATCGAGCTCATCGCCGGAGGTCAGTTGCAGGTGGGCCGGGCTGATTTTGACGAGCAGATCATTGACCAGTGCCACGTTGAGCGAGGTGAACATATGCATGTCCACGCCGATGCGCAGTGCGGAAAGCGCATTCAGCGCCTCTTCGAAATCGATGATGTAGGAATGCCGCAGTTTGCCGTAGGAGCGTCCCACATGGTTCAGCAACTTGTATTTGTTGTGCTCAAGCAGCATGGCCCTGGAATTTTTCTCGTGGACGATCAACTGGCTGATGACCGAGTGAAGGCGGTCGATAATCATTTTTTCCGATTCGCCAAGGGTGCTCTGGTTGGAAATCTGGAACAGACTGCCATGGTTTTCCGTCCCCTCGCCGTAAATGCCCCGCACGGTGAGACCGAGGGTACGAATGCCCTGTATGGCCGAGCTGACCTGTCCGGAAAGCAGGAGCCCCGGCAGATGGAGCATGACCGAGGCGCGCATGCCGGTGCCGACATTGGTGGGGCAACAGGTCAGGTAGCCGAGTTGCGGGTCATAGGCGTAGGGAAGATATTCGGCAAAGCAATTGTCGAGTCCATCGGCCAGTTTCCATGCTTTTTCCAACTGCAATCCCGGGGCCAGCGCCTGTATACGCAAATGATCTTCCTCGTTGATCATAACGCCGTGGGTTTCGTCGGAGCAAACAATCAGGGCGGCGCCCTGCGGCTGGCCGATGAGTTCGGCGCTGACCAGGCGGCGTTCGAAGAAAATCTGGCGCTGAAGTTCGGTCAGGTCATCCATCTGGAATTGGGACACGTCCTGTCCCATGCAGCAAGAGTGGCGGATGGCATCCTCAATCGAACTGCGAATATAGTCGCGTTGTTTCAGGTTGGCGGCGATCGGAAAAGGTTCTCCGCTGATATTGCGGGCCAGGCGGACCCGGGAGCAGATTGCGATATCGTCGCCGGGCCCGGACGCTTCGAGCCAACTGACGTTCTGTGATAAAAATTTCAAAACTTTCTGGCAAGTATCTTCGTTTTCCCTATCCATAGCGACTTACTTTTTCTCCATGTTTTTCCGGATGCCGTTGATGCGGTCGCGCAATTTGGCGGCATCCTCGTAGCGTTCGTCCTGAATGGCGATTTCCAGCTCTTTCTGGAGCTCGATCAGTTCGCTCATCTGCCGTGGAGCGGCATTCTGGGCGTTGCCCGCGGGGCTTTTGCCGATATGGGTTTTGCCGCGGTGCATGTTGGGGATCGCCTTGTCCAGGATGGATTTGAAGACGTTGTAGCAATTCGGACAGCCGAGGCGGCCGGTTTGACGAAGTTTTTCGGAATTCCAGCCGCACTGCGGGCACCGGGGATCTCCGGCTGTTTCCGCGGCGGAGTCCTGTGCCGACGGTTCGGCGGAGGATTGTTTTTTGCCCGCTGTCTGGCCCAACGCCTCGGTAAGACCGGGCAGGTCCAGCTTTTCGGTAATATTG
>LVAA01000172.1 GCA_001603955.1 Syntrophobacterales bacterium Delta_02 | reverse complement strand
GCGGGATTTCTTTTCATCGTTTATTCGCTGTTGAACGGGCTGACCATTTCCGCAATTCTCTTCGGATTCACGCAGGCCTCGGTGGCCTCGACATTCCTGATCACCGCCGGAATGTTCGGCGCCATGAGCATTTACGGCACCCTCACCAAACGGGATTTGACCAGTTGGGGCAACATCCTGTTGATGGGCCTGTTTGGAATCATCATCGCCAGCGTGGTGAACTTCTTTTTCCGGAGCAATGCGTTGCAATGGGCCATCAGCATCGTCGGGGTGTTTATTTTCCTGGGGTTGACCGCCTACGATACCCAGAAGCTCATAAAAATCAGCAGTTCGATGGACGCCTCCAATGAACGGGAAAGCGTTCGCAAAGTGGCGATTATCGGCGCGTTGTCGCTCTACCTGGACTTCATAAACCTTTTTCTCATGTTGCTGAGGTTCTTTGGAAACAGACGCTGACGGAGGCCGCCTTATGTCTGATTTCATTACAGAACAGGTCGGCTTGCTTGAAGTGAACTGTTACCTGGTGCCAACCGGGGACACCCTTTATATCATTGATCCGGGAGCCGACGCCGAAATCATCGTCCGCCGCGCCCGTGAGTTTGAATGCCGGGAACGGGTGATCCTGTTGTCCCATGCACATGTGGACCACATCGGAGCCGTCGGAGCCGTCACCCGGGCGCTGAATATTAAAACCGTCTATCTGCATCGCAAAGATGTGGACCTGTATTTCAGCCCCGCCAACGCCCTGCCGCCCTGGCTGCCGGCGGCCGAAGACCTGCCGCAGCCGGACAGTTCCTTTGTTTCGGCCGATTTCGAAATCATCGAAACGCCGGGGCATACGCCGGGCGGGGTCTGTTTTTACTTCAAGCAATACCCGGTACTGTTTGTCGGGGATACTCTTTTCGCCGGTTCGATCGGGCGCACCGACCTGCCGGGCGGGGATCATCAGCAGTTGATCGAGTCGATCCGGGGCAAACTGCTGGGCCTGCCGGATTCGCTGGAGATTTATTCCGGGCACGGCAGACACTCGACGATCGGACACGAAAAGATCGCCAACCCTTACCTGTAAGCGGGAAAGATTCAGAGGGCGAGCTCGAAATTCAGCCGCTTGCGCTCGGCGTACATGATGCGCTGGACTTCGCCCAGGACCTTGGTGCGGCGGATTTCGTTGCGGATAAAATCCTCCATATCCGCCAGCGGCACGTATGCCGCGGGAATCCGGGCATCGACGTGGAAAATCGCCCAGCCGTCTTTCTGCCGGACCACGCCGCTGCATTCCCCTTCTTTCAGCGGGTCGACGATGTTCAACAGTTCACGGTCGAGATCATTGCGGCTGAATTCCCCGTATTTGCCGTCGCGCCCTTCGGCCAGTGCGGCGAATTTCTCCCCCAGCTCCAGCCGGGTATGAAGCGCGTTGGCGTCATCCTCGGAAGGAACGAGTATCCGGGAAAGCACGATGGATTCGGGGACCAGAAACATGCTCTGGTGGAGACGATAAAAGCGTTCCGCCTCCTCCTTGCCGACCGTGATTTTGTCGGCGCTGTCGCGGTCGACCCATTGGATGAACGCATAGCGGGCGACGCTGTCGGGATCGTTGACCGACTTCTTCAAATAAGTTTCGAAACTGGAACCGCCGGCGAGGAGCTGTGTCTCGATATTCCGGCGTTGCGCGGGGGGGAGTGAACGGTGCAGATTGCGGAGTTCCTTTTCCATCCGTTCGGGGTCCGGCGTCACGCCATGCTCTTTCAGCACCCGTTCCATGACGGCGCGTTCGAAACGGTTGACGGCCAGGACGCGAATGGCGGTCCTGATTTCGCCGTCGGACATGACCTTGAGCTGTTCGGGGGTGAATTTTTGTTTCAGGAACAACACCGTCTGCTCACGGGTGATGACATGCTCCCCGGCGGGGCCGTAAGTGGCGATTTTCTCCGGCAAAAAGCTGAAATCGCGCTCTCCTACGACTTGTGCGAGGAGGGCCGGAAGGAGCAGATTACATGCGAGAAGCGTCAGGATGGTCTTTTTCATAAGCGATCTGTGCGGCCAGGACTCCGGCGAGCGCCGGATCGGTTTTGGAGAGAATCCGGTACTCGGCGACAAGGCTGTCGTAAGCGCGCTTGAGTTCATGCTTTTCCATTACCAACGCATCTTTTTCGCGGGCCGCGATAAAGGCGGGGATAAAAGTGCTTTTCGGGTACGCGGCCCCCAGTTCCTTGATTTCGGCGATGGACTCCTGCAAATTGACGGCGCCCATCGGGTGCATCGCCGTTTCAAGTGCTTTCTGGAATTTCGCCAGAAGCTGGAGCTGGGCGCGCGACTGCGCCAGATAACGGTTCATCGGATGATCTTCAAGCCCCTTGTCGATGATTTTGTTTGCACCCTCCAGGTCGCCTTTATCCAGAAGCGGCTGGGCCTGGGCGATATAAATATTGCCGGTTTCGCATTCTTCGAGCATACTGAGAAATGAGCTTTCGGGCAGGATGGTACGGAGTTTTGCGGCCCGGGAGGCAGCGGCTTTGTGATCGTTTTTCGACAAACTTTCGATCAGGTCGCTGGTCAGGCGCAGGTTGTTCAACTGCGGGTCCTTCGCCTTTTTGCCGGAACAGCCCGCCGCCAGCATTGCCGCACACAAACATATCACTATCAAACGCATAAATAAAATTTCCTGTAATACAAAAACATCCCGGCCCGGTACAATTTCCGGCCGCGGCTTTCTTTATAATAC
>LVAA01000043.1 GCA_001603955.1 Syntrophobacterales bacterium Delta_02 | reverse complement strand
GGGAGGCAAAGAAGAGGGTTGGTTTCAGGTGGGGGTGATGGGGAGGGGATGGGAAGGTGCGGGGGGTGAGGTAGTATAGGGGTTGGAGGATGGAGTATAGGACCTATAGGACATATAGGACTTATGACTACAGGGGGGATGAGAAGGGAGAGGTTGTTAAAAATGAGAATACTGTTTTCTCGGCCGCCGGATTTTGGGGCTCCGAGATCCGGCGGCAGTCTTTTCTCTCTTTTCAGTCTTTCTCTGCGACCTCTGCGAACTCGAGCGCAGCGGGCGAGAGATAATGTCTTTCAGCCTTTCTTTATTCTCCTGCGGACCTTCTTCCAGCTTTGGGTGATGAGGAAGCTTTCGTCCATGTTGCCCACCATCGTCACGAACCTCTTGAACGGCGTGGCGAAGGTGAGAGTGCCTGCGGGGACGCAGGGGCGGGCGGAGACGTCGAACATGCCGACAAAGGACCTCGGGCGGCGGGCAGTCTTTTCGAGATAGGGGTAGGTAACGATGGTCGAGCAGCCGGCGCCGAAGGGACAGGAGACGCCGTCGGGATCGGCCCCGTCGTAGTTCGCCAGGGTGAAGAGCCCCGACAGGATGTCGGGAGTGGCGAAGAAGATGACGACGTCGGGGTTGTCGTTCCTTTCGATCCTGTCCCAGCGCTTGAAAACTATATAGCGGGCGGGAGCGCTGAATTTGGGCATCTTCTTCATCACCTTTGCAACGAGCTGGGGGGACTTCTTGTATCTCTCGCCCTCGAGCTCTCCCGGTATTCCGCAGGAGAGGAAATACTCGAAGTTGGGGCGAAGGACCTCGGTGAACCCGAGATACTTCCTTCCGCCGCCGCAGCCGATGGAGTCGATGTTGAAGGCGAGGGAGCGGCCCCGTGCCGCCCGCGTGATGTCGGCGAGGACGCAGCGATGTTCCTCCAGGCTCTTCGGCCCCTTCACCAGGGCTGCGCCGGCCTCATCATCACTGTAAAAGAAGACGACCGGCAGTGGTGCTCCAGGAAAGTATTTCTCCCACAACTTCAGGAAGGTTTCCTTGAATCGCATGTCCATGAATGACCTCCTCTTTTTCCTTAGAAGACGGTGTTAAGTTTTAAGTTTTAGGTTTTAAGCCGGGGCAAGGAGAGTCTGGCACTTAAAACTTAACACCTAAAACTTAAAACTGTTTTCCATTCTATCACGTTTCTTCCGGTGTCCAAAGTCCTTCTTGACAACGGTGGTTCACTTATCTAATATGTCACATACCTGTTTATCGAACAGATCTTTTCCGCTTGAGAAAGACCCGGTCAGCAGCGAGAGTAAACTGCAAATGAGAAGATACCTGCTCTGTGTACTGGCGGCAATTTTGTTACTGGTCGGAAATGACCTCTTTGCCCAGGAGGCGCCAATCCGACCGGGTGAACCCCTCAACTTGGAGAAGGCCATAGACATCGGCCTTAAGATGAACCCCGCCATCATGAGCTACCAGTATACGATGAAGGCGCGCGAGGCCCAGCTCGGGCAGGCGCGGGCAGGTTATTTCCCGAAGGTCGACGGCTCGGCGGGGTTCACGCGCAACTTCGAGGTGAACAATACCCGTGATCCCTATTACAGTGCTCTTCTTGACCAGTACAATCAGAATGTCGCCAACGTGACCCTCAAGCAGATGATCTTCGATTTCTGGAGGACGCCCACGAGCGTGAACATCAGCAGACTCAACGTGGAGTCGTCCCGCCTCGACATCGACAACAGCATGAACACGATCGCCAATACGGTGAAGTCCTCGTACTACGGAGTCCTGAAGGCGAAGCGTTCGCGGGAAGTCAATCTCGAGGTCGTCGAACAGTACGCGAAGCATTTCCGCGTCGCTGTCGTCTTCTTCGAGGCGGGCAAGAAGCCGAAGTACGACGTTACGAAGGCCGAACTCGACCTTTCCAACGCCAAACTGAACCTCATCGGCGCCGAAAACGACCTCAAGGTCGCCTGGGTGAACCTCAACAACGCCATGGGTATAGACGGCGACGCGGAATATGCCATCCACGACAACCTGGACTTTGACAGGTACGGGATCACCCTGGAGAACGCCCTGAAGGCCGCCTACGAGACGCGGCCCGACCTCAAGTCCCTGGAGGCCCAGAGGGAGTCGGCCGAAAAGGCCGTGGCCCGGGCGAAGCAGGAATACTACCCGCAGTTGAACGGTAATGCCCAGTACAATTTCGCCGGCAGCCAGTATCCTCTCGGGCAGGGCTGGTATGCCGGGGTCGCGCTGTCGGTCAACCTCTTCGACGGACTGTCGACGACGAACAAGGTCGCCGAGGCGCAGGCGAACAAGCAGTCCGTCGACGCGAAGATCAGCGCCATGAAGCTCCAGATCATGCTCGATGTGAAGCAGGCGTGGCTGGCGCTTATCAAGGCACGGCAGACGATAGAGACCACGAACGTGCAGATACGGCAGGCGACGGAGAACCTGGAGATCGCGAACCTGCGCTATGACGCCGGTCTGGCGACCCCCCTCGAGGTCACGGACGCCACCGTGACGTACAGCCAGGCGAAGCTGGCCAACATAAATGCCCTCTTCGATTACAAGGTTGCCAGGGCCAACATGGAAAAGGCCATGGGGAGCAGATGATGGACGCACAGAAGGGAAAGGGAGTCATCGGCAGGCTCCGGGCGATGTCCTGGAGGAAAAAGGTCATAGTGGCGGGCATTGCCCTCGTCTGCGTGATCATCGTTGTGTATGTCGCGACGAGAAAGAAGCCGGCGCCGCCGCCGGAGCGGGTTGCCGTGACCGCCGCGAAGGCCGCCGCGAAGGATATACCGGTGGAGCTCAGGGAGATAGGGACGATCGAGGGATATCGCAGCGTTCCGCTATACGCCCAGATAACGGGGCAACTGGTAAAGATCCACTTCAAAGAGGGTCAGGACGTCAAAAAGGGTCAGCCCCTTTTCACGATCGACCCCAACCAGTACCAGGCGAAGGTGCGCCAGGCCGAGGCGCAGCTCGCGCGGGACACGGCACAGATGAAATTCGGCCGCGATGAGGCCAAGCGGTACAAGTACCTCTACGAAAAGGGCGCGGTTGCTCTTTCCGACTACGAGAACAAGCAGTCCGCCGCTGACGCCCAGGAGTCCCTCGTCGTTGCAGACAGGGCCTCCCTGCAGGATGCCCGGCTCAACCTGGCCCACTGCTTCATATCCGCTCCCTTCGACGGGCGCATGGGCGCCTATGCTGTCTTCGAGGGGAGGATGATCAAGGACGTGGATACCCAGCTCGCGACCATCAACCAGATCACCCCGGTCTACGCCTCGTTCTCCATAGCCGAAAAGGACCTCCCGGCCGTCAGGAAGTATTCCTCCGGTCAGAAGCTCAAGGTGCGGGCTCTCCCCGCCGGATACACGGGAGAGTCGCCGGAAGGCGAGCTTACGTTCATAGATAATACAGTGAACACCCAGACGGGGATGATACTCCTCAAGGCGACATTTCCCAACACCGACAGGTTCCTCTGGCCGGGGCAGTTCGTCAATGTGGTCCTCACTCTCACCACGGAAAAGGACGTCGTCGTCGTCCCCGAGCGGGCGATACAGCTCAGCCAGACAGGAAAATATGCCTTTGTGATAAAGGCCGGCGACACGGTCGAATATCGCGTGGTCACGACGGACAGGACGGTGCAGGGCCTCACAGTGGTGAGGAAGGGGATAAACGCCGGCGAGACGGTCGTGACCGACGGCCACTTCAAGCTGAGGGACGGCTTCCCTGTTTCCGTGCGCGATTCACTCGCATCGGGACAGCGGGGTAACGGCAAAAGCCCTGAGGCCGCCCCGGCAAGACCCGCGCCTCAGAAGACCGGCACTGAAGCACCCTCGCCGGAAGCTTCCGCAGGAACGAAAAAGTGAACATCTCATCCATATGGATCAAACGGCCCATCATGACCATACTGGTCATGTTCGGCATTCTTTTTTTCGGCATCAACAGCTACGTGGATCTTCCCATCAATAATCTGCCGGCCGTGGATTTCCCTACAATAATGGTTTCGGCAAGCCTTCCCGGGGCAAGCCCTGAGACCATCGCCTCAAATGTGGCCAAGCCGCTGGAGAAACAGTTCTCGACCATACAGGGCCTGTCTTCCATGTCCTCCCAGAGCTACACGGGGTCAACGAGCATAATCCTTCAGTTCACCCTGGACCGCAGCATAGACGCTTGCGCCCAGGATGTGAACTCCAAGATAGCGGCCGCCCAGGGAGACCTGCCGACCAACCTGCCGAGTCCCCCCACGTACGAAAAGGTCAACCCCTCCGACCAGCCCATCCTCTATTTTGCCCTTGTTTCGGAGACGATGCCTCTCACCCAGCTCAACGATTACGCGGAGAATTATCTTGCGCAGAATTTCAGCATGGTCAACGGCGTCTCCCAGGTCATCACCTATGGCCAGAAATTTGCGGCGCGCATCCAGGTGAACCCCAAGCTCCTGGCGAAGCAGGGCATCGGCATCGACGACGTGGAGCGGGCTGTCAAGACGGCGAACGTCAACCTTCCGGGTGGAACCATCGACGGGAGCTTCCAGGCCTTCACGATCGATTCCAACGGACAGCTGATGGTCGGAGAGGCATACAGGGATGTCATCATAACTTATAAAGACGGTACGCCGGTCCGCGTGAAGGACGTTGGAGATGCGATAAGCGGCGTCGAGAAGGACAAGCAGATGGCCGCGTGGTACTCGACGCGCGAGAAGACGCAGCGCGCCATCGTCCTTGCCGTCAAGAAACAGCCGGGATCGAACACGGTCCTTGTCGCTGAGGGCGTCAAGGAACTCGTCCCCCGCCTGAAGTCAATGGTGCCCGAATCGGTGGAATGGCACCTCCTCTACGACGCCTCCGATTATATTGAAGAATCCATCCAGGACGTTCAGTTCACCCTCGTTCTGACCATCATCATCGTCCTTTTTGTTGTCTTCGTCTTCCTGCGGTCCTTCAGGTCGACGGTCATACCGAACGTGGCCGTGCCGCTGTCCATCATCGGCACCTTTGCGGTCATGAGCATTCTCAATTTCAGCCTCAACAACCTTTCCATGATGGCCCTCGTCCTGTGCGTCGGCCTTGTCGTCGACGACGCCATAGTCGTCCTCGAGAACATCGTGCGGCGCATGGAGATGGGAGAGAACGCCACGGACGCATCCTTCAGGGGGTCTCAGGAGATAGGGTTTACCATTATGTCCATGACCCTCTCTCTCGTTGTTGTCTTCATCCCCATCCTCTTCATGCCGGGCATCATCGGCAAGCTGTTCCACGAGTTCGCCGTCTGTATCGCGGCGGCGATCCTGATCTCCGGTTTCATCTCCGTCACCCTCACACCCATGATGTGCAGCCGCGTTCTCAAGGGTTTTCACGAGAAGAAGGAGGGCAGGTTCTACACCGTAACCGAGAAGGGGTTTCAGGCGATGATAGGTTTCTACGGCCGCACCCTCCGGTGGGTGCTCACGCACCGCAGGGTCGCCCTCGCCGTCACCGTCCTCGTCCTTGTTTTTTCAGGTTTTCTCTTCATGAAGATCCCCAAGGGGTTTCTGCCCACCCAGGACCAGAATTTCATGATGGCCTGGGTCCAAGGCGCCGACAAGATATCCTATGACGACATGATAAGGCACCAGAGCGAACTCAACGAGCTTGTCAAGGCGGAACCCGATGTGAAGGACTTTATCTCCGTTGCCAGCATGAATTCTTACAACAACGGCATCGTGTTCGTGATGCTGAAGAGCATGAAGGACCGCAAGCGCTCCGTCGACCAGATAGTCGCCTCCTTAAGGCCGAAGCTCAACAGTATCCCGGGCCTCCTCGTCTTCCCCCAGAACCCGCCTCCCATCCAGATAGGAGCGGGAAATGCCCTGGCCGAGTACCAGTTCACCCTTCAGGGTTCGGACCTGACGGACCTTTACAAGTACGCCGGGATATTCGAAGAGAAGATGGGCAAGCTCCCGGGCCTGGCGGACGTGAACTCCGACGTCAAGCTGAACATGCCGAAACTCTTCATTAATGTGGACCGGGACAAGGCATCGGCGCTGGGTCTCAGCCTCGACCAGATCCAGAATACCTTCTTCTCGGCTTACGCGTCCCGGAAGGTGTCGACCATCTACGGGAAGCTCAACCAGTATGCCGTCATCCTCGAGGTCCAGCCGCAATTCAAATCAGATCCCGAGGCACTTTCTTATCTCTATGTCAAATCGACGGCGAACAAGCTCGTGCCCATAGGCACCATATCGACCATCGAGCAGACGGTGGGCCCCGTGAACGTCAATCACACGGGCCAGCTCAACTCGGCCACCATCGCCTTCAATCTCATCCCGGGACACTCCGTGGGCGAGGCGGTGGATGCCACGCACAGGATAGCGAAGGATGTGAATCTGCCGCAGTCTATCGTGACCGGCTTTCAGGGGTCGGCGCAGGAGTTCCAGAGATCCTTTTCGGGCATGGGTTTCCTCCTCTTCGTCACGGTGCTCGTCATCTACATGGTCCTTGGCATACTCTATGAGAGCTTCATCCACCCCGTCACGATCCTGACGGCCCTGCCGCTGGCGGCATGCGGCGCCCTGCTGACCCTCTGGGTTTTTGGTATGGAACTCGACATGTACGGTATGGTAGGTATAATAATGCTTATCGGCATCGCAAAGAAGAACGGCATCATGATGGTCGACTTCGCCCTCGAGGAGGAGCGCTCCAAAGGGCTCAATTCCGAGGAATCGATCTACCAGGCATGCCTTATACGGTTCCGTCCCATCATGATGACGACGATGGCGGCCCTTTTCGGCACCCTGCCTATCGCGCTCGGGATCGGAGCGGGAGGAGATGCTCGCCAGCCCATGGGCGTAGCCGTCGTAGGTGGTCTCTTCCTCTCCCAGATCATGACCCTCTACATCACCCCCGTCTTCTATGTCTATTTTGACGAACTCAACCGCTGGCTCGGAAAGCGGTCCGGTGAGAAAGAAAAAACGGTATAAAGGAGCCTCTCATGTCCCAGGTCTACAAAGGTGTTCAGTTCATTCCCGGTCAGGACGAGTTCATCCCCGATTCCCATGTCTACGTCATAGGGGACCCGGCGTCCGGAGACCTTTCCATAGTGGACGCGGGTCTCACGGGAAAGGGCGCCTACAAGGCCGCTTCCATCGCGAAGCTCGGGATCAGGCCTGAGGATGTCAAGAGGTTCATCATGACCCACACGCACCTCGATCACATAGGCTGTCTTGCGGAACTCCAGAAGGCGTTTCCCGGCGCCGAGCTCTGGGTCCACAGGCTGGAGGCGGAGCTCCTGGAGAAGGGGGACGACCGGGCCGTGTACGGCATGGACATGTTCAAGGGCATGTGCCAGATGCAGTTCGGCCTTGCGCCCGATGCCTTCAAGTTCAAGGTCGACCGTAAGCTCGAAGGTGGAGAGACGCTGGAGATAGGCAACATGGTATGGGATGTGATACACATACCCGGCCATTCCATGGGAGGGATAGCGCTTTACGAGCCCATCGGGAAGGTCCTTATCCCCGGGGATGTGGTCTACGCCGATTACGCCATCGGCCGTTTCGACCTTTTCGGCGCGAATCCGGCCCAGTTGAAGGATTCACTCGACAGGCTGTCGAAGCTCGATGTCGACATCCTCCTGCCCGGCCACAACCAGATCGTGAAGGGTGTTCCCGCCGACTACATAAGAAAGACCACAAAGATGTGGGAACCGTATCTCGTCTAGAAACGGTCCCAGGTTCCAAGTTTCAGGTTCCAGGTTAAAGACCTTGAAGACCGTTCCAAGGATCAGCCTTAACCTGAAACGTGAGGCCTGAAAGGGTTTTTAGCTTGAGACTTGAAACCTGGAACCTGGAACGGTCTTTTCACGTTTTGTTATCGTATACGTTCACCTTGATCCTGCCTTCCTCTTCGTAGAAGACGGCGCTGTGATATTCCGTTGTGGAGTCGAAGACGAGTGTGCCTATGTTTACTCTGATATTAGGGTAGCAGGTGCCCCGTACCTTGACGGTCGGCTGTGCGGCCTTGGTCATCGTTGACTCGATCATTTCGACCCGGCTCCTCTGTTCCTGTAACTGGTGGTCCAGTTCGTCCGCTGTCGCGAGGAGCCTGCCATAGAGCCTCTCCTTTTCATTCGGGAGCGGACCGGCACGACCCATCTCTTCAAGAGTGGAGACGTGCTTTTGGATCTCCTCTACGGTGTGCTCCGTCCTCTGGACCTCTTCCTTCAATTCCTTCAAGAGCGCCATCGTCTTCGGCTCGAACCCCACCAATACCTGCGTCCTCCCGGCGATCGGAGACCCCAGGGAGTTCATGGACACAAGGTTTTGCGCGGAGAGCTTGCTGCCTATGACGCGCCCCGTGCCAAGGACGACATCGATGGAATCGCCCGCGGATAATACGGAATTGAGGGCGTCCCCGACGACGATGTTCCGTCCCGCCTCTACGTGGCAGTTCTCTACGAAGAGCGCCGAAAAATCCCTGCCCGCTTTCATGGTGCCCCTGTCCGCGCCCAGCACCCCGCCCTTGATGGAGATGTCCATCCCGGCCTCGAGGGAGCAGTCCTCGACGACGCCGTTTATCTCGATGCTCTCCGTTGCCTTTATGGAGAAGCCGGACACGACGTTCCCGTCTATCTTCACACTGCCCTTGAAATCGATGTTGCCGACGGAGTAATTGATGTCCCCCTTGATGCTGTAAACGGGCTCGACGAAAACGGACCTTCCCTTGAGGAAAGGCTGTCCGGCCATGGCAGCGGTGACCTCCATGCCGTCGGGAGAGATTATGGTGTTCCTCCCGGCGGTGAAGGCGATATCCTTGCCGGGTTTTGCCGGTATCGGCGTGCCCACGACCGTCATCCCCGGCTCACCCGGGGTCGCCGGTATCTTCCTCGCCAGGACGTCTCCCGGGACAACGGCGAAGATGAGCTTGAGCTCCCTGAAGTCCACTTTCTTGTTTTCCAGTTCCTTCGGCTGCATGATCAATTGAAGAGGGAACAGGCAATCGATGGCGGCGTCCGCCCCGGGAACGGGCTCTTTTGCCCTGGCGATCACGACGGGTTTGTCGTAGATCTTTTCGGACAGGGCGAGGATGACGCGGTCGAGATCGACCCCCGAGACGATCCCCATTTCGTTGAGTCTGAGCTGCACGTCCACCATGGTCGTTTCCCTGCCGCCGTACCCTTCTTTCAGGACCAACGTGGCGACACGCTGTGCGCCGTCCACCTTTATCTCGAATTCCGAGTCCTTTGCCACGGCCGCGCGAAAGGGTTGCTCCGTGGTCATCTTCGCAAGTTCCCTTTTGATGGCCTCTTCGTCGATCCAGTAGGGCAGGTTGCGCACCTTAAGGCCGCTTACGATCTGGTCAAGCGAAGGATGCTCCTCTGCCTCGTGAATGGTGACGCAGGCACAACCATCTTCCTCGTTCACTTCGATCGTGAAGGAATTCGGTCGATCGGTGTCCGCATCGTTATGTTCGCGCAATGATGTCATGATTACCACTCCCCCTGTATCATTAATAATCGGAAGACAGAGGAGATTCTTAAGAATATCGTGGCGTTGTCGAGACGATCCCCCCTTTGCCGCCCCGGGGGCGGAACAGGGGCGGGCGTTTTGGCTCCCGCAGGGGGCCGGATGCTTCAACGGGTGTCTCTTCGCGGCCGCAAGGGCCTTGGGTCAGGGCACTCTTCATGCCGCACCCCGGCGAACAGGGGATTTTTGTATTGACTCACGGCCCGCTATCAATCATCATAATAACTGACGATGACGGACGGGAGCAAACGATACGATCCAGGCAGGAAGATGCGGGCCGGGGTACTGGTGTGCCTTGTTCTCATGCTCGCGACGGCAGCGGTGGGACATGGCCAACCTGCATTGAAGAAGATCACCTTCATTCCCCAGTGGAGTCCGCAGGCCCAGTTTGCCGGTTACTATGCGGCTTACGAGAAGGGCATCTTCGCCAAGCACGGCCTCGATGTGAAGGTCTTGAGGGGAGGGGCCCACAAGCCGTCATCGGAACTCCTCGAGAAGGGCGAGGTTGACGTTGCCACCATCTGGCTTTCCACGGCCATCCAGAAACGTTCGAGCGGCGTGAGGCTTGTCAACGTCGCCCAGGTGGTGCAGCGGTCATCGCTTATGCTCATAGCAAAGAAGGCGCGGGGCATCAGAAGGCCGGAGGACCTCGACGGGAAGAAGGTGGGACTGTGGGGTGATGATTTCCGCATACAGCCGACGGCGTTCTTCAAGAAGTACGGGGTGGCGGCGAAGGTTGTCCCTCAGTCCTATTCCGTGAACCTTTTCCTTCGGGACGGTGTCGACGCCGCGTCGGCCATGTGGTACAACGAGTTTCACACGGTGCTCAATGCAGGGATCAACGCCGACGAGCTCACGTCGTTTTTTTACAGCGACTACGGCCTGAATTTTCCCGAAGACGGGATCTACGTCATGGAAGAGACGCTGAAAAAGGACCCTGCGGCGGTATGCGCTTTTGTGAACGCCTCTCTCGAGGGTTGGCACTGGGCTTTCGACCACCCGGAGGAGACCATCGACATGGTGCTCAAGTACATGGTCCAGGCCAATGTGCCGGCCAACAGGGTACACCAGCGATGGATGCTCGAGAGGATGAAGGACATAATCATCCCCTCCGGCAGTGACCGGGCCGCGGTGGGTGTCCTCAAGAAGCAAGACTACGAAAGGGTGGGGAAAGAACTGAAGGAGGGCGGTCTTATCGGGAACGTGCCCGGCATGGACGCTTTCGCCTTCACGTGCACGGGATATGTTCAAAAATAAGGGTATCGCCTTCAAACTGGTCCTTTTCTTCACTTTGAGCAGCGCCGCTATCTTTACCGCCATATTCAGCTACAACTACCTTGTCTCCCGCGAGATGATACAGAAGGGTATCGAAGAGAACTCGGCAAACCTCATCACCACCACGACAAGCAGGATCGAGGTCCTTCTGACGTCTATACAGAAGGTGCCCCAGAACACGGCATACCTTCTCGAGAATACGAACTACGACGAGACCGAGCTTTTCAAGGTCATCTACGCGATCGTCGAGAAGAACCCCGAGATATACGGTGCGGCGGTTGCTTTCGAACCCTACGCCTTCAACAGGACGAAGAAGTACTTCGCTCCCTATTTCTGCAGGAACGGAGAGGGGATAAGCTTCAAGTATCTTGACAGGTTCTATGATTATTTCCACTGGGACTGGTACCAGATCCCCCGGGAGCTTGAACGGCCGCAATGGACAGAACCCTATTTTGGCGAAGGCGGAGGCATCCTGATGTCTTCCTATGCCGTTCCTTTCTACAGGGTTGTCGACGGAACGCGAAAGCTCACCGGTGTGGTTGTGGTGGACATCTCCCTTGAGGAACTCAGGAAGATCGTTTCCTCGATCAGGATACTGAAGTCGGGCTACGGGTTTCTCATATCGAAGAACGGCACCTTTGTCACCCATCCCATCACAGAACACATCATGAACGAAACGATCTTCTCCATCGCGGAAGAGAGGAAGGACCCCATGCTGCGTGAAACGGGACGGAGAATGATACGGGGAGAGACGGGCTACTCCAGGAACTCCGTGAAGAGCGCGGTGACGGGAAAATCCTGTATCATGACCTACGTGCCCATCAAGTCGAACGGGTGGTCGCTGGGCGTTCTGTTTCCCTACGACGAACTCATGGCGGACATCACCAACCTCAATCACGTGGTCCTTGCGCTGGGCATTGGCGGCCTTATGCTCCTCGCCCTTGCGGTTGTCTTCATAGCCCGGTCCATAACGAGACCGCTGACGGAGATGGCGGAGATAGCAGGGAGGATAGGCACGGGTGACCTCGAGGCCCAGGTGCCGCAAGTGCGGACGAAGGATGAGGTCGGACAGCTTGCATCTGCCCTCGATTGCATGAAGACGTCGCTCAAGGACTACATCCAGGAGATCACGGACACGACAGCCGCGCGGCAGAGCATGGAAAGCGAGCTGAAGATTGCCAGGAACATCCAGATGGGTATCCTTCCAAAGGAGTTCCCTCCCTTTCCGGAAAGGAAGGATTTTGATATCCATGCCCTCACTATACCGGCTCGCGAGGTGGGCGGCGACTTCTATGACTTCTTCCTCATAGACAGGGACCACCTTTGTCTGGTCATAGGTGATGCCTCCGGCAAGGGGATCCCGGCAGCCCTCTTCATGGCGTTCACCAAGACCCTCATTAAGGCTAGGGCCTCGGCTGACGTTGAGACGGGTGTCCTCATGGGTGAGGTCAACGACGAGCTGAGCAAGGGAAACCCCGCGGATATGTTCATCACCGTGTTCTGCGCCATTCTGAACACGACCACCGGGGAACTTCAGTATACGAACGGCGGTCACAATCCCCCCATCGTCATTCGCCGCAGCGGCGATGTCGGCTATCTCGACGGCCCCGGGGAGCTTGTCG
>LVAA01000171.1 GCA_001603955.1 Syntrophobacterales bacterium Delta_02 | reverse complement strand
CGGCGGGATTGGTAGCCATGTGCAAACTCCTGAAAAATTGGGTTCAATCGTTATAAAAATTACGCTGTTCTGCGGAATGTGCCGTAAAATGCGGCCCGCACAGATCAACGACCGTATCAGGCCAGTTTTTTACGCGCGGTGCCTTCAGTGTAGAACGGCGCTTCAACCCGTGCGGCGGGCAGTTCCGTTCTGGCGGCGCGAACCACAAAATTCTCGGCCCCGGCATGCGCTGCCTTGACCCAGGCAAAGGCGATCACATAGCCCAGCGAGGGCGCAAACGAACCGCTGGTGACGTGGCCAACTTCCGTACCGTCTGCAAGGGCTACCACATCGCCGTGACGGGCGGCGCGGCGGCCGTCAATGCGCAGGGGCACCAGCACTTCGGCAATGTTCTGCGCGCCTTCGCGGCCCACATAGTCGGCGGTGCTGGTCATCATGCGGCCCATACCGGCCTCGGCGGGGCTGTGATTCTCGTCCAGATCGTGCCCGTACAGGGGCAAACCAGCCTCAAGGCGCAGGGTATCGCGCGCGCCAAGGCCTATGGGCTTGACACGTTCGTCAGCCAGCAAGGCGCTCCAGAAAGCCTCGGTCACTGAGCTCTCAATGTACAGCTCATAGCCCAGCTCGCCGGTGTAGCCTGTGCGGCTCACCAGCAGGGGCGTGCCCTGCCAGGTGGTTTCGCGAAAGCCGAAGTAGCCGAGATCGTGGAAATTCTGCCCCAGCAGCTTTTCGAGCACGTCCAGGGATTCCGGCCCTTGCAGATCGATCTTGCCGGTTTCTGCGGAAATATCGGTCATCTTGACGCTTTGGGGCAGGCGGGCGCGCAGCACTGCAAAGTCGTTGGCGGCGCAGGCGGCGTTGACCACGGCCATAAAGGAATCAGGGCCGAAGCGGTAGATGATGCCGTCGTCCAGCACGCCGCCCTTTTCGTTGAGCAAAAAGCCATAGCGGCACTTGCCGGAGGCAAGGGTCTGCAGGTTGTGGCTCACGGCCTTGCTCAGGGCTTCGTCCGCGCCGGGGCCTTCAATAAGAAACTCGCCCATGTGGCAGATGTCAAAAAGACCTGCATGCTGGCGGGTGTGCTGATGCTCGACAATAATACCCTCATACTGGATGGGCATAAGCCACCCGGCAAAGGGGGCCATTTTTGCGCCATGCGCCTCGTGCCAGGCAGTGAGGGGGGTACGCAGATCCGACATGGAATCTCCTTGAAGTTGGGCAAACAGCTTGCGCTGACGCTATAGAGGACGCGCCAAGGCGGCCCTGCTGCATTGCGCTGCGGCAAGCCGGACGTGGCGCGGACAACCACTGAAAATATCTATCAAAAACATTACCAAGCCACCGTTTCGAGCGGCTTTGGACATGGTATCACTTCTGCCATGTGGACACAAGAACAGACCCGTGCAAGGCCAGCCGCGCGGGCGGGGCTGATTCCGTCAGCACCGCATCATTCCTGCGCTGACAGACCGAAAAACCGGCGGGCATTGTCGCCGCAGGTTCGCCAGAGTTCTTCGGGGGTTTCTCCCCGCGCTTCGGCCATGGCCCGCACAGTAAACACCGTATAGGACGGCTCGTTGCGTTTGCCGCGCCAGGGCAGGGGCGCAAGATAGGGGGCATCGGTTTCCAGCAGCAGGCGGTCGGCGGGGATAAGGGCCACGGCCTCGCGCAGAGCCTCATTGGCCTTGTAGGTGACAGGGCCGGGAATGGATATGTGCCAGCCGTTGCGCAGGATGCGCCGCGCGGTTTCCGGCCCCTGACCAAAGCAGTGCCACAAGAGCGGATACCCGGCAAAGCCCTCGGCCTCCAGCGTCATGAGCGTTTCTTCCTCTGCTTC
>LVAA01000170.1 GCA_001603955.1 Syntrophobacterales bacterium Delta_02 | reverse complement strand
GCCATGCAGTTCCGGCAGAAAACCGTAGCCCCGGTTTATGCCCGTAATCATGCCATGACCCACGGCTCCGGCATTGAATTGCCGGCTTTGGAGGCCGGGGTTTCCGGCGCCTTCGTCGGGATCGGCCAATCAGTCTGGTTCAAGGCGCTGCCCGCCCCCCGTTCTGTTACAGTTTCGGCCTGCCTTGTCGGTAGCAACCTGGGTGAAGGCACGGTTGTCATTGTCGCCGGCACCAAGGGAAAACCCTCCATGCTGTGGAAAACGCTCTACCGTCTGCGCGGGGACCAGCCTGGCAAAACGATTTCTGAGGTCGCGGAAGTCCCGGAAGGCGCCAACTATATGAGCCTATCCTTCCGTAACAACGGTTCCGGCACCATGTGGGTCGATGATGTGAAGCTGGAATGGAGCGATGAAGCCACGTTGGCGCCGCAACCGATGGTGTCCGCGACGGCCAATGACGGCAATCTGCTGACCAACAGTACCATGACCGGTGCCACCGCCACGAACGGCATTCCGAATGGCTGGAAGTCGTTTTATTATCCCGGCCGCGAAGCCGAAGGCAAAATCGAATTCATCTCCGTCGAAGGCGTTCCGGGCTGCAAACTTCTCCATACGGCCGGGGCGACCGGCTTCGGCGTTGCTTCGGCGCTGCGCGGCTCGATCAGCGGCAACAAGATGTATACCGCCAAAGCGCAGATCAAAACCGGCGGTTCCGGCAAATTCCAGATTGCCGCCGAATTCAGCGACCGTAGCGGCAAATCCCTCGGCGAACAATTGTCGCCGGAATACACCGCCGCCGCAGTCAAGGCGATCGAATGTGAATTCGCCGCACCGCCGGATGCCGCGACGCTGACACTGCGCTGGCTCAATTCCGGCAAGGACTGGATCGAATTCAGCAAGCCGGGCTGCTTTATGGGCGGTGATGCCAGTGGCGCCCGCCGCTTCCCGATCCGGACTTCGCCCGCTCCGGCGTTCTGGAATGCCGACTGGGATGGCGGCCAGGCGCGGTTCCATGTCTTTCCCGACGCCCCGACTCCGCTTTCCTTCCGGCTTTCCGGTGACCGTGAGCGTCTTGATCATCCGGCGCTGGTGGTGGATATGCCCGATGATGTGGATGTGGTGGAAGTTTATTCGGCCAATCCTGATGTCAGGTATTATGGCGACGAAACACCGCAGATCAGTACGCCGGAACAGGGACGGAAACTTCTGCGTTTCGAAAATCTCCGGCTGTTCGGAATCCTGCGTCCCGGGTACGGTGCGGAGCGGGAATTGATTTTCAACCTGCGGGCGAAAGACCCTTCCTCGGTCGGTCGGGAGTTCCCCGTGCGCTACTGGCTGGAAAACGGCGGCAAGCAGGATCAGGTTCATAAATTCAACGTCAAAGTGCTGCCCGCTCTGCCCAAGGTCGAAATGCCGAAGTCGTTTTACATCGGCCGCTGGCGGTCATATGACAGCTTTCCGCCCAACGACAAAACCTTTGATGTTCTGACTGAGCTGCATGAACGCTGCGGCATCCGCCAGAGCAGCA
>LVAA01000169.1 GCA_001603955.1 Syntrophobacterales bacterium Delta_02 | reverse complement strand
GCTCATGACGACGCGTCTTTCACACCCTGAAGCGGCTGACGATCTCCTCGAGGTCGTTCGAGAGCTTTGCCAGCTCCCCCGATGCCTGGGCCGTCTGCTCCGAACTGGCCGATGTCTCCCGGGAAACGGCCGCGATCTGCTCGATGTCCCTGTTGATCTCCTCCGATGTGGCGCTCATCTCATCCGTTGCCGAGGCGATCTGCTGTACCATCCCGAGAAGGTCGTCAACGCTCGTTACGATGACCCGGAGCGACTGGCCCGCCTTTCCGGAGAGGTCGACGCCCGTCTCCACCTTCTTCGCCACGGCGTTCATGGTCATGACGGCCCGCTCGACATCACCCTGGATCGCATTGATCATGCCGCCGATCTCCGAGGTGGAGTTCGCGGTGCGCTCCGCCAGCTTGCGCACCTCGTCTGCCACGACCGCGAAGCCCCTCCCCTGCTCGCCGGCCCGGGCGGCCTCGATCGCGGCGTTAAGCGCCAGGAGGTTCGTCTGGTCGGCGATGTCGTCGATGACGTTGACTATCTCCCCGATCTGGTTCGAGCGCTCGCCGAGGGTCCGTATCGATTCGGCGGAATCACCGACGGTCCGGGCTATCTCCTCCACTTCCTTCGTGGCCTGGTTGACTATCTCTTCGCCTTCCTTCGCTATCTTCACGGTATTCGCCGCCGAGCCCGCTATGTTGTTCGTGTTCCGTGCTATGTCAATGACCGTCTGGGCCATCTCGACAGAGGCGGCGGCCACCTGGGACGACCGGTTGGCCTGCTCCCCGGAACCCTTCGACATCTGTTCCGCGCTGGCACTGAGCTGAACGCCGGCGGAGGATATGCTTGCCGCGGCCGATCTCAGGCTCCCGATGATCTCGCGCCATTTCTCCACCATTTCCTTTGCCGCCTTCATCTCATCGCCAAACTCGTCCTTTCTGTCCGTGGGGACCTGGAACGCAAGATTCCCCTTCGCCATCGCCCGGACCGCCCGGGTGTTCCCGCGAATGGGCACGACGATGCTCCGGGTGACCGTGATGGAAAGAATGATACCCAGCACGATCGCGGCAACTCCGAAGATGCCGAGGATGAGGGTATACCTCTTGTTGGACTCGCGGATGGACGCGAACTGGCCGCGGACGTTGTCCTCCTGGTACCGGACGATGGACTGCAGGGTCGTGATGATATCCTTCGTGGCGGGCTTGTTCTCGGTGATATATGTCTCTATCGCCTTCGCCTGGTCCTTGTTCGCAGCGTACTCGATGATCCGGTTGTTCGAGTCCTTCGCCTTCGCCGTCGTCTGTTTGAAACGGGCGATGAGGTCCTTCCCCTTCGGGTCCTGCTCGAGCTTCTCGAGTTTGGCGAGGGCCTCGCCATAGGTCTGCCGCATTTTCGCGAGGTTGTCCTTCTCCGCTTCCACGACGGAGCCGTCCGTGGTGAAGGCGATGACCCCCATTGAATTGTAGGCGTTGTAAATAGCCCCCATGACCGTGTTGGCAAGGATTGCCTTCTCAAAGGCCGCCTCGACAATATGGCCGGCCCTGCTGTCCACGTCGTCGATGATCTTGAAACCCAAAAGGGCCATGAGCGCTATGATGACGATAAAGATGCTGAAACCGATGCCGAGACGTTTGCCTATCCTGACATTCTCAAAGAAACGCATGTCTCCCCCTTCACTGTCGCAATATTAATGATTGAGTATTCTATATTTAAGTAGGCGGGTGACTTTATTTCAAGAGAATTCTTTGCCCGGGGCCTTATCGGGCCGGTCAAAACCCGACGCCGTCGAGGAC
>LVAA01000001.1 GCA_001603955.1 Syntrophobacterales bacterium Delta_02 | reverse complement strand
ATTTTATAGCCTATATACATATCCTGAAAAACCAATCTTCCATTTTATGCTCCCAAGATGTCCGGAAAAGATCGGAACCTTTACATTTAGGGTCTTTTCCTGGAACCTGGAACCTGAAACCTGAAACGGTCTTTTTATGGTTCCACGGGTGCTTTTGGGTCCTTCATCCACTCTTCCGTTGAACCGTCGTAGATCTTTGCATTCCTGTAACCTAGCAGTTCCGTCATGATATACGCCCAGGAAGAGGCTACCTTTCCCGTATCGCAATAGAGGATGATCTCTTTCGTCAGGTCCCCTCCCGCTACTTTTGCGACGAGGGCTGCAAGCTCTGCCTTTGTCTTGAATGTGCCGTTCTTCGTATATGCCTGTGATGGAGGCAGGTTGACAGCGCCCTTTATCCTGCCCGGTTTTGCCACGAAGTCCATCTTCTTCTTGCCTTCATAGAATTCGGGCTCTCTCGTATCAATGATGGTGACCTTTCCGATGGCGGCCAGTACGTGGTCTTTCTTCACGAACATTGCCTCGTTGGTTTTGACATCGTACCTGGCGGGTTTGGGCCTGACAATGTCCGTGGCAACGGGTTTCTTCTCGGCCAGCCACTTGCGGTACCCTCCATCAAGGATCGCCATGTTCGGGACGCCCGCGTACTTGAGCGTTATCGCGACGCGGGCTATGTCCGTGCGATTGGGGATGGTATCCGCATTCCCCACGACCACGACATTTGAATCGGCCCCGATGCCGGCATTGCTCAGGACATCGGAAAGGTCGTCCGCGTGAGGCATCTCATTCCTCAGACCTCCCTTCATAACCGCGAAGGAACCGTAGACCACATTGACGGCCCCGGGGATATGCCCGGTCTTGTACTCTTCGACCTTCCTGATATCGACAATGACGAGTTTCGGATCCTTCGTATGCTGTTGTAGCCAATCCGTGGATACGATGGGTTCGATGTCGCGTGCGAGGGACAGGAAGGGAAGGAACAGCATCAGAAAAACTAAGACAGTACAAGTGTAAAGAACCGGTCTTTTCATGGTCTCTCCTTTACTTTATCGGTCTCGGGCTGTAGAGCAGGAGCTCGTTCGCCTTCGATCCGTTCTTGATGAGACCCCCCTTCGTGAGGAAGTCCCGTTTTTCGACGTGGCAGATCTCGCAGGAACGGGTCCGGTCGGTCCTCTTCTTGATGTTGTGGGTGGCTGTGGCCCAGTAATTGGGAAGGGAGTCGTATTTTTCCATTGCTATCCCTGCAGTCTTGAACGTGTCCCGAACCGTGGGGACGAGACGCAGGGTCGTAACGGTCTTTCCGTCCTTCGGGTCGAGGCCCAGGAAGAATCCGGGCTTGGGTGTGGCCCCTTTCCCGAGGTGGCAGTCGAGGCAGTTCGTGTACACGCTGCCCGAGTGGCAGGCGTAACAGCTTACTCTGTCTTTGTGTTGCGCGTGGGAGGTCTTCGCCTTTTCCGTTCTTTCGCTCCCCGTTTTGTGGCACTTTTCGCAGGCAGGTTTCTCCTTTACCTCCCGCTTCGAAGCATAGACCGCTCCCGTGCCATGGAGCTCGGCCTTGTTGTGACAGTCGAGGCAGGTCATTCCCTTCTGGTAATGGATGTCCGCCGATCCGCCGAAATCTCCGGTGAATTCGGGATAGAGCCGTCCCCCGTGGCACATGGCGCAGGTCTTGCCGTCGTCTTTCGCGACGAATCTGTGGCCTTTGAGAAGTCCCATGCTCACACCCGCGATCATCGGAGACCTGACGTGGCAATCACCGCATGACGCGTGGCAACTGCGGCAGGATCGCTGGAAGACCTTCTCGTCGAACATCCTGAGTTCAGCGGCGGAGAACCTGCCCGACACCCCGTGTCTCAGGCCGGCGGTGGTGAAGTGAAGGGCGTTCCTGTACACGCCGGCTATGCTGTCATGGCACTTTCCGCAGACCGCAAGGTCTCTGGACGGTCTCTTGACTAGGCCTGCGTGCGCCTTCTCGCGGGAAGCGGAGTTCTCGTTGCCGCGGTGACAGGAGGCACAGCCCTCGGCAAAATGGGGGTCGCTGTCGAGGAGCTTTCTGTCCACGAGGTAGGTCTTGTACCGGGACTCCGCCGGGACCGACGGAGGCGCCCCCGCTCACCCCACTCCTTCCTCGAGCACCACCTTCACGGGTTTGTGGAGCGATCGGAGTATCTTTTCGCTGGTATGACAGTTCACGCAGCCGCTTTCAGCGGCATCAAGGAGTGAAGGCAGGACAAGCCCGGCCAGAATGAGCATGGGTAAAAGGACGGACATACCTGAGACGTGGTTTCTCATAGCGTGCCTTGTAAAAAATGGTAATTGCGTATATCGTTTTTGTCAAGCGGGGACGAAAAAGACGGTTCCAGGAATAGAAGACCGTTTCAGGTCTCAGGCAAAAGACAGTTGCGGGTTCCGGGTTGCGCGTTTCGAGTCAAAGGCCAAAGAGCGAGACATTGTTTTTAACCTGAGACCTGGAGCCTGAAACCTGAGACTGTCTTCAGAACTGTCCGAAAAGGGCGGGGAAGTGTATGCCGCCTATCACGGTGTTTCTGTATTTCTCGTTGATGGACAGGCGGGCCTCCGTGAGTTCCGGGGACTTTACACCGTTTTCCATGGAACAGAATGTCTCGACATAGGCCGCGAGGTCGTCAACGGCCTTTATCATTGCCCCGTCCCGGGGGTTGAACCGGTCTTCGTTGTACCGGCTGGATATCACGTCCGTGTCGGTCCTGAGCATTGCGCCGTTGACGAGGGCTATGCTGGTGAACTCGTCCTCGGTAAAGCTTCTCATCTCGTCGTGCCACTCGGGCGGGATGAGGTTGAAGACCTCCTTCTCCATCTGTTCCTTCTCATAGGCCTTGATGAGGGAGTCGAGGCCTTCGATGGAGCGCTTGACGGGGGATATGATGTCCCTGGTGAGGACCTCCGGCAGGTCGTGGAAGAGGCCCGTGAAATAATTGTTGAAGCATCGCCGGGAACAGGCTCCGATCTCCAGGGAGAAGAGATAGGAAAGGATGGCTACGATGAGCATGTGGCCGAGGACCGACGTGCGGGGTATCATGTTGATGTGACTCCACCGGTACTGGAAACGGAGCTGGCCGCAGAGGTCGAGGAAGTTCCGGTATTTCTCGAAGAGGGCGAGTTGCTGAATGCCGGTGAGGTCGTAGTAGCGCTCCTGCCTTTGCTGCAGGAAACCCCTGATCTCCGGTATCTCGTAGCCTGTGGGGTTGGCGCGCTCGATAATGCCGAACTCCCACCGTGTGGCATAGAAATGGGCGGCGTTGATGATCCGCTTGTTGATCGTGTTGTCGGCGCTTGAGAAATAGTGCCGGAAACGTTCGAGGAAACCCCCGCCCAGGGGGGAGAGGACGGGCTCCAGTTTCTTGTACACCCATTTCGTCAGTTCCTCGTACCGTTTCCTGTCCTCTTTTATCCTGTTGAATATCTGGGGCTTCAGGTCCGTTATGACGAGCCTTTCCAGGAATTCGAAGAGCCCTCCCTCGATGATCTCCAGCCAGTCGAACCCCTCTCTCGACTCCTCGAACTTACCCAGAAAATAGGCGATCGTCATCTTGTGGGCCTGCTTGTCCAGTTCCTTGAGTTCCACCGGCCGTATCTTATCATTCCACCGCTGCATGGCCGCGGCGCTGAACAACTCCAGTATAAAGGATTTGGTTAACATGGTGTCTCCCTTGCGATGATTCATTGTAAAAGAAATCGCTCGATAAGGGAAGAGAGAGTTTCGGGTTTCACGAGGGAAAGACGGTCTCAGGCCACACGTCGCGGGCTAAAGGCGGTCCCAGGTCCCAGGTCCCAGGTCAAAGACGATGTCTCGCTCTTTGGCCTTTGACTCGAAACGCGCAACCCGGAACCCGCAACTGTCTTTTGCCTGAGACCTGAGACAATAAAAACAGGCCGCCCGAAGGCGGCCTGTTTTTGTTCAACGATCTTCTTGCTATGCCTTGATGATCTCAAAAGAAAGCTGGCCGTCGTCATAGGTGATCGGCCGGACCGAGACTTCCATGCCGATCTTGACCTCTTCCTGTTTCAGCGCTTTGTCGAGCCGTGCAAAGAGCTTGAGGTCATTGCCGAAATCGACAAGGCCCATCGTATAGGGAGCATCCTTCTCGAATCCGAAGGGGGCGTACATCGCGGTGGTATAGGTTTCCAGCACGCCCTTTTTTGGCATTTCAAACCAGTCCATGTCCTTGGAAAGGCAGGCCGCGCAATCGGCTCGGGGCGGGAAATACTTTGCTCCGCACTGTTTGCATACCGTTCCTTCCACCTTGCCCTCGGCAAGGAGGTCGACGAATTTCGCCGTTTTTGTCATATTTGTGAAGCTTTTTCTTCCAAATTTATCGAATCCCATCTTAGTCCCTCCCAAAAATTGTGACGTTTCCGTAGAGGCCTACTCCGCCGATATTGTGGTTGAGGCCGATCTGAGGATCTTTGACCTGCATGGGGCCGGCTTCGTCCCTGAGCTGAAGGACGATGGTCCGGATCTGCGATCCGCCGGTTGCTCCGATCGGATGGCCTTTTGAGAGGAGACCGCCGTCTACATTAACGGGGATCTTTCCTTCCTTGTAGGTTGCCTTTTCCCGGATAAGCTGTTTGCCATCGCCGACAGGCGCGAATCCCAATCCCTCATAGGCCATGATCTCGGCGATCGTGAAGCAGTCGTGAACTTCCGCGACATTGATGTCCTTGGGACCCAGACCGGCCATCTTGTAGGCCTGGTCCGCCGCAGCCTTGGCGACGCGGATGCCTTTTGAGAAATCAGGACGCGAGGCCATGTTGACGGCTTCGGAGGCGGCACCGATACCGAGGATCCAGACGGGTTTCTTCGAGAATGCCTTTGCCTTCTCGGCGCTTGCGAGGATGATGCATGATGCGCCGTCCGCATTGGCACAGCAGTCGCCTACGCGGAGCGGTGATGCCACGGGCCCCGCCATCTTTGCGTCGGGGTTCTTGGGATCGAAATCTTCCGGTTTCACACCTTTACGGTAGACCGCCCTTTCATTGATCTGGCCGTAGGAGGCTGCCTTCACCCTGACATCCCTCAGGTCGTCGAGGGTCAGACCGTTCTTTGCCAGGTAGGCCTGGGCGTACATGGCGTAATACGCGGGCATCATGGTGCCGAAGGGGGACTCCCACTGGATATCCGCACCGCGGCCCATTCTTTCCTGGGACTCGGCAGAGGTGATCTCCGACATCTTCTGGAAACCGCAAACGACAACGATGTCGTGGAGACCGGCCTTGATCATGCTGTAACCGATCTTGACGCCTACCGTGCTTGACGAACAAACGGTCTCGACATAGAACGTCGGCTGCGGGATGAGGCCCAGGTATTCCGCGAGAACACCCGCCGGCGACCTCTGCTTGTCATACTCCGGAGCGGAACAGAATATGGATGCATCCACATCCTTGGCAGTGAGGTTTGCGTCCTGCATCGCTTCTCTGAAGGCTTCGAAGGCCAGTTCCCTGATGGAGCCTTCATAGCCCCTGACGAAGTACGTCTGGCCAACGCCGATAACTGCAACTTCTTTTGCCATACATTCCTCCTTTATTAATGTGTTGTCCTGTTTCTCTGGTACGTTTCGACGTATCTGTTATGTTGAACCATGTCCCGTGAAAAGACATGGGTACCATCGTTCTTTGAGACGAAGTAAAGATGATCGACGGGCGCCGGGTTGAGTGCGGCGAGTATGGAATCCTTTGACGGAGTACATATCGGCCCCCGGGGATAACCTTTGAACATGTATGTATTGTAAGGGGTGTGGGTCGCAAGGTCGACCTTCCTTATGGGGGAGCCGAACCCCTTCGTCCCGTAAATGACCGTGGGGTCGCAGTCAAGGGACATCCCCTTAAGCATCCTGTTGTGAAAGACGGCGGAGATGAGGGGTTTCTCTTCCCTTACCCCTGATTCCTTCTCGATCATCGAGGCCAGAGTGAGCGTCTGGTGCACGTTCATCTTGAGAGAGGCCATTTTACGCCTGATGCCTTCGTCATCGAAGAGCTTGAGGGTCCTCAGCACGATCCCCTGGATGAACTTCTCCCTGTCGATCTCCTTGCTGTAGAAGTAGGTATTGGAAAAGAGATATCCCTCGAGAGAATCGGCTTCGATGCCCATGCTTTCGAGGTATTTCCTGTCCGTCGCGAGCTCGAGAAACTCTTCTCTCGTCATAATGCCGCTTTTGTGGACGGTTTCCGCTACGGTGAATATGTTGTTGCCCTCGATGACCTTCAGGGCATAGATCTTCCGTTTGCCCTGCCCCATCCTCCGTATGATCTCGAATATGGACATGTCCCTCCGTAGTTCGTACTCGCCTGCCATGAGACGCCCTTTGTACATGGCGGATCCGATGATGAAGAGGGCCGATGACCATATGAGACCTTCCTTCTTGAGGATATCCGCTATCTCTGCGACGCTTGTTCCTTGCCTGACAACCACCGGCCGTGCGGACTGGTCGTTATTCCTGGGGATGCACGCGAATATCAGGGTCTGCGAAGAAATGAAGATAATGATGGCAATGATGATGGTTTTCTTATCGCGCGCTGCGAGCATCGAGGTATCCCTGCAGAATTATCTGTGATGCCATGATATCCAGATACGGTTTTCTCTTCTTGTGGCGCACGTCGGCCATATCAAAGACCCTGTGCGCTTCATTGGTGCTGAAACGCTCATCCCAGAGGGTAACGGGTATCGCGACCGACTCGCGGATCCTGTCGGCGAGTCCCATGACCTTCTGCGCCCTCGTTCCGATTGTGCCGTTCAGGTTCCTGGGAAGGCCGATAACGATCTCCCCGACCTCGTGCTCCTCTGCAATACGCTTCAACTCCTCGACATCCTTTTCGAGGGAAGCGCGATGATACAGCTTGAGACCCTGGGCGATCGAAAGCGTGGGATCGGACAACGACACCCCGATCTTCTTGTCCCCCACATCCAATCCGAGTATACGCATCAACTATTATAGCAGTTTTTGCTTTCGTTTCAAGAACAAAACCAGAAAGACCGCTTGAACCGCTTGAACCGTTCAAACCGCTCAAGCGTTCGAAGAAGATCTCTGTCCTTGTATTTTCCGTTCAAGCGGCTCAAGCTGTTCAAACGGCTGCAACCGCCTTATCTCGGTGATTGACATCCCTCTTTTCTCTGCTATACTCCACAATAAGAAACGAAGTCGCGTGGGGGAGGCATAGAGCCATGGAACTCGCCACCGGACCCGTAAAGCTGAAAGTGCTCACCTTGAAGGATCTCGATGCCATCACGGATATCGACGAATCACTCCTCGGAACAAGAAGAAGGGACTACTGGGAGGTCAGACTGGAGAGGGCCGAGGTGTCAGGGGTGCCCTCTCTGGCCGCCGAGCTTGACGGCCAGGTCATCGGTTTCATTCTCGGCAGCGCGAGCGGCTGGGAATACGGCATACCCGAGAATGTCGCCTGGATAGACACGCTCGGGGTCAGGAGGGAGCACCAGAAGCAGGGGATCGCGAGACTTCTCTTCCAGGAGATGTTTTCCATGTTCAAGAAGGTCGGCGTCGATACGATCTACGTCTTCGTGAACTGGAGAGACTGGGACCTCCTCAGGTTTTTCGACCGCATGGGTTTCAAGAGGGGGGACATGATCAACCTGGAGATGAAGATCTGAGAGAGTCTTTAACGGGCCGACTCTCGCCGGCCCAGCGGTACATACCGCAGAAGACCGGGGCTATAAGGGAACCATCAGCCCCGGTCTTCTTGTCCTTAAGCCCAGATCGGGACAATCCCTTCGTTGTCTTCGTCGTCGGCATCCTCGACGTACAGACGTACGCCTCCGGTGCTTTCTCCTCGCCGCCTCGGTATTGCCCCGATCTGGGCTTAAGGACACGGGAGGGCAGCTTGAACCGCTTGAACCGAAGAGGCAAAGACCCTTTCTTTCCGCTAAAGAGGAAGGGCATTTTCTTTTTAACGCTCAAGCGGTCCTTTAGAACATATATCTCCGCGTACTGATGTTGAGCAGGAGTCCTACGGATATCATCATCGAGAGGAGGGATGAGCCACCGTAGCTGATGAAGGGAAGGGGGATGCCCACGACGGGGGCAAGGTGGATGGCCATCATTACGTTGATGGTAAACTGGACCCAGATGATGGCGGCGACGCCGAAGGCGATGATGGAGCCAAGTTCATCGTGGGCGTTCATGGCTATCTTCAGGCACCGGTTGATAAAAGATATGAAAAGGGCGAAGAGGATGACGGAGCCGATGAAGCCCCACTCCTCGCTAAAGACCGTGAAGATGAAGTCCGTGTGATGTTCCGGTATGAACTGGAGCTTGTGCTGAGTCCCGTTCATGAAGCCTTTGCCGAGGAATCTCCCCGACCCGACGGCGATTATCGCCTGTTTGGCATGGTATCCGAAGCCGGCCGGGTCGGCATCGATGTTGATGAAACTCAGGACGCGCATCTTCTGATAGGGCTTCATGAGGTAGTTCCAGGCAACGAACGGGGAAATGGCCCCGACCCCAAAGAGAATGGCGTAGGTCGATCTCTTGAGGCCCACATACCACAGGATGGCGAAACAGACGAGGATTATGACGATGCCAGTGCCCAGGTCCGGCTGCTTCACGATGAGGACGAAGGGTATGAGGGTCCACAGGAGCGGTTTCCCTATGTCCTTCAGGGACAGCGGGACATTCTGCCTTTTTTTCTCGTGGAGCATGTTCGCGAGGAAAATGACAAGGATGGGTTTCATGAGCTCCGATGGTTGAATGCTGAAGCCGAAGAGACTTATCCATCTCTTGGCGCCGCCCGCCGCGAGCCCTATGATAAGGACGAGCACGACCAGCAGAATGCCTCCGAGATAGATCCAGCGCGACTGATTCGCTATGATCCGGTAGTCATAGTACATGACGACGCCGATGAGGACGAGGCCCATGGCAAAGGCTATGAGCTGCTTGATGATGAAATTGTAGGACCCGCTGGAGAAGGAACTGGTGGCGCTCACAAGGTTCAGAATGCCGATGCCGAATATCAACAGCCCGTTGATGATGAGGTACCAGTCGAGGTGGTAATATCTCCGTTTATCTATTCTCATCTGCCTTCGCTTCCTTTATGACCGTTTTGACCTTGAAGAGGGTTTCGGTGATGCCCTTGGCTATCGGCGCGGCCGCGGACGAGCCATGAAGCCCGTGTTCCACGAGGATGGCCATGGCGATGGACGCGTCCTCGGCCGGTGCGTATGCGATGAACCAGGCGTGGTCGCCCAGTCTCACCTTGTCGGAACCAGCCTGGGCCGTGCCCGTCTTGCCGCACATGAGCACGTTCTGCACCCGCGAGGCCCCGGCGGTCCCGCCCGGCTCGTTCACAACCCCCCGCATCCCGTCCTTGACGATCTTGAGGACCCCGGGCTTGAATTTCACGTCGGCATTGACGACGGGCTCGAAGGTCTTGACCACCTTGCCCTCTGTCGACACGATGCGGTTGACGATCTGGGGCTTGAAGTTCTTGCCGTCATTTGCAACGAAAGACGACAACTGCGCGAGCTGGACCGGCGTGAGCCAGACCGCCCCCTGGCCGATCGCGACGGAAACGGTCTCACCTTCGTACCAGGGCTGATTGTAGCGCCTTTTTTTCCATTCCGTTGACGGCAGAAGCCCCTTCTGTTCGTTGGGGAGATCGATGCCCGTCACACGGCCGAGGCCGACGATGTTGCCGAACTCATGGATGCGGTCCACGCCCAGCTTGAGGCCGACATTGTAGAAGAAGACGTCGCAGGATTCCACGATGGCGCGGTGTACCGTGACCGACCCGTGCCCCCCCTTCTTCCAGCACCTGAAGACGCGGTTGCCGTATGCGAATCCGCCGCTGCAGGTGAACGTCGTGCGCTCGTTGATGATGCCCAGCTCGAGAGCTTGCATCGCCGTGAGTATCTTGAACGTCGATCCCGGCGGATATCCGCCCTGGATGGCCCTGTTCTGAAGGGGATGCGCCTTGTCGAGGGCGATCCTCTGCCAGTCCTTCTTGGATATCCCGGAGACAAAAAGGTTGGGATCGAAGCCAGGCCGGCTTGCCAGGACGAGGACGCCTCCCGTCTTGGGGTTCAGGGCCACCGCGGCGCCCTTTCTTGTCTCCAGGGCCTTGTCGGCGGTGAGCTGGAGCTCGAGGTCCAGGTTCAGGTGAAGGCTGTGCCCCGGAATGGGGTCGACGACATCGAGGGTCCTTACCTCGCGTCCGATTGCATCCACCTCGACCCGCTTTTCTCCGTCCACTCCCCTGAGGTCTTTCTCGTAGGACCTTTCGAGGCCGTACTTTCCGATATAATCACCCGGGGAATAGTCCTTGTACTTTTTCTTGTTGCTCAACTCCTCGTTGCTTATCTCCGATACATAGCCAATGACATGCGCGAAGGCGGCCCCGTAGGGATAGTTGCGCTTTGGCTCTATCTGTATCGAAACGCCCGGTATGTAAACGCGGTGCGCCTCGACGCGGGCGACCTCATCCATGGGGATATCGGACTTGATCTTGATCGGAAAGGAGGGCGGCATTCCGCTGGCGGCCTTCATCTTCTCGATGATCTCTTCACGGTCGCAGGTGAGAAGGCGGGCAAGCCCGTCTACGGTCTGGCTGAAGTCCCGGATGTCCTCGGGGGTCAGGTAGATGTTGAAGGAAGGACGCGTGTCGGCGAGGACCTTGCCCGTCCTGTCGTAGATGATGCCCCGCGGGGCAACGATCTTCTTGACCCTGATGCGGTTCTGCTCCGACAGTCTGCGCATCTCCGACCCGCGCATTATCTGCAGGTCCCACAGCCGGATGAGAAGGACCGTCATGGTTATGACGAGGACGAGGGTACACCATTTGTACTTGCTTGAAAGGTTCTCGTCCTTCATCAGTTCCTCTCCAGGAAACTTTCGTTAAGCTGTTCGATGAAGGAGAAGAGCAGTATGGACGCGAACCCCGTGACGATGGCATTGGGAACGGTGTAGAAGAGTATGTTGAGCGCTCCATGGGCCTCACCGCGGGCGAAGAAGGTGAGAGCCAGGAAAAGCAGTGACTGAACGACGACGGACCCGCTCGACAGGTAGGCAAAGCTGTACTTGGAATCGATAAAGAATTTCCTGCGCATCGCCATGGCGATGAGATAGATGAAGATGGTGGTGAACAGGAGCGAGCCGCCGGGAGCCCCCGAAAGGCTTTCTTCCACGAGGCCGATGCACACTGCGGCGACGAGTCCCGACCTTGCCCCCAGGAAGAATGTCACATAGAGTACGATGGGCATCCCCAGTTCCGGCTTGAGGACATCGAGAGAGATATGGGGAGAGATCACCGCTTCGATGACGAGAAGCACGATGGCGAGGATGATATAGACAAGGGTCTTCATTTTTTTATGAGCAGGACTTCTTCGAGCTGTCTGAAGTTGTTGTACGGCATGACGTCGATATCGGCGAAGATCCCGGCCTTGTTCTTGTTCGCCGTTATGACTATCCCCGCGGGGATCCCCTTCGGGTAGATACCGTCCTTGCCGGACGTGACAAGCTTGTCGCCAATTTCAATGTCGTCGTTCTTGATGACGTACTTCAGCTTCAGCGTGTTCTGTCCCGTGCCCTCCAGGAGGCCCCGGGTGTTCTTGCCCTCGACGTTCACGTCTATGGAAGAGTTGGTGTCGTTGAGCACCATCACCTTCGCGTGCCAGAGGTCCGCCTCGACGACCTGCCCCACTATACCTTTGGGCGTCACCACGGGCATCTTTTCCCTTACGCTCTGCTTGCGCCCCTTGTCGATGATTATACAGCGGAACCAGTTCTTCAGGTCCTCCCCTATGACACCGGCCGCTATCATCGTGCCCGGTTTCTTCTGGCTGAAGTCGAGGAGTTTTCTCAGTCGCGTGTTCTCCCGTTCCGTTTCGAGGAGCTTCTGGTTCTCGACGTAGAGCTTCTCGTATTTTTCCCTCAGCTCTTCGTTCTCCTTCTTGGTTCCCACGAGGTTGAAATAAGAATCGAAGAACCCTCCCACGGCACTGACGGGCTTGCTCGCGACGCTGAGCACCGGTCCGAAGACGCTGCTCAGGCCGCTTTTGAGCGTGGTATAAGACCTTGCTACAAAGGGCGCGTTCGTAAAAGAGAGGAATGATATGACAAGAACGAGAATGGCTATGATTATAGCTATTGAGTTTCTCAAGTCGCCACTATCTTAAAAGTATGTCGCTATCTCTTTCAGGAGACTTACCTCGTCAAGCGCTTTTCCTGCACCCTCCACGACAGCCGTCAGGGGGTTTTCGGCAATGATGACGGGCAGGCGGGTAACCTCCTTGATGAGGACGTCGAGGTTCTTGAGCATCGCGCCTCCGCCGCTTATGACGATACCCTTGTCGACGATGTCCGATGCAAGCTCGGGCGGTGTCCTTTCGAGGGCTATCCTGACGGCCTCGACAATGGCGTTCACCGGTTCGTTGATGGCCTCCCGGATCTCCTTGGACGATATCTCCAGCGTTTTCGGAATGCCGCCCACGAGGTCCCTTCCCTTGATCTCCATGGTCATCTCTTCCTCTTCCGAGCTCGGGTACGCCGATCCGATGGTGATCTTGATCAACTCCGCGGTCCTTTCACCGATGAGGAGGTTGTACTTGCGCTTGACGTACTGGATGACGGCCTCGTCGATCTTGTCGCCCGCGACGCGCACCGAGTTGCAGTACACGATGCCGGCAAGGCTTATGACGGCGACTTCCGTCGTGCCGCCGCCAATGTCGACGATCATGTTGCCGCTCGGCTCCGTGATGGGCAGGCCGACACCTATGGCGGCAGCCATAGGTTCCTCTATAAGGTAGACCTCGCGCGCGCCCGCGGATTCCGCGGATTCCTTCACGGCTCTTTTTTCAACGGGCGTGATGCCCGAGGGTACCGAGATGACGATTCGCGGCCTGGCGTAGGATTTCTTGTTGTGTATCTTCTGGATAAAGTACTTGAGCATTGCCTCGGTGATCTCGAAGTCGGCTATGACGCCGTCCTTGAGAGGCCGGATGGCCACGATGTTGCCGGGGGTCTTGCCCAGCATCTTCTTTGCTTCTTCACCCACGGCTATGACCTTCTTTGTCCCCCGGGTATCCTTGTGAACGGCCACCACCGAGGGTTCATTGGAGACGATCCCTCTGCTCTTCACGTAGACGAGGGTGTTTGCGGTCCCCAGGTCTATTGCCAGATCTTTTGATATGAACCCAAAGAGTGATTCGAACATCGACTCTCCCCTTCAC
>LVAA01000042.1 GCA_001603955.1 Syntrophobacterales bacterium Delta_02 | reverse complement strand
GGTAATGGGTAATGGGTAATGGGTAATGGGTAATGGGTAATGGGTAATGGGTAATGGAGGATCGGATGAACTATCTGGATAAGGTGAATGTTGCTCTCAATGGATTTCTAATGGTCATAGGTGGTTTCGCCGTTCTGGCACTCATGGCGGTCGCCACGGCGAACGTGGTGCTCAGGATGGTCCATGCCCCCTACCGGGGGGCCTATGAGGTCGTTTCGTTCCTCGGGGCCGTGGTCATAGCCTTCGCGCTCGGATACACGGAAAAGAGAAAGGGCAACATAATCGTCGAGATCCTGACGGAGAGGTTCCCAAAGAGACTCCAGGGGACCCTGGAAGGGGTCAGCTATGTCATCAGCGGGATCTTCTTCTCTCTTGTCTCGTGGCAGGTCTATGAATACGGTATGAAGATCATGGAATCAGGCGAGCTTACGGAAACCCTGAGGATCGCCTTCCATCCCTTCGTCTTCGCCGTCTCATCCGGTTTCGCGGTCCTTGCCCTCACCCTTTTCGTCAACCTAGCGGGGCTTCTCGTGAACAGAAGGGAGAGCTAGAATGCAAGGCCCGATCGTCGGAGTCATCGGTATCGTCGTTATGTTCGCGGTCCTCTTCCTCCTCAGGATCCCCGCAGCCTTCACCATGGCGATCGTGGGGTTCGTGGGGGTAGTCTATGTCACCTCCTTCAAAGCAGGCCTGGTAATGATCGGGGCCGATATGTGGAACATCTTCTCCAGTTACGGCCTGACAGTCATCCCCATGTTCATTCTCGTCGGGGAATTCGCGCATTGGGGCGGCTACAACAACAGCCTCTACAACGCCACTTACAGGTGGTTCGGCCACTATCGCGGCGGACTTGCGATAACAACGATCATGGCGTGCGCGATCTTTTCGGCCATCAGCGGCTCCAACTCCGCCACGGCGGCCACCATGAGCACCGTCGCCATACCTGAGATGAAGAAGTACAACTACCGGCCCGAGCTCAACGCCGGGGCAGTCGCCGCAGGAGCCACTCTCGGCGTCCTCATCCCCCCGAGCATCGTCCTCGTCATCTACGGGCTCTACACCGGGCAGTCCATAGGCAAGCTCTTCTTCGGCAACGTCATACCCAGCGTCATCCTGACGGTCCTTATCGCCGCCACCGTCTTCTACATCTGCTGGCGCCATCCCGACTGGGGCCCCAAGGGCCCGAAGAGCACGTGGCGGGAACGTTTTGGAGCCCTTCCCGACCTTATCGAGATCTCTCTCCTCTTCGGGATCATCATGTTCGCCCTCTTCACGGGCTGCGTCACCGCCACGGAGGCGGCAGCCGCGAGCTGCGCCCTGGGGCTCATACTGTGCGTCATACGCCGTAAACTCTCCTGGAAGGGCTTCATCGCCTCCGTTACGGACACCCTGCGTATCTCCGCCATGGTCTTCATCATTGTCGCCGGTGCGGTCATCTTCGGGAGGTTCCTCGCCGTGACACGCCTGCCTTTCGAGGCAGCCTCGTGGATATCCACCCTCGCCCTGCCCGGGTGGGCCCTCTTCTGGATCATCATCCTCTGCTACATCATAGGCGGCTGCGTCATGGACGCACTGGCCTTCCTCCTTGTCTCCCTGCCCATCTTCTACCCCATCGTCGTGGAGATGGGCTATGACCCCATCTGGTTCGGCCAGGTCATCACGATCGTCACCACCATGGGAGCCATCATGCCCCCCGTCGGCCTGTGCTGCTACGTGGTAGCCGGAATGGCAAAGGACATACCCCTGGCAACGGTCTTCAGGGGCAGCTTCTACTACATCCCGTCCTACATAATAGCCATCCTCCTCCTCATGCTCTTCCCGTACGGGACGGTAATGGTGCTGTCGAACCTGGTGAGGTAGGAGAAGCGAAAGACTTCCCTCTCGCCCGCTTCGCTCAAGCCCGCAGAGATCGCAGAGAAAAGAAGGGTTTTGTCTTCAGATGGGGGAGAGGGAATAGGCGGGTGTGGGGGGTGAGGTGGTATAGGGCATGGAGCATGGGGCATAGGACCTATAGGACATATAGGACCCATAGGAGCTACGACTACAGGGGGGATGAGGGGGGAGGGGTTGATTAAAAATTGAGGATATTCTTTTCTCTCCCGCCGGGACGGCGGGACGAGAAGGTCCCGTGATTCTGGCGGGAGCCGGAATCACGGGACAGTCTTTTCTCTCTTTTCTCCTCTCTCTGCGACCTCTGCGGACTCGAGAAAGGAGCGCAAGCGACGAACGGGCGTGAGATTAAGGTTTTTAAAGTTTCTCCCCCGTCAGTATCGTGTATATCTCCTTGTACCGCTCCGACGTTTTCTTCGCCACTTCCGGCGGGAGCTCCGGGCCGGGGTAGGTCTTGGGCCAGTCGAGGGTGTTGAGGTAATCCCTGACTATCTGCTTGTCGTAGCTGTCCTGGGATTTGCCGGGGGCGTAGTCCCTAAGCGACCAGAAGCGGGATGAATCGGGCGTGAGGACCTCGTCGATGAGGAGGACATTGCCCTCGATGACACCGAACTCGAACTTGGTGTCGGCAACTATGATACCCCTCTTCTCGCCTATGGCCCGGGCCTTTTCATAGATGGCGATGCTCGTGTCCCGCACCTTCCTCGCGTAGTCGTCGCCTATGATCTTCACCGCCTCTTCGAAGGAGATGTTGAGATCGTGCCCTTCTTCCGCCTTCGTGGAAGGCGTGAATACCGGCTCTTCGAGCTTGGAAGACTCCTTCAGGCCTTCCGGGAGCCTGATGCCGCACACCGTTCCCGACTTCCTGTACTCGTTCCAGCCGGAACCTGCCAGGTAGCCCCTGACAACGCATTCCACGGGCAGGACCTTCGCTTTCCTGACGAGCATGCTCCTGTCCCTGAGCCCGTCGGCGTACTTCCTCAGGTTGGCCGGATACCTGTCCACGTCCGTTTCTATGATGTGGTTGGGGATGATGTCCTCCATCTGCCTGAACCAGAAGAGAGACAGCTTCGTAAGGACCTTCCCCTTGTCCTCTATACCTGTGGGAAGGACGACATCAAAGGCCGAAAGTCTGTCGGTGGCCACAATGAGCAGGTGGTCACCCAGATCGTATATGTCCCGCACCTTGCCCTGTTTCGGTGCCCCCAGGGTCTCGAAGTTTGTCTCCCGCAATATGTTCGTCATGTCAGCTCCTCTTCATACCTTTGAGAATTCGCTCTTCGCCGCGTTGCAGATAGGGCAGGTGAAGGTCTCGGGAAGGTCCTCGAAGCGCGTGCCCGGAGCAATGCCTATCTGGGGGACCCCTTCGGCCGGGTCGTAAACCCAGCCGCAGGCGTTGCAGACGTACTTCCCTGTCTCCACCGGCCCCGCGGGCCGCGCGTCTTCCTGTACATACGTGGGGGCGGTCTTCGGCGCCTTTCCGCCCTTGACCGTGTGGTAGTAGGCGTAGGTCATGGGCTCGGCATCGCTGAGGACATCGCAGTCCACCACCTTTCCGATGAATATCGTGTGGGTGCCGACATCGGTCATGCTCAGGACCTCACATTCCAGGTAAGCAACGGTGTTCTCGAGCACGATGGGCGCCCCCGTTGCTCCCATTCTGTGACCGGTGTCCGCCAACTTGTCGACATCCCTGCCCGACTTGAACCCGAACTTGCCGATAAGCGTCATAGGGGCGAACCTGGAAAGGATCGATACCGTGAACACCCTGCTCGACGCCATGTAGTCATGGGTCAGGTTCTGTTTGTTGATGCTGACCGCCAGGGTCGGCGGGTCCGACGTGATCTGGAAGGCAGTGTTGGCTATCTGTCCGTTGACCTTTCCATCCTTTTTCGAGGTTACGATGTAGACGCCGTAGCAGATCTTCTGAATGGCCTTGAGATTCATTCCGTCCTCCTTTTGGCACGCAATGTTCGATTCAATAGAATTCTCTGAGAGATCTTGACAGTCTTCCCTTCAGTTCCTGCCATCTGCCTGACCCGTCGACGAGAGGCTCTTCCCCGAGGACGGAGACCCTCTTCTCGAAGCAGGGGCGGTCATTCCTGTATATCACGCCGAGGGGTATCCTGTCACCCCACTCCAGCGCTTTTTTAAAGGCCCTGACCCTGTCACGGGGATCGTGGTCATCCCCGATCCTGTAGACCCTTTTCCCGTACCATTGCCAGGTGTTGACCTTGTTGAGAGAAACGCAGGGCTGGAGTATGTCCACAAGGGAGAACCCGTCGTGGTGGAAGGCTGAGCGTATGAGCGCCGTGAGATGCTCCCGGTCTCCCGCGTATCCCCTTGCCACGAAACCGCAGTCCAGTGCGACCGCCATCGCCATAGGGTTGAACTGCTCCGAAAGGACACCGAAAGGCTGGTTCTTGGTCACCATCCCCTCCATGCTCGTCGGTGAGGCCTGACCCTTCGTGAGCCCGTAGATCTGATTGTTGTGCACGAAGAGTTTTACCCCGACGTTGCGCCTCATGGCATGGAGAAGGTGATTGCCTCCCTCGCCATACATGTCGCCGTCCCCGCCAACGGCCACGACAAGCATCCGGTGGTTGGCAAGCTTGATTCCGGTCGCGACGGGCAGCGCCCTTCCATGGAGTCCGTTGAAGGTATTGCACTTCACGTAATGAGGAAACTTCCCCGCCTGCCCTATGCCGGAGACGATGCAAAACGCGCCGGGCTCGATCCCTTCGGCGGCAAGAGCATCCGTGAAAGCATTCAGGACGGCAAAATTACCACAACCGGGACACCATGCCGGGATCTCCCCCAGGTACCTGTCGCGTCCTTCCACTAGAGCTCCTCCATGAGTTCCTCCACCAGGAAGGGCCTTCCGTCGTACTTGAGGACCCTGTCCGTGACGGAATAACCCGTCTCTTCCCTCAACAGACGGGCGAATTGTCCCGTGGCGTTCATCTCTATGGAGATCGTTCTTTTGGCCGTCTTGAGCACCTCGAGATAATCGAAGGCCTCAAGGCCGGGCAGGGGGAAGACCTCGCTGAAATGAAGCATGGCTATCTTCTTCTCCGGCATGAGCTCCACCGCCTCCCTTACAACACCGTACGTGGAACCCCACGATACAAGGACGGTATCCGGTTGTGCCGGGCCCAGGAACAGAGGGGGTGAGATCTCTTTGCTTATGCTGTTCATCTTGAGGAAGAGCCTCTTTTCCACCATCTTCTTCCGCGTTTCCCCGTCTTCGATGATGTGTCCCGCCTCGCTGTGCTCGTCGCTGTCGGTGACGACGACGTGCCTCGTCTTTCCCGGTATGGCGAATGGCGAGACCCCCGTGGCGGTGAAGGAATGTCTGCTGTACTCATCGACACCATCGATCTTCCCGCCGTCCACCCTCCAGTCATGCATCGGAAGATCGTCCATGGAAAAGCCGTCCATCGTCCATTGTGTGTCCGCGAGGTATTGGTCGGTCATCACAAAGACAGGGATCTGGTACTTGCTGGAAAGATCGAAGGCCTTCGCCGTCAGGGATATGGCCTGCCCGGGGTCGCCCGGAGCGAATATGATGCGGGGAAACTCGCCATGGCCCGCGTTGAGGGCAAACAGGAGATCGGCCTGTTCCGTTTTCGTGGGCAATCCCGTCGCGGGCCCCGGTCTCTGAGCAAGGGCGATGACGATGGGGGTCTCCGTCATGGCAGCCAGGGAAAGGCCTTCCGTCATAAGAGCGAAGCCGCCCCCCGACGTTCCCGTCATCGCCCTGACCCCCGCAAAGGAAGCTCCGAGCGCCATGTTGATGGCGGCGATCTCGTCCTCCGCCTGTTCGACGATAATGCCGTATTCCTTTGCCCTGGCACTGAGGAAAAGCATTATGCCCGTGGAGGGGGTCATGGGATAGGCGCTGTAGAATCTGCAGTCCGCTGCCAGCGCGCCGAAGCCGATGGCTTCATTCCCTCCCAACAGCATCTTCGGGACACCCGGAGGGTTGAGGGTGAAGGCGCAGCGTCCGCACTTGTTCATCCCGTATTCATAGCCGGCCCTGGCGGCCCGCTTGTTCTGTTCCCGTGTCTCATCGTCCTTTCTCTTCAGGAGACCCTTGATGATATCGAAGAGCGGATCGAGGGGGAAACCCAGCATCCCGAGGATGGCCCCCGTGGCCACCGTGTTGGCCGCGATCTCCTTCGCCCCCGCATCGGTTGCCAGTTTCACGAAAGGAACATCCAGGAACTGGGGCCCGCCGAAGCTCTCCTTCAATTGAGAAGAATCATAGACGATGATACCCTGTTCCACAAGCTCGTGCTGATGGAGCGTGATGGAAGCGCGGTCGAAGGCCACGAGGATATCGAGGGGCCTCCGGGGCGCGCGGACGGGCCGGTCGCTCACGCGTACCTGGTAGAAGTTGTGCCCCCCGCGGATACGCGACTCGTAGTCCTGGTTCGTGAAGACATGGTATCCCAGCCTGGAAAGCGCCTTCGCCAAGGCGTCGCCCACCGTCTGGATCCCCTGCCCCGCCTCGCCTCCTATCTTCAGCGTGTAATCCATACCCCCCTCCAAAAGACAATTATAAAAGGTTGACCGGCAAATATCAACCGCTGCTTCCTTGCGAGGATTGGAAGCTTCCGGTAAACGTGGTATAAGGTATCAGTTGAAAGAAGGGACCTGTGAAGAAGAGAAGGAAGGATACGAAACCTATCACCGATGCCCAGATCCTCCGGGTGCTGTCGAGCGCACGGCGGCCCGTGGGTATCGATGAACTGGAGGCAGTTTTCGGGCCGGGCAAGCCCGGTCGACGCGATATCATGCGGCTCCTTCGCTCCCTCATAGCAAAGGGCCGGGTAACGCAGTTAAAGAACAAGAGGTTCGGCCTCACCAGGGAGATGGACCTCATTTCCGGGACCCTGTGGTTCACCCGCAGCGGCAATGCCTTCGTCATACCCGATTCGGAGGGAGAAAAGGACGTCTTCGTGTCGTCCCGAAACCTCGGTCATGCCGTCCATGGCGACCGCGTCACCGTAAGGCTCGACCACTACCGGGGGAAGCCGGAAGGAAAGGTCATCAGGATAATTGAACGTAAATCACATATTATCATAGGCTTCACAAAGATAACTGATAACAAGGTTTACGTCATTCCAGAAGATTATCGATATCAAACAGAATACTTGGCCCCACTACCACGCAGGGAGGTGCACGAAGGCGAACTGGTGGTCGCCCGGGTCACTGCCTTTCCCGGCGAAAAGATCGAACCAGAATGCGCCATAACCAGGGTCCTCGGCGACCTCTCGACCGTCGCCGCCATTGGAAGATTCATCGAGTACAAGCACTCCCTTTCCCGGCGTTTCCCGAGACACGTCGAGGACGAGGCGCGCTCCGCCGTGGGCGCCCTCACGCAGCGAGGCCGCGCGGACCAGAGGGATCTCGGATTCGTTACTATCGACGGGAAGAACGCCCGTGATTTTGACGACGCCGTCGCCATCGAGCGCGGGGCTGCGGGGTTCACTCTGCACGTGGCGATCGCTGACGTATCCCACTACGTGAAACCCGGCTCATTGCTCGACCAAGAGGCCGCCAGGCGGGGGATGAGCGTTTATTTCCCCGACCGGGTACTTCCCATGTTACCCAAGACCCTCTCCAACGGGATATGCAGCCTCAATCCCCTCGAGGACAGGTACACGGTCACGGCAACCATCGAGTTCGACAGGAACGGGCGCGTCCTGGGTGCCTCCTTTCACCCTTCCCTGATACGCAGCGCCATGCGCCTCACCTATGAGGCCGTCGAGAAGGCCGTCGTCGAGAACGACAGGAGAATGCGGCGAAGGCTCGGGCCCTGCCTCCCGGCCCTCACAGACATGGCGGAACTTGCCGGGCTTATCACCTGCACCCGCGAGCAGAGGGGCAGCATCGATTTTGACCTTCCCGAACCCGAGGTCATCCTCGACATCAAGGGGGGCGTCCGCCAGATCGTCCGGTCCCGGCGTCTCTATTCACACCGCATCATCGAGGAGTTCATGATCGCCGCGAATGAAGCCGTGGCACGCTATTTGGAAGCGAAGAACATCCCGGCGCTCTTCAGGGTACACGAACCCCCGGAAAGGGACAAGCTCCGCGACTTCGAACGGCTCCTCCAGGGACTCGGCATCGGGCACGGGAAGACAGGAACTCCCCGGGCCTTGCAGGATGTACTGAGCAACGTGAGAGGCACCAATTACGAGTTCATAGTCAACAGGGTCCTGTTGAGATCGATGAAGCAGGCCCGCTATTCCGCCGCCAACAGGGGTCATTACGGCCTCGCCTCGGACAGCTACCTCCATTTCACATCGCCCATACGCAGGTATCCCGACCTTGTCTGTCACAGGATACTGAAAGGCGCCCTGGCCGGCAAACCGCCCGTCTACAACGAAGAAGAACTGGCCGCGACGGCGAGTCATCTGTCGGAGCGGGAACGCCTCGTCATGGAGGCCGAACGTGAACTGGAGGACAGGATCCGCATACTCTACATGAAAGACAGGGTGGGTGAGGTTTTCGAAGGCGTCATTTCCCACGTTACCTCCTTTGGGTTTTTTGTCGAGCTTTCCGAGGTGTTCGTCGAAGGCCTCGTCCTCATCTCGAGCCTCGGCGACGATTATTACCGTTTCGAGGAGGAGCGTTTCAGGATCATGGGTAGGAGGACGAGAAAGAGTTACCGCGTCGGTGACGCCGTGACGGTCAGGGTGGTCATGGCGGATGTGGGCTCCAACAGGCTCCATTTCGAAGTAGCTGCCGGCGGGAGCGCCTGAGAAAAAGCTTTAGCCAGTATCCGGTTTTGATGATAATATAGTACGACAAGAACATCATTGAGAGACGATCATGCCCGCGGAAGATAAAGCTATGCCCTCAAGGACCGCGGGGCGCCGCAAAGGTCGCCCCGGCAAAAAAGCCTCCAGCGCATCGGGAAAAACCACCCGAAAGATGACTAAGATGCTCCCGGCAGGCCTTGGCGATGTCTTCGACCTCAAGGATATACGGGACCTCCAGAATGCTCTTGCCGAAGCCTTTGGGGTCGCTTCGGTCATCCTGGACCATGGCGGCAGGCCGGTCACCGACTATGTCGGCTTTTCCGGTATCCTCAACACCGTCGCCAGAAAGGACGGCCTGACCTTCCTCACCTGCATGGAACCCTCGCTGGTCGCCGGCAGCATACGGAGGGGAGAACCGGTCATAGAGCAATGCCCGCGATGCGGGCTCCTGTATGGTATCATACCCATCACCGCGGGTACTCACCGTCTTGCAAGCTGGCTCGTGGGACAGGTGCTGGACAGGGACACCGACGTGGAAGACCTTGTCGCTGGAGCGGATGCGATGGGAGTGGATGGCGAGGCGTACCGCCGTGCCCTCGCCGATGTGCCCCGGATGACCCGTGAACAGTTCGAAAAGGTATGTCGTTCCATTTCCCTCATGGCCAGGCAGCTTTCCCTCCTCGCCATGCAGAACCTCCGCCAGGCGCGCGACATCGTGGCCCGTGAAGAGGTGGAGGAAGCACTGCGAACGAGCGAGTTAAGATACCGGCAAATGTTCAACAACGATCCTTTTCCCTCTCTCGTTTACGATATCGAAACCCTCGAGATCGTCGACGTCAACGACATCGCCCTCAAGAACTACGGGTACAGCCGCGAGGAATTCCTCTCCCTCAACGTCATGGACCTCGTTGCCTCCGAGACTGTTTCGGAGGTTCTCGACATTCTCGCGAGATCGCCCACAGACAGTTGCGCGGCTTCTTCGCGTCACGTGAAGAAAGACGGCAGCATCATCGATGTGGAGGTCACGGGCCATCTGCTGGACTTCCCCGGGAAGCAATATCGCATGATAACCGTCATCGATGTGACGGAGCGCAAAAGGACGGAGAATCGCCTCAACTTCACTCAGGCCGTGGTCGACCGCGTTGTCGACTGCATCTTCTGGGTAGACAGCAAGGCCCGCATCATCTACGTGAACGAAGCGGCATGCCGGACCACGGGATACTCCCGCGATGAGCTCCTCTCCATGACCGTATTCGACATGGATCCCACCCTGACAAAGGAAGGCTGGGAATGGCACTGGAAACAGAAGAAGGCCTGCGGGTTCTTGCTCACCGAATCATACCACCGCGCGAAGGACGGCAGGGTCTATCCTGTCGAGATCTCGGGCAGCTATCTGGCATATGGCGACCGGGAATACAACTGCACATTCGTGAGGGACATCACACAGCGAAAGAAGACGGATGAACTTCTCCGCATGACCAGCTTTTCCGTGGACCAATCGGCGATTCCGACATTCTGGCTGAGCATGGACGGCAACGTCCTGCGCGCCAACAAGTCGGCGCTCGATTCCCTCGGGTACACGGAAGAAGAGATGCTCGGCATGAACGTCAGGGCCTGGGATGAGGACTTCCCGTACAGGCTCTGGAGCAATCAATTCTGGCCCGAACTCAAAACAAGGCACTCCATGACGATAGAGTCGGAATACAAGAGGAAGGACGGGACCAGATTCCCTGTGGAATTGAATCTAAACTACATGAAATACGGCGGCAATGAGTACATCTTCGCCTTTGCCCATGATATCAGCGAGAGAAAACGGGCCGACGAGGAAAGACAGAAACTGCAGGCCCAACTCCTTCAGTCCCAGAAGATGGAGGCCATCGGCCAGCTTGCCGGCGGTGTCGCGCACGATTTTAACAATATCCTCACCGCCGTGATCGGATACGGGAACCTCCTGGAAATGGAGATGGGGGAGGAAGACCCGCTGCGCTCCTATGTCGAGGAGATCCTCACTTCCTCGGAAAAGGCGGTCAACCTCACCCAGAGTCTTCTCGCCTTCAGCAGGAAGCAGAGCATCAACCTCAAACATCACGATATCAACGACATTATTTCCGGGGTGGAGAATCTTCTGAAGCGGCTCCTCTCGGAAGACATAGACCTCAGGATATCGCTGGTGAGCCCCGGCATCACGGTCATGGCGGATATCACGCAGATCCAGCAGGTCCTCATCAACCTTGCCACCAACGCCCGGGATGCCATGCCGTCGGGTGGGATGCTTTCCATTGAAGCCGGGCGTGTTCGTCGTGACGACAGTTTCCTGAGGTCCCAGCGCCAAAGGAACTCTCTCTACGCGATGATCTCCGTCTCCGACACGGGCAGCGGTATGGACCGACAAACCAGGGCACGTATCTTCGACCCTTTTTTCACGACCAAGGAAGTGGGAAAAGGCACCGGGTTGGGGTTGTCCATCGTGTACGGCATAGTCAAGCAACACAACGGTTTCATTTCCGCCTATTCCGAAAAGGACATGGGGACCACGTTCCACATCTATCTGCCCGCCGTCGAGCAAAGGGTCCGCAAGGGTAAACCCAAACCCTCCGTCCCAAGAAAGGGATACGGAACGATCCTCCTCGCCGAAGACAATCCCGAGGTCCGCCGGCTCGCGACCAGCGTTCTCAGAAAGACCGGGTACAGTGTCATTGAAGCCGCCGACGGGCAACAGGCCGTAGAGGCGTTCATGGCCAATAAGGATGTCATCGATCTCATCATCATCGACGTGGTCATGCCCCGCAAGAACGGAAGAGAAGTGATCGATCAGGTCAGACGGGTGCGGCCCAATGCTAAGGTCCTCTATACGAGCGGATACACGAGAGAGATACTCTCGGACAAAGGCATCGATGAGACAGGCATCGCCTTCCTTGCAAAACCCCTCTCCCCTCACGAATTGCTCCAAAAGGTCGACGACATACTGAGCAACGCCTGAACTCAAGAAGATGGTTGCAACCCAAAAAGATGGTTGGAACCGCTTGAGCCGCTTGAACGTTAAGAAGAAAGAACAAAACAGCTCGGCCCGGCTCCCTGTTGTCATCCGGGGGCCGGGCCGTATTGTTGTCCTTATTGGCTTTTGCCTTTCCCGCTCAAGCTGCTCAAGCGGCTCAAGCAGGCTGCGGCCGCCCTAGGCGGTTGCAGCCGCCTTTACTCGTTCACCGCCTGGGCTTCGGTCAGTTCTGCCAGTTCGTCGCTGGAGAATACCTTTGACGTATCGAGGATGATGATGAACCTCTCGTCCCTCTTGCCCATGCCGGCGATGAACTCCGTCCGGAGGTGGGTGCCTATCTTCGGGGCGGGCTCTATCTGGTCCGCCTCGAGCTCGAAGACCTCCTGCACGGAGTCGACGAGGGCGCCCATGACGATGTTATCATCCCCGGAGACCACCTCCACCACCACGATGCAGGTATTGATGGTCTTCTCAGTCCTCTCCATCTCGAACTTCTGCCGCATATCGACCACGGGAACCACGCTGCCTCGCAGGTTGATAACGCCCCTCATGTAGTCCGGGGCCTTTGGCATCCGGGTAACCGTGGTATATTCCAGTATCTCCCGCACGTTCGCCACGTCGATCGCGAAGACCTCCTCGC
>LVAA01000168.1 GCA_001603955.1 Syntrophobacterales bacterium Delta_02 | reverse complement strand
CCGTTCACACCCGAAAAGCTCGCCACTCTCGGCGCGGCGCTGCGTCTGGAAAGGGGAACCCGAGTGCTCGACCTCGGCAGCGGTTCCGGGGAGATGCTGTGCACCTGGGCACGCGATTACGGCGTCATCGGCACCGGCATCGACATGAGCCAGTTGTTCACCGAGCAAGCGAAACTCCGCGCTGAAGAACTCGGCGTCGCCGATCAAGTCAAGTTCATCCATGGCGATGCCGCCGGCTTCGTCTCTGACGAGAAGGCCGGTGTGGCAGCATGTGTCGGCGCCACATGGATCGCCGGGGGAGTCCCCGGCACCATCGAGCTTCTGGCACAGAGCCTCCTCCCCGGAGGGATCATCCTCATCGGCGAGCCCTACTGGCGCCAGTTACCGCCGACGGAAGATGTCGCCAGGGGGTGCCTTGCCTGCTCAATCTCCGACTTTCTCCCCCTTCCAGACCTTCTCGCGTCCTTCGGCCGCCTCGGTTACGACGTCGTGGAAATGGTTCTGGCAGACCAGGACAGCTGGGACAGATACGAGGCCGCCAAATGGCTCACCATGCGCCGATGGCTTGAAGCCAACCCCAATGACGAGCTCGCGAAGGATGTTCGGGCCGAACTGACCTCGGGACCCGAGCGCTACGCCGCTTACACGCGTGAATACCTGGGCTGGGGTGTGTTCGCCCTGATGATGCGGCGATGAGGGGATTACCGGACGACTCAGAAGGTGGCGAAAATCCAATCATGCCCAAGAACTCATCCATGCCGAGGCCGCTTCGCGTGCACTTTGGGGACACCTCAATCAGTAGCGGAATGAAGCGAGAGCCTACCCTAAGAAAGACTTCTGCCATCACCACAAGTGTCAGCAAGAACAGCAGAATGTGAAGGGCCCCAAAGAATACTCCCTTTATAATTGAGCGATTATCCCTGATTTTGGGTACTCCGTCTGACGACAGGCTCCTTTGGGTATTGATTACAAGATAATTGTTGCTGACGGCGACAGACAGTGCAGCTTCTTCTGCATATAATACTTGTTAGAGTCGACAGTCCCCGAGGGCGCGATAGGTGCTTCTGAAGTAGTAGTGTGTGCTGACGAGGATGACAGCGTGTCACGTGCCCCGGGATGATTGGAACTCTCAATCAACCAAATAAGGGAGGAACCAACCATGAAGAAGGCTTTTTATGCAGTACTTGTTGTCTTGTTTTTTTGTCTAGGCGTGACAGCTGCGCTGTACGCCCAGCCTTACCAACGTACCGACGAGGTCGCATCAGCTATTGCCATGGGCAAATCGGGCAATTTTAAGGGCGAAGTGGTAAAAACCGATCCTGCAGCCAAGACTATCACGGTCAAGCTTGCCAAGGGTGAAAAAACCGGGGACACGAGATACGCGAGCTATCAAGGCGGCTTTAACGCTGCCCAGGATTTGAAGCCGGGCGACAAAATCGCGGGCAAGTGGACGGAAGTCAAAGGAACGATCTACATCACGTTCATCGTCCAGTTGCAATGACAGAAGATGTGGCATGAGCGGGATGCCCGGTGCCGGAATCGAGCGTCCCGCTCGTAATTGAAGAAATGAATAAGAGATAGGGATCAGTCATTATAAACAGAGAGCCCCCTCAAACCCCGGCTCTGGCATTTTAATTTTAGAGTATTTAAATATGGATTGGTATTACGGGGGACTTTAGGGACGGCTTTTGCATTTTCACATTCTTTTCTGCCGCATGGGCAGCCAGGGGTCCGTTAATTAGTAAATAACCTTTCCAACCAAGGTACAACCCCTCCCTCCCAGCGATGTCCCTGTCCTCCTGCAATACACTGAAATATAAGGCGTAGGGAGTGTGATGGGCTGAGTTATTTACTTCTTAATGTCCCTGACCGCTGTAGACCAGCTTCGGGCCCTTCATATTCTTACATTCGTCAGGGACGGGACCGGGACGCCCTTTGCATCTTCACGTTCGTTGTCCTTCACGGAAATCAGGATATCAGTAATCAAACTGGAGAGATTGCCTTTCGCTGTTCTCCAACCGCTCTTCGTTCTCCGCCTCGCCCCAACCCTCATCCCCGGACAGCCCTTAGCGGAGCATCACGGGACCCGTTGCGTTTTCGGGATGCGCGGACCGGGCACGAAGTGGCCGGGACCGATGCGTCTGACTGCACCCAATTGGCAATACGCTAATGACTTGTGTCTGCGGATTCCAGGTCCGCGCTTCGCAATCACCTCCGTCCGCAATGAGCATCGAGCGAGCTGAAAACGCTTAACGGGTGTGATCCTTAAGCGTGGCTGCACGGCAAAGAGACCCCGCGCGGACCTCACCTGAGATTTGAGGCTTGAAACCTGAGACCGTCTTTTGCTTGAACCGCCCCTTCCGGGGCGAGAAGATTGGCGGAGGGAGTAGGATTCGAAACTCCCCCGATGCCCTATTATCAAAGCTTTACAGCCGTTTCAGAAACGAGAAGGAAACGGCCTGATCGCGAATCGCAATTCAAAAACAGTCTAATCGAGAAAATCAAAAGCCACCGAATCTCTTGGCGGGGACCCCGGTGGCTTTCTGTTTTCTCACCCAACGCTATCAACGAAAGGAGAGGCTATGCGTATTATACCAGACCGCCCTACCCCGTCAAGGTTTAAAGAAGGAAATACTTTTTTCCCCTCTCACAAGCCCCGGAGGGGAAAAAAGTATTTTGTCTTTCTCAGTGCAGGACCGCAGAGTGCAAGGGGGATGACAACTCGTTGGCGGCCCCCTTGCTTCGGAGGGACGCACCCCGCTCGTCTGCGGGACGTTGGCGGGCCGGCTCCCTCGCCGGCACGCGCGCGGACCCGGAGGGGCGGGCGGGAGCAACTGCGAGCTGGCGGCAGCGCTCGCGGTCTGGTCCTACTAGACTTGAATATAGGACACTTCTCGTTAGAACGAAATCTGACGGGGGTTTGCATATGAACTGTGTTGATATGACCCCCCAGCAGGTCGTCACGATACGCGATTATGGAGACAAATTCGTAGAGGCTTCGTGGGGATGGTCCATGAAGGGATCAAAGAACCCCGGAGCAAGAGGAAAATCAAAGAACAGGGAGATCAACATAGAGCGATGTAACAAGAGGGCAAAGGCAAGGATGAGACGCATCTGCATGGCGGGCGGCTTCGATCACCTTGTCTCTCTTACCTACCGGGAGAACATCGTCGACAAGGAACGGGCATGGAAGCACTTCGAGAAATTCGTGAGGCGCGTTCACAGATACATCCCTGATTGGCAGTATGTCGTTACCACGGAGCAACAGGAGAGAGGAGCCTATCACTTTCACTTAGGGGTCAAGGGATACCAGGACGTGGACCTTTTACGGTCCCTGTGGCGTTCTGTTGTCGGTGACGGCAATATAGACGTGAACTACATCAAAACGAAGAGGGGATACCAGTGGAAGCGAAATAAACTGGCGCAGTACCTCGCCAAGTACATCGACAAGGATATGAACACCGAGCTGAACGAGAAAAGGTTCCGGGCATCGCCGGGGATCGTTATACCAAAACGGAAGATCCTTGTCCCCGCGAGGTTCAGCGCCCGGGATTACGTCTTGTACAAAATAGAGTGCCTTGCCGGAAAGGTCGGCTTTGTCTGGGACCCGGAGGGAACTTCCAACTCCTATGGATGGGCGTGTTCGTGGGGATAGGAAAATAGTAAGTGGAAATCCTGAAGAAAAGGAAAATGACTGATTGAGCTTGACATCATATAGATAGAACATAAAGAATATATAAACGAATGATTTCTGAATATGAGGGGAAAATATGG
>LVAA01000041.1 GCA_001603955.1 Syntrophobacterales bacterium Delta_02 | reverse complement strand
GATGAAGAGGACGAGGAAGGCCACGCAGGTCCAGACAACGATGACCGTCTCCGTCTCCTTCCACAGGGACGTGACCCGCCAGGACTTGTACAGCCCGTTGGCCCGGGCCATGAAGTAAAAAAGGACCATGGCACAGACGGTGAAGAAGCTGAAGTAGGGGTTCCAGGGACAGTTGTTCATCCACGTTGCCACGAGTACACTGCTCACGATCCAGAAAATGTCGGCGATGCGGAAAGCCATCCCCAGCTTCGAGTGATGTGTATGCATGAATCCTGTCGATGTTGTCGGCACGGGACCCCCTTATGCGCGCTGGCGCAAACCGTAAGCAACTGCCTCTCGCGACGCCGCCAACCGGGACAGTTCCATCTCAAAAGCAGCCAGCACCTTCTCCTTGTCCAAATGGTCCACGGCGTACCTCCTCGCCTCGGCGCCCAGACGTTCCCGCCGTACCGGGTCGTTGGCAAGCTCCACGATGGCCGCGGCAAAGGCACCGGGGTCCCCGGGCGGTACCGTGACCCCCCGCCCCCTGACCACGGACCACACCTCCGTGCCCTCTCTCGCCGTGGCAACGACGGGCCTGCCGCTCGCCATGATACCCGTCAGCTTGGAGGGCATGACGAGGTCCGCCGCATCCTCCCTCTGGGGGAGAAGATGGATATCCGCCAGGTTCAGGAGTTCGTTGAGCCTCTCCTCCGGCTGAAGGGGTAGCCACAGAACGTTCGGCATCTCCCTCGTTTCCCGGCGCAATCCCTCGTAGGCTGCGCCCTGTCCGCACAGGACGAAGCGCACCAACCCCCTGTACACCAGCATCCGCGCCGAACCGATAAGCATCTCCAACCCCTGTTTCTGTCCCATATTCCCGGAATAGAGGGCGACAATCTCCCTGGGGCCGATCCTGAGTTCACGGCGGAAGGGGTTCTGAGCCGCAACCGGCTGGATCACCCTCGTGTCCACCCAGTTGGGGAAGAACACACGCCGTTCGTCCGCCACCCCTTTCCCTTCCAGGCCCGCCAGCATTCGCCCCGATATCGTGGAGGTCCGGTCAAAACGCTTGAGGAGCCACCTTTCGACAGCGCGAACAACACCCTGCATGCCCCGGGAACGCAGGATACCGAGGTCGAAGGCCGCGTCCACCTCGAAATCCTGCACGTGAAGCCAGGCCCGGCTGCCGGCCAACCCGGCAACGACGACCGCCGCGGGGGCACAGAACAGGGGCGGCTCCACGACGACAACGACGTCGGGTCGCCAGAGAAGCTGTGCCAGCATCACGGGAAACGAGAAGAGTGCGAAACTCGCCAGGTGAAGTATCCGCGTCATGCCGGAAGGCCTTCTGGGAACCCACAGGGGGCAACGCCGGACATCTACGCCGCGGAGCCGTTCACGACGATACCGCCAAGTGCTGTATCCTTCAGAAACACGCCACTGCGGGTAATAGGGCGGCGCGGTGACCACCCGCACCTCGTTCCCCCGCCGGGCAAGCCACTCGGCCATCTCCCCGGAATACTTACCGATGCCCGTCAGTTCCGGGGCGTAGTTGATACCGTAAATAAGGATCTTCATCGGAACCCCCCCGATCTTCACCGTCCCGGCCGAAAAGAAGGTCGGCCTGAACGGCCCTTCCCCGCCGGTCGTAGTATGGATTGTAAAGACCCGCAAGGCCAAAGCCCCTGGCCGAGAGCCAGTCGATGACCTCGCGTGCCAGCCTCTGGCCCGAGTACAGCTCCAGGAAGGAGCATTCGCAATAGACGTACGAGAAATAGTTGAGAAGAGATTCGCACCCCATGAGGGCCTCGTACTCGAAACCCTGGACATCGAGCTTAAGCATAGCCGGGGCGACGAGATCACCGGCCGAAACGAACTCCTCAAGCGGGGCCACCCGGACATCGAGGGTAGAGATTTCTTGAGTCCCCGGGAATATGCCTGTCTGCACGGCAGATATGGGCAGCAATGAAGAAGAATCGTCGCATCGCGAGACATGCATCGTACGCACCTCGGAAAGAAAGCCGATGGCGGCCTCGTGGAGGATCGTCCTTTCGTCCCCCCTGAAGATCCTGCGAAACATCGCAGCGGGGTCGCCGAGCGGTTCGAAGGAGATGATCGTGGAGACGGGAAAGCAACGCCTTGCCACCAGCGCAAACTGCCCCCTGTTGGCGCCTATGTCGACGATCGTGCCGCAATCGAGGGAACTGAGCAGCCTCTCATGTTCTATCGCCGCGGCAACACCCCGCTCCAGCGCCCGCATGTATTCTTCCGCCGACAGGAGCTGGAACGCCTTGAAAACCTTCTTTAACAGTGGATGCATCGTATCAACAGGCCCTTCCCGTCAGGGAGCTGATGTCTCTCACGATCTTCTCTTCCTCGTATGCCCATCTGTAGCGGAACTGCGCCGCCCTGTAACCGTTCTCGGAATAGAGGACACGCTTTCTCCAGTCCACGATCAGCTCCGCGATCCCCTCGGCCGCGCCTTCCGGTGATTCGTCCACGACGATACCGCACCTCTCGGACTCGAGAATGCGGGATATGGGCCCGAGCCGCGTCGAGACAACGGGCAGGCCCACGCTCATGTAGTCGAAGAGCTTGTTAGGGATCGTGTGCCGGGTCAGGTTGCAGACCCTGTGCAATATCAGCCCGATATCACCCCGGCGCAACACCTCGAAACGCATGGATCCGGGCACCCAGCCGGCAAAGACCACCCTGTCCGTGAGTCCCAGCGCTTTTACCCGGGACTCAAGGACCGAGCGAAACGGCCCGTCCCCATAGATAAGCAATCTGATATTTCCAAGGGTCCTGGCGAGGATCAAGAGGGAATCAACGGCCATGTCCAGGCCGCGAATGGCATCGATGAGCCCGAGCGACACGAGGTTGATGGGATTGCCATCACGGGAGAATGGCCTCACGGGCACTTTCTGACGGACCGTGCCCTGATTGGCGGGATAGTTGCTTATGACCTCAATGCGTGAGGAATACCCTTTGAGCCTCTCCCTGTTCTCATCCACAACCACCCACACGATACTGGCCATCCGCACCGAAACAGCCTCAAGCCAGCCGATGAGCCTTTGGTTGCGAATAATATGATGTGCAAACTTCTCCTTGCCGATGATCTCCATCATACCGGGATAATGCTCTCCAAGGTCAAGGATCGCCGCTATTCCGCACAGGCGGGCCGCCAGGAAGACGGGCAGCGCGAGCCGCAGGTCTCGCACGATGACGAGATCGATCGAGTTCTCCCGGAAACGCCTGAGGAGCCACCAGACCCAGATAAGGTTCAGCGGCAGGGGCGCGACGAGGAGCCTGCCGAAACGTCCTTCCGTCCACGGTTTCAATCTGACGATCCGCCCGTACACGAAAAACTCCTGCGGTGCCTGCGTTCCACTGTCCGGACAAAAGACGTAGAACTCATGGCCGCGGGAACTCAGGGTCCTGGCAAACTTCGTCACCCGGACCTCCTGATCCGTCGGGTAAGGATGCCTTGTCACGCAGCCTATGTTCATAATCCAGTGGTCATGATCCTGTTCATCACGACTCCTCCAGGCGGGCGCGATGGAACCCGCGAAAAAGGATGGCGATCCACGGTATGTTGTTGAGGAACGCCACGATCGAAAATCCGGCTACAAGAGGGTCGAACCCGAAGAGGGAGCGAAGGGGAACGTAGACGAGCGCCGCGACGAGAAGAAACGTGTTGTTCCAGATGTAGAGGACCTCGAAGAGATTCCTCAGGGCGCCTTTCAACGACGGCGCGCGGAGAATGCCCTGGTATCCGCGGGCATCATCCTTCGCCGTCCGAAGCCAGCCAAAGTGGTCACGGTATTCCAACCAGAGCGAGCGGCCCAGCACCGTGAGTCCGAAAAGGACGAAACCGGTGAGCCGCCCCGTCTCATTGTACATGCCGAGGGCAACGCAGAAACCGAAGACATTCGAGGGGCGGGACGACCACGTGTCGATAAACTGCTCGAGCAGTGGCCCCGTTTTGGAGAGACGGCCCGTATGCCGGGCAAGGTCCCCGTCAACATGGTCGAGCACCTCGAAGAGATAGAAGAGCCCAGCTGCCCACAGGAGACTGACCGGGTCTCCCAGGCTGAAGAGGTAGAGGGAAACGATGACGACGAGCATGCGGGCTATCGTCACCTGGTTCGGCGTGACGGGTGTTCGCGAAAGTGCGCGCACGATCAGCGTGGAGAGGAAGCGAAAGATCACCTGTCCGCCATTTACGGGCGGCGTGATGTAGCTGAACCTGTATGACGGCTTCACCGGCATGACCTCAGAACAGGGTTCGAAAAAGCAGGGTTCGCGCGATCGCTCCATCAAAGGTGAGGGGAACCGTCAGACGGTCCGTGCTTCTCCGGTAATGGACCACTTCGGGTATCCCGGACAGCCTGACCAGATAGAGGAGCATCCGGTCAACAAAGCGGCGAAAGGCGTGCTTCCGGTCGAAGACAGCTCCGTAGTCCACCCTGACGGAGCGGGCCTCCGCGATCATCTCGTGCCTTCTCCCGACACATTTCGCATCGCCATGAAGCCTTTCCGCGGCCAAAAGGAAATCGATGTGCCTGAACCTGAAGTTCATGCGGTAGGCGCGAAGCCAGTATTCAAGGTCCATTGCGTACTGCAGGTCCTCCCTCACGCGCATCTTCTCGACGACACGACGTCGAAAGAACGTTGACGGTTGAGAGATATAGCCAATCCTGAGCAGTCTCCGATGGGAATATCCGGGCCTCCTGTACATCCTGAGCACCCTGTTGCCCTCATCGATCTCCAGGAAGTTGCCGTAGATGAGATCGCATTCCGGGTTCCGCGCAAACTCCCTAACAACCACACCGATCGCCCTGCGGTCCGGATAGAGGTCGTCCGAATTGAGCCAGGTGACAATATCACCCCTCGCGCGCCGGAAACCCTTGTTGATCGCGTCTGACTGGCCCCTGTCCCGTTCCGAGATGTAGCTGATCCGGGCCGCGTAGCGCTTGAGGACATCCAGCGTTTCGTCTCGTGAGCCTCCATCGATAACGATGACCTCGATCGCGCCGTGATCCTGCTTCAGGACCGACTCGATCGTGTCCCCGATGAACCGGCCCTGATTGTAGGAAGGTATGACCACGCTCACCAAAGGCTTCGGATCAGCATTCATCGGCTGGCACCATCCTCACGATATGTTCGCTGCCGGCTGTCGGCCTGACAACGGTGTCGAAAAACCGGGCAAAGGGGTAACCGAGAAAGAGCAGATGAAAGGCGATGTTGCCGAACCTGAGATAAGCAAGAACCCCGAGTTCCCACAACAGGGAGCCGAGGCGGCCCGGCGCGTACCTGTGGTGGGTGATGCGGAATCCTGACGATCTGAGCAGTTCCATCAATTCATCCGTCGAATAATAGCCTTGAGGCCCTCCCACCCCGAATAGCTTGTTTAGCTGAGAAACCAATCTCTGATGCGTGTAAGACAATCCGAGTAACCTGGTGACAGCAGAACCGATCGTCGATTGGAGAAGCTTCGGTATGAACTGGTAGTGGTTTGGAACACTCAAGACAATATGACCGTCAGGTTTCAATACGCGCAGACACTCTTTGAGAAGATGTGACGGGTCAGGCACCATTTGCAGCAAGCTTGACATCAAAATACGATTAGCCGATGAACTATGCAAAGGCAACGCACATCCGTCGGCAACAACAACTTGCACCCCACATATCTGCGCCCACCACCTATCCGTGGCCTTGAATGAAAGATCAATTGCGATGACCCATGCCTTACCCAGTTTCTTCTTCAACGCTATTGCATTATTCATCGGGCCAGCACCGATATCCAACAGGACGTCTCCAGCGCGCAGATCGGATAGTTCTGCTATCGTCGGTTGCTGGAGCATTCGTAGGAAATTCGGCGATCTCATCCGTAAACAGAACGATTGGAACAACTTGAAGAGTTTTCCAGTCTCGTCGGCTACCATTGTGTGACTGAGTCCGTGGCTCAGGCTTGCTACCCCAGTGCAGCCTCTAGGCGGGACGTCGCGCGAGCACGTTCATACGAGGGAATCGAGTATGTTAACGGCATATCCAACGCGGAAGACGCTATGCCCAAAATGATCCCGAAGAGTATGCTCTCGCTCATAACATAGAAGACCCTTCCATTCAGCAACAAGAGCAGGGGGAGGAAAAACAGGATGTAGAGCCGCGCTATAGAGCACACATCCAATCTTTCGCTGCAGAGTAGGCCAGAAAACGAAACGTAAAGCAATCTCACAAAGAAGAACAGCATAATCAGGCTGATCACGACACCGTAAGTATCTATGAAGTATGCAATGGGAAAATCATAATGAAAACTGATCAGATCCCTGGCGACGGTTATGAACCCATTTGGCAGACAACTAACCGCATCCAAAGAACGAATGTAATCAACTGCCGCTTCCAGCCTGATATCATCCTCGCTGTAGGAGGCATTGCCCCCCAAGAGCATAGAGGACCGCTCAAAGAATCTGTACCAAATGAATTGGAACTCCGAAAAGACACTATAGAAAAACACCGCTACCACGCTGAAAGCAAACCCGGCTTTAACAGAAAGCATGATTCTTGTGTAGCTATTCTTGATCTTCATCAGCAGAAGACCGGTGGAGAAGATTGTAGCGCTCAATAAAGCAATGAGATTGATGCGAAAAGATGACAGAATAATAACGGCCGTGGCCAGCGAATATGCAAGGAGGATAGGCATGCTTCGCTGGTTTAAGATCGCACAGCTCACAGCAAGGAATATTGCCGTGATATTCATTCCATGCACGAACTCGTCTTGACCCCAGGTCAGTGCCGCTGCGTTATCCAGGACCGCGGCAGTCGCATAAATGTCGCCGATCATTGCCCCCACACACAGCCAATACAATGAGTTGATTGACAATGAATTGGGGTGTCTAGAGAAATAACTGGCCGTGATAACAATATAGAAGACCGGCCTCGCCGATCTCAATACATCATACAAGGGATAACCCTTGAATACTGGTATTGCCAGGAACATCCAGATAAGGCATATCAGGAACAGGAAGGAAGGGGAAAGCAGCATGCGAATGGCATTATTCATCACTCTTCCTGGACGGACAAAGGGCAACAGAACAAGCAACCATAATTCCTGCAGGTTATAGGGAAATCCGATCTGTTGCCTTAGAAGAAACTCTCCGGCCGTGGAAAACAGGAGAAACCCGCTGCCGGCACAAACAAGCCAATTATACTTCCTTCGGTCAAGCAATGATGCCCTCCGCAACATGTCCTTTATGCCGGTTTCACACCTGGTAAGAGCGTACCTTCCTGACAGGCCACTTGACGATACACGCGATCGCTGGAATTTCCATCCTGGTGTTTATAGAAGAAATCACGAACTTTCTTTCTTGTCGCGGAATATAGGAACGGGGTACCAAGAGCAGCTATGATGGCATTAAGTAATTCCTCTTCATTTCTTACAATGGGGCCGGGCATTATATCCTTCTCACGGAAATACACCGCATTGTCTTCGGTTGTATAGTTGTCGTAATGATAGAAAATAACAGGCCTGTTCAAATGAAGGTACTCAACATAGCAGCTTGAATAATCCGTTATGAGAACGTCAGCAGCGCAAAGTAGTTCCTGAGTATCGATCGGCAACAAGGTGATCTCACGGACCGTTCCCCTTCTATCGATGTACGGTCGGACCTTCTTCTGCATATTGATATGATTCTTTGTGAATGCCACCGCGTTATGCCGTTCCAAGATTTCTTTTGCTTCAGCATTGTCCCGGAATATCGTGGGACATATCCTGCCGTTTCCATAGTCCCTGTGCGTGGGCATATACAGGACGAGCTTCTTATTGCCTATCTCCAAATACAACTTGATTCTTTGCGCAATCACTGACACATCTCCGGTAAACAGCACATCTTCTCTTGGTTGCCCGCAAATAGCGAACTTGCTGGAATTAAACGCCGACGAAAGCACCTTTATCTGTGACTCCGATGTGGCAATATGCAGGTCAACATCTTCAAAGGTAGGCCTTCCCATCAAGGACCGAAGGGCACGTCTCCATGACGATATTTCTACTCTCTCCGGCCATCTATCATATACAACCTTCTTGATCGTCACGCTGTGCCACAGGTTTATGATTCTGCAGGTCCGGACACGTACAAGCATTATGTCGCTCGGGTCAGTGCTGCAGAAATAGGTACCTGCAGAGACACAATGAAAAACTCCCTTGTGCGAGAAGTTGAAACACGCCTCTCCGCCCTCCTCCAATATCTTGCGAGCCACAGACCGGCGCTTCGATATCCATATGGCGCGTATGTCCTTCTTCTCCTGTCTAATGAAATTGAAGAGATACTTGGAATTGCTTGAATAGGAATGGCCCATCTCGGATCCAAATATCCATTTGTTCTGATTGGTTGGGATAAACAATCCCAGTACTTTGCTTACCATAAGGAAATATATCTTCCTAGCCAAACACGCTGTGTCAGATATGCCGGCATTCATTGATCACCCCCCGGTCTTGAGCTCGGAGCCCCGGATAACTCAATGCTGGACTTAGAACCAGCTTCTGAGGCCAATCCTCAATTGATGTCTGCTTCGGCAGTACAATCGTATCACCGTGAGCAACCATTCCTTCTTTATGACGGCGATCGTAATGAAATACAACGCGAATATTCCAACTATGAGATACCGATCGATAATCGGAGAAACAACGAATAAAAGACTCGAATGGATCAGGATCGTAAGGGAAACAGCAATTGAGGAAACCGCTATTGCCCTTGTTTCTTTATCGGCCAAGGACCATGAAACCATCCGGCTTTTCTTTTCAAGATAGATGAGGAAAACGCATTGGACCATGAATCCCGAAACGAGAAGAATCCACGCGTAGTCAAGCAAACCGAAACCATGTGTACGTCCTATCGTCCACGCAACGATCAAAACCGCTACATGGCAGCAGTAGAGAATGCTGCAAAACCTCACAAAGCCGGAGCCCAATGCAGCCCACCAATATGGTATCATGTAACTGGATATAAGCCACCATGCCGTCAACACTCTCGTCACACTATAGATCTCCTCCAGACAAGCACGGTTGCCTATCCAAAACGAGAGTATCTGGCTGCAAAAGGCATAATACAGGCCGAGCAGGAAAACACTCGTTGTTGAAATGTAGACGAGGGACATTCGAAGGGTTCGAATAGAGGAACTGGTATTCGAAGACTTCCACGATGAAAAAGCCGGGAACATGGCGCTCAATCCTGACCCAAAGGCATCCCTTAGCATCTGTGGTATTTTGTTTGCGATATCATAGACTCCCAGCGGCACAGTGCCCAGCGTCGATAGTATTATCAATCTGATCAGAGGATATCTGAAGTACTCCGTAATGTACAAAAGTGAAAAGTATTTTGCCCGCCGGCCGAGTCGAAGAACAGACGGGATCTTCATAAACCTTGGTCCCAGCCAGAAATGATCTGGATGATGACGGTAAAGCATAAGGGACGTCGCAGCTGTCTTAGCTAGAACGGACAGGAACAAGCCCGTCACCAGGCCACCAACAGGGAACCCCGACATTATCCCGATAACCGAAACGATAAAGTGTGTTACGGACTGGAGAAGCTCAGCCGATTGCACATAGTACAGTTTGTGGTTGCCAATAAGGATAGCACTTTGGAGATTGCATACCATGGTCAGGACGGCTGAAATAGTAACCGCGATCAGTAATTTGCTTACCGACATACCATAGACATTTCGTCCGTAATCGCCCAACATGTCCTGACAACTGTTTCCCCAGCAAAGGACGAGACAGCTCAATATCAGGCCACCGAGGAGATACAGTGCAATTAAGGCTCTGAAATGATTCTCCAGTACCGCAGATGACATGCTTACAGCTGCCACTTCCTGCTGGATAAGTTTTCCGAAACCCAGGTCAAACGCGCCGACATAAAACAGGATCAATTGAATGGACGCCCAAAAACCTATTAACTCTATCCCGCCGCTCTTAATGAGCAAGGCATAAAGAACAAGATTAAGCAAGGCGGGTATTAGCATCCGTATCGGACCCAGGAAGACACTCAACTTGATGTTCTTGTTAATCACAGCATCTTTGCTGACCGATGACCCATCGTTCATGAGGAGGCACCTTTCAATGCGCCTTCAATGAGAAATTTCACATTCCAGTTGTAGAAAGCCATACCACCATAGCGCCCCCAAAGCGGTACGCTGCTCTGTATCGCTCCGTCAATGTCTGGACCGCCTGACTGTTGCCAACGAATCAACTGGCGCACAACTCTCACGCCCCGGTCCCGGAACGCTTTTTCGCCCAAGATATCGGCAACGTCAAAGCAAATGCCGGCATATTGCGCGAGCCCGGTCGTGCAATATTCCACGTTTCGCGTCCTCCATTCCCTGTCATATTGCGAATAGAGCAATCCGTCCTGGTTCGACAGTCCGGCCAGCGCTTCGGCTCCATCGATGAGGAAGTCGGCCCAGCGTTTCTCGCCTGTAGACTTGAATGCCATCGAGAATCCCTCGAAGATATACGCTATTGTGTGAAGAAAGGCGTCCTCACCCGCCTTGAATTCCGAGTGACGGAAGTATCCATTCCTTTGCCGTTGTCCCGCGACCCACTCAAGATTCCTGATGCCCGAAGAGATGAACTCCTCAACACCCGAGAGCTGGCCGGCCTCTATGAGCGCCGCAGCAACTCTTGAGTAATAGGAATGGGGACGATCGTTATAAGCAAAGCGCACCCAGGAGCCGTCCGGTTCCTGGGTGTCTACCAACCACCGCGACGCCTTCTTAAGGCTCACGAGATAGCGCTCGTCTCCTGTTTCGCGAAACATCCTGTTAAGGCCCAGCAGTACCTGGCCAGTGTCGAACACCTGCGGACGGTAGTTGTCAATATCAGTAAAAGCGCCCTCCGCCGTTTGCACTGTCAATAACCACTCCGCGGCGCGGAATGCGCTCTCCCTGTATCTGTCCTCGCCGAGCACCCGGCTTACATCCAGGAGGGTGGGGACTATATAACCTGTCGTTTCGACATAAGAGCGGTCCCACCCCCTGATAAGACTGTACCGGCGGGAGTAGCCTTCACCATCAAGCGCCATGGCCTGAGCGCGCAAGAGCCAATTGGCACCCCGGCGAATGCATGATTCCAGGTCTCTCGTGTCGTCGGTATTGCCTTGATTCGTCAGCGCGTGTGCTGTATAGACCGGATGCCGCAAGAAGCTCAAAGCTATTTTTATGGATTGCCTGGGATACAAAAGTGGTCTCCTGTGGTTACTGAGAAGCACTGCGGGAGGGGATGAGCTTCGCTCTTAATCGCTTGCGTTCCGCGCCGTTCACGGATGGGTCCTTATCCACCGTTCTGAGATATTCGTTGAGACTGTCTAGAACACGTTCCGTCTCCTCTATAATCCTCTGCCGGTCCGGGCCAACCAGTTTTACCTTACCGAGATCGATGGTCTCTCCATGTTCTGTCACGTCCCGCACGACAAGGACAGGACCGACATGGAAGGGAGCTTTCTCCCGCGTCTCGCCGGAGTCCGTAAGGACTATCTCCACCTTGATCACCTGAGAACCATCCCCCCCGTTTCAGGCCGTGCCCCTGCATGACGACCGACACCGAAAGGACTCCTTCAGGATGGACTCGATGCCGTTTCTGTCGATGTCGACGATGAAGTTGCCGGCCCTGGCCGGAGTATACATTCTGTCGATCACACCGGACACTTCCTCGTAACTCGCGTACCCTGACATTTCATCCTCCAGGCCGAGACTGTCGAGCAGTTCCTCTATGGTTCTCAGGAACGGGCCGGATTCGGGCAGAACCCCAAGGGCATTTACGAGCCTCAGGATCGAGGAAAGCGAGAAGCCGCATGCCAGACCGTGGGGCACATCGAAATACGTCGTGAGTGGATAAGACATGGAATGGGCGATGGCGGTCCTCGTCTGATTGATCGCCAGTCCGGCAAGCATGCTTGCATACTGCATTTGCGCCCTTTTGTTCACACTACCCGGTTCTTCAAGAACATCTCTCAAGGCATCATTGACATGTCTGAGCGATTGCACGGCCAAGGCCTGGCTGACGGGCGTTCTCTTCCTGTTCCACAGGGACTCGAGGGCGTGGGACATGGTATCGAGAGCGCCGTACAGGGTCTCCCTGTATGAAAGCGTCAGCGTCAGGCAGGGGTCGAGAAGCGCATACCGCGGGAAGAGCTGGCTGTTATCGAGAGAGAACTTCTGTTTGCCTATTCTGTCCCAGACCGTCGCGAATGACGTGACCTCGGCACCTGTTCCCGCCGTTGTCGGAAGAGCGATCACCGGGATCTTTTCCGGCCACTTCCGGTTCCTGCCCTGGCGAAATATCTCCGCCAGAGAGGATCTGGTCCTGTTTGCAAGGGTCACGGACAGGATCTTTGCGGTATCCAGGACACTTCCGCCTCCGAGTGCCAGAATACTGGCGATCTTTGCGTCCCTGTATTCGGCTGTTGCGTCATCGAGGTCATCAAGATCGGGGTTGGGTCTGACCCTGTCGTGCACGATCGTATCGTCGGCACCCAGCTGCGCCAGGATCTTTTCGGTCAGGCCGCGGGTGGTGAAACCCCCGGAGGTGACGAAAAGACTCCTCCCTTCAGGGACGAGCTGGCAAAATTGCCTGAAAGCACCCGCGCCCGCGTACACCTGCACGGGGTTGTGGTGGAACCAGCGATAGGCCCTGACGCGGTCAACCATTTACATGCTCCATGAAGGCCTGCTTGTTCTGTTCAGGGGTGGTGGTCGGTCGGCCGAGATCTTTCCTGGATCCCTTGGAGACAACAATCTCCAGCATCGCCGGTCCCTTTTGGTCCTTCAGTTGCTGCCAGCATTTCGAAAGGCTGGCGGCATCGGTCGCCCTGTAGTAGTGGCTGTAGCCACAGGCCAGCACCACATTTTTGAAATCGATACGATCCGCCACCGTCGGTTGCCCGCCTACGGATTCATGGGAGGCGTTGTTCAGTAACACGTGAACAAAGTTCTTCGGCTTGAGGCTACCGATTATCGGAAGGGCACCCATGTGCATCAGCAGGGAACCATCTCCGTCGAGGCAGATCACCCGGCGCTCCGGTTTCCCGAGGGCTGCCCCCAGGGCAAGGGAGGAAGTGTGGCCCATGGATCCCACGGAAAGAAAATCCTGCTGTCCCTCGCCACGTTCGGCACGGATCTCAAAGACCTCCCTGGATGTCTTGCCCGTGGTCGAAACCACGATATCCTTCGCATCCGCCAGGGAAAGGACCATTTTCAACGCTGCTTCCCGTTTGAAGGTAGTTCTTTGTCTGGTCTTGCGATGAGATTCATGGTTCGCGAAAGCGTCCTTTCGAACAACTATAGCGACGGGGGCATTTACGCTCTCCAGGTCCGAGAACACCTTCGCCATGACTTCATGGAGAACGCTGTTTGCTTCAAGGATGTGAAAAGGGATCTCCAGCAGTTCCAGTTGGTCCGTGGTTATGCGCCCTTGCTTCACGTGCTGCGGTTCGTCCTTGACTCCCGGCTCACCACGCCACCCTATGATCAGCAGGACGGGAATCCGGTAAACCTGGGGATCCATCAGGGATGTGAGAGGATTGACTGTATTTCCAAGCCCCGAATTCTGCATGTACACGGCACCCACCCTCCCCGTGGCGAGGTAGTGCCCTGCGGCCAGGGCCACGGCATTGCCTTCGTTGGCGGCGATGACGTGTTCGCCAGGCTGACTGCGGTCGCTGAGGTATGAACAGAGGCTCTTCAGCAGGGAATCGGGCACACCCGCAAAAAAGCTGATACCCCGGGCCTTCAAGACCTCACAGAACTCGGCGGGCTTTACCATTTCCATTTCCTCCCGGTATGAGCTCGATGATCTCCCGGACGGGCATCAACTGACCGTCTGCCTCCGCCGCCCGTTGATGCTGGAGGATGGACCTCGCCGTCTGCACCATGGCCGGATAGGCGCTACGCATCAAGTGGTTCGCGTAGATGACGATCTTGACGCCATGCTTCACCAACAGGTCTTCCGTGACCTGACTGTAGCTCGTCGGCACGATCACCAGGGGTTTGGGGTTGTCGAGACAATCATATTCCCTGCAGAACGCGAATACCTCGTCCGGCGTCTTTGCCCGACTGTGGATCATGATACCGTCCGCTCCGGCCTCAAGGTAGGCCTTGGCGCGAACCACCGCGTCCCCGATGCCCTTGTCCAGAATGAGGCTTTCGATGCGGGCGATGATCATGAAATCCTTTGTGGCCTGCGCTCTCTTGCCCTCCTGGATCTTCTCGCAGAAATCCTTAATGCTCGCCTGCGTCTGCTCCACCTCGGTCCCGAAAAGGGAGTTTCTCTTCAGCCCTTCCTTGTCCTCGATGATAACCGCCGAGATGCCCAAACGTTCCAGCGTTCTCACGGTAAAGACAAAGTGTTCCGTCCGGCCGCCGGTATCGCCATCGAAAACGATCGGTTTGGTCGTCACTTCCAGGATGTTGTTCAGGGTGACCATCCGCGATGTTATGTCGACGGCCTCTGTGTCCGGTTTCCCCTTCGCCGTGGAGTCCGTGAGGCTGCTCGCCCACATGCCGTCGAACTCGCGGCGGCCCTCACCCGTCTCAATGAAAAGGTTTTCAATGATCAGCCCCGTCAGCCCGCTATGGACATCAAGGAGCCGGATGATGGGTTTCACCTGGATGAGACGTCTCAAGGACTTGAGCCGGATGTCCGGAGTCGTGCCCACCTCTTTCATGGCAGATTGAAGGCCCGTCGAAGAAATACCTTTGGTGTACGGCACCTCTACCAACTGCCCGCCCCATTGTTCAAGAGTTCTGATGACCCGTTCCCGCGTCTTCGCCTGGATGCCTTCCCGCCAGTCATCACCGTGGACAACGTAGTCGGGCCTCAGAACCTCCAGGTTCGGCACATAGTCCAGGGTTGCCTGCGGGATCACGCTGTCGACCCCCTTGATGTTCTCGATCACCATCCTGCGCTGGTCGAAGGTCATGAAAGGCATCCGCTTGTAACTCGCTATGGCCTCGTCCGTCAAGAGGCCGATGACCACTCTGCCCAGTTCGGCGGCCCTCCGAATAACATTCAGGTGGCCGGGGTGAACAAGGTCCGCACTCATCCCGACATAGGCGATCTTACGACCATTAGCTTTTGATGTTCCCATGTTCCCTCCACTGTCCGGCGTTGGAATCCCCGCTATCTCAAAACCCGAAGATGTATGTTTCCGTTGCCTTCACGCCCCTTCCCGTATCCTCTCATACAGGGAGTACGTGTGGTCCGTGTACAGGAAGCCCTTGGAC
>LVAA01000167.1 GCA_001603955.1 Syntrophobacterales bacterium Delta_02 | reverse complement strand
GGTGGAGGAGGAGGTGGCGGTGGCGCTGCTGCCATCATAGGCTTCTCGGGTACCGGTGGCGGTGGAGGTGGCGGTGGAGGTGGCGGCGGTGGCGCTGCCATCACGGGCCTTTCGGGCGGCGGCACGGCGGTGGGTGGTGCTTCCACGACGGGCGGCCCGGCTGCCTTTGCCTTCCTCACAGGCCGTTCCTTCATGGTCCGCTTCTGTACCGCGGGCCCCGTCATCTTCAGAAAACGCTGGCCGATCTGCTGGACGATGTCTCCGGTGATAACGTCAAAGTTGTTCGTTTCCCCCGCCTTCAGGCATAGCTTCGCTATCTTGTTGATAAGACGGGGCACTCCACTCTCGGAGTACTGGTAAAGTCTCCGGACGGCGTCATCCGTAAAGACCTGCCTCGTGGCGCCCGCCATTTTCAGACGGGAGTCGACGTAATTCCTGACAAGCTCCTCGCTGTCCATCTTTTCGATCCTGTTGTACGTACCGATGCGCTGGAACAGGTTCGCCCTCTTGGGGTGCTCGAGCCTCTTTGCAAGCTCCATCTGGCCGGCAAGGACTATGGTGAAAAGATTTCTCGTATCGTCCTGCATGTTCGTAAGAAGCCGCAGGCTCTCGAGATTCGTCGGCGATATGGCATTGGCCTCGTCGATGAAGACAAGGACTTTCTTCCCTTCATCCGCCGTTTCAAAGAGAAGCTTGTTGAACACCTCGAGAAGCTCCGTTTTTCCGCGGATCTCGCATTCCTTGCCCGTCAACTGGCCTATGATCTCGCGGAGTATCTGGACAAAGGACATGTCCGGGTTCGTCACGAAGGCTATCTTGTACTTGCTCTGCTCGAGCGAGTCGAGGATGAGGCGCAATGACAACGTCTTGCCAAGACCCACATCGCCCACGATCACCGTGAGGCATTCGTTTCCTTCCTCGATCGCGAAGAGCGTCTCAGCAACAGTGTTTTCCACTGAGAGATGAGAATCGACATACATCGACGGATCCGGCACATTGTCGAAAGGCGGCTTTTTCAGGCCCCAGTACTCGGTGTACATGTGTTGTTTCCTCCTTCTGCCAAGTGACAGGCACTGCCTGTCTGATCCCCACCAGACAGCGTGATCGCTGTTTCTTTACATCTGCAAACTGCCACTCAAATAATCCACAACATCCTCAAGGAGAAACCGCCTGAGCTTCCCTATCTTGTAACTCTTGATCTCCTTCTGCTTCACCAGGCGGTAGAGCATGCTCTTGCTTATCTGGAGCATCGTGGAAACATCGCTGGGATTCAGCATGCGTGTGGTATAGACGGGCTTGAAATGGAAATTGAAGGCCGTGCTCCCGTCGGCCGTCTGTTCCATGGACATTTTGACCCCGTGATGTTTGCCGCTCAGGAGGTCCTTTATACAGTTCATGGACTGGACGATCTCGGATTGCTGGGGACTGAGCTGAATGGAAAAGATCTGCTCCTCCTCTCCCGCCACTTCCTTGAAGATGAGATGGTCTCCGTCCTGGATGTTGAAGCTCTCAGGTGAACCTGCAACAGGAGCGGGAACGGACACTTCGGGGATCTGTTCTATCTCGGTAACTTCCTGGTCGCGGACCGGGCTTGTGACAGGTGGAGCCGTGTGGATCTCAACAACAGGATCCTGAGTCGCCTGCGCTGTCGTTTTTCTCCGTTTGACTATACAAATCTTTTCCATGACTCCCCTTCGAGATATGGTATTTATTGTTTCTTCTTTATCGCCTGCTCTGAAAAAAGCTTTACTTCACTATTAAAACCGATATTTATGTGCATTCTATATCAA
>LVAA01000040.1 GCA_001603955.1 Syntrophobacterales bacterium Delta_02 | reverse complement strand
ATCATATTGCCTGGTCGGATTGAATCATAACCGGTGGTCGGATTGGATCGGAATACGCAAGTGGGTGCAAATCTCCTGTTTGACATTTCCGGTTGGGTGCTTCACGTGAGGTCCGCGCGGGACCCTGTCCCCGGACAGCTACGCTCCGGATCACACCCGTTAAGCGATTTCGGCTCGCTCGATGCTCGTCGCGGAGAGGGGTGAGTACGGGGTGCAGGCTGGTAGTCCGCGAACGTAACTTGTTGGTGATTGCTTTCTCGGTGCTGTCAGGCGCATCGGTCCCGTGCACTTCCGTGCCCGGTCCGCGCTCCCCGAAACCGCAACGGGTCCCGTGATTCTCCGCTACCAGCTGCCCGGGGACAGGGCCCCGCGCTCAGCGAGTTGAATAGACGTTTTCAATAGAAGGAACACCTCTCTCGGTCCCCCAAAGGCGGCAAATAGATCTCTTCAGGAAGGCTTCAAGAAAACTGGAGAGACACTCCTGGCTTGCCCTCGTTCCTCGTTCACCGGAGGGATCGCGGTGTCCTTCATTATTCTTGAATTCTCACTGATGTGTGACCAACAGGTAAATAGATTTGTCAAGGATGAAGATGTGACCCCAATTCCCCCGCGTTTCTCAATCTCCGGACAGGCTATAGGCCTTGCCGTAGAGAGGGGGAGACGGATTGCAGAGAAGAAGGGGTTGAAGCTTATCAGATGAGTTTCTTGGTTTCTTGGGGACGTCCCCCTTGCTCCATAGATTTGTCAAAGACAAAGATTGGACCCCAATTCCCCATAACACGAAAGGGAGTTTCACCTTCGCCTTCTTCTTGCACACGTAACCGTTGCTCACACGAAACTTTCCCTTGACCATGCATAACTCGGAGCATAGAATGAGAATAGACAGGTAATTGAAAGAAAAAAGGAGTTATAAGGCGCTAGCGGAGAGTTTCGCGTCAAGTCCGACAACCGTAATCCCGACTCACAAATATGCTCGACCCGACACAGTAGGAGAAAATGGCCTTCCGTACCCCAAAGGACGTAAGAGAAGAGTTTGGCATCCACCCCCGGCGCGCACTAATCATCACGACCGTCCGCTACGAAAGCCTCGCGGTGCAGGCGCACCTTACCAATCCAGAGACACTCAGCGGCGAGAAGGGCTCAATATATGAGTATAGCCGGTTTTCTGATCCCGCCGGGGATTGGCTCGTCATCCATGTTCTTACGCCTCCGGGGAATATCGATGCAGGTCTTATCACAAGCAGGGCTTTTCAAGAGTTCGGGGGCTTTCAAGTGTCGATGTTCGTCGGTGTTGCCGGGTCGTTGAAGGAGGACATTCCAATCGGCAGTGTCGTTGTTGGCGACTACGTTTATAACGGCCACTCTGCGAAGGTCGAAGATACGGAAATGCTCCCCAGGCCACACGGTTTGGACCCCGCACCAGAGCTTCTAAACGCTGCCAAGTTCCTCATTTATCGGGGTGAATGGATAGATCTGATACGGGCTCCGGTCAGCATGAGTCTGCCAAACAAGGCTGATTATCCCTGCCAATTTCCGCCTTCAGCCTTCATCAAGGGCATCGTTTCCGGCGAAGAGGTTGTCGCTGGTGACAAGTCGCCTCGATATGCATTTCTTCGTTACCACTTCAACGATGCCGGTGCTGTAGATATGGAAGGTTGGGGCGTGATGAACGCTGCACGTTACGAGAACGCTCCAGCCATCATCGTGCGTGGCGTTTCCGACATGTGTGCTGGCAAGGATCATGTAAATGACGAGCAACATCAGCCTATTGCGGCTGCTCATGCTGCAGCGTTCGCGTTCAGCCTTCTTTCATTTCTAAGCAACTACCCAAAAACGGAAGGCCCCGTGGTGGTTGGCGAAACCCAGGAGTCGGCGGTCGCGGAAACGGCAGGATCTCAACCCCTTCAAGAGCGTAGGATGGCAGTTGTTTTCGACTTCGAGGGCTCGAAGGAGGAATGGCCCGAAGAGAAGGTGCAGTCCGTCATCGAACGCCTCAAGCAGGCGTTCGATGACGAGAAGCTGATCCTGCTTGACATTATATTCGGGTCTATTCGACTCGTGATGAGCGTTCGCGAAAGCGATTTCGCAGTCATGGACTTGGTGAAGCTTCGGAAAGCTGTGGCGGATAGCGGAGTCATCCTTCTTTGTGCGACACCATTAGAACTGGTCCACGAAGCAGAGAACGCCAAAGAGGCGCTAGCCGCTGCTTCAGCAGGTCTTCTCGCTTGGGAAAAGACGCTTCCGAACGGCAGGTGGATGGAGCGGCCCGAGCGGGACAACATCGAGACCCGTTTTCAGCTTGAGACAAGCTCTACGGTGCTGCTGGGGGAACCTGGTTCGGGTAAATCGGCCCTACTTTCTAAAATTGCCTCTGACCTACTGGGTCAGGGTGCTACTGTCCTCGCTTTGAAGGCGGACCTCCTCTCAACGGACGTCCGAACCGAGCCCGACCTGCAACGCGAACTGCAACTGCCGGCCCTGCCCAGCGAACTCATCTTCCAACTTGCATCACTGCAGCCAGTCTTCGTCTTCATTGATCAACTGGATGCTCTCGCGAGCCAACTCGACCTCCGAAGCGGACGATTGAACGTCCTCCTCAACCTGGTTCGTCGCATCGGCGGAGTTCCTAACGTTCACGTCTTGCTTTCTGCGCGTGCCTTTGAATTCAATCACGATGTGCGACTGCGAGCAGTCGAAGCTGAGGGAGTGATGCTGGCACTTCCGCCATGGCATGAAGTCAAAGAACAGCTCGCTGAGGTTGGAATCGACACTGATAGGTGGCCTGAGAAGGCACGAGATGTAGTGCGTATGCCGCAGGCTCTGAAGACATTCATTGCTCTTGTACGTGCAGGTCGGAGTGAACCCTTAACCACTTATCAGGCCATGTTGGAAGAGCTTTGGCAAGACCGGATTGCATCCGCCGACGATAACGTGAGCCTTATCGCGCTTGCCTCAGACTTGGCCGGAAGTATGGCGGAGGAGGAGGTTCTTTGGCTCGCGGCCTCGCGTTTCGATGATCGTCTCAATGTCCTTAAACGACTTGAAGCATTGGGGTTCATTGTTCGGTCGGAAAACAACCTTAGCGTCGCTTTTAGTCACCAGACGATTTTTGACTACATCCTAGCCAGAACGTTCATTGGAAACACAGGTCTGCTTTCAACATACGTTATAGAGCGTCAAGACTCATTGTTCATACGGGCAAAGGTTTGGTCAGCAATGAACTACTTGCGTGGGGCCGAAGCCAGATCCTACGAGCGAGAATTCCTAGAGATTTGGAAGACGACAGACCTCCGACGTCATCTTCGCCTTCTTCTGATTGAATTTCTTGGCCAAGTGAACGAGCCGATCGAATTCGAAAAGATGTGTATGGCCGAGGTGCTGAATACACCTGAGCTCCGCATATTCGGACTCACGGCGATAGGTAACAGCCCGGGATGGTTCGTTCCTTTCTCTTCCACCGCCATACGAGATGCGATGTCCGGTACCGATGCCGAAGCGGGCCAGGCATTGCGAATCCTAGCGCTGAACTGGAAGACGGATAGCGATCGTGTCATTCGGCTCATCAAGGAACGCTGGCTGCCCTATCCGGAGAGGGACAACCACTCGTGGATGGCGGTACACGAATGCTCTTTCTGGACTAACGAAGTTGAAGAGATTGCGGTCACCATCCTCAAGCGTAGCCCAATCTCAACTTGGCAGGTAGACAACACCGCGATGGCTGTTGCGGTAGAACAACCTGAGGTCGCAATCCGTCTCGTTCTGGCTAAGCTTGACTTCCTCCTTGTTCAGGCGAAACGCCAGCCTGAGCCACCACCATTTCCGGCGAACGGCACCGAGGACGAGAAGCATTCTTGGTACCTTGAACATAGTCGATCGAAGGAATTTGACCATCTAGTAGATACGATGGAATGGGACGGTCTTCCGTCGCTAGCAGAAGCTTTTCCCAAGACCTTTCTCGATTACCTCTGGCATTGGTACCTCTCGGTATTCTCAGAGATACTCGCGCGCTCAGGAAGTCATGACGTCAAGTATACGTACCAAAGCCAATACTATATCGAGATCGAATCGTCTCCCTCGGAAGGAGGATCGGCGTCGCGGGAAAAACCCATCATGAGCGCGCTTCAAATCGCTGTCGAGGAGTACGCGAAAAAAACGCCGGACGAGTTTTCCAAGTGGGCCGATGAGAATTCAAGCTTTGAAATATTAGTTGTCCAGCAACTGATCGCGCGCGGGTACCAAATCGCGGCAAAGCAGTTGGCGTCGAAAGCTCTCGAATGGATTCTTCTCGATCCGCGCCGATTCCATTTGGGCACAAATCGTGGACATCGGCAGACAACGGTCGATCTTATCCGAGCATGTGCTTCATGTTGGTCGGATGAGGAAATTAGTCGGTTTGAAAAAGCGGTTCTCGGCTATCACCCCCCAGTTCCTGAGCATATTCTCCAAGACCCTGAACTCCGCAGAACGTTCGCGAATATGGCTAGAGCGACCAGAAAAGACCTTCTTCAAGCCGTAGGCGTAGAACGACTGGCCCCAGAGACACGCGAATTGGTGGCTACCGAACAACGGGCGTTGGGAGACCGTTTCGACCGCTCGATAGGTGAGATCCAAGGCGGCTCCATAGGTTCGCCCATGGAAGCCGCAGCGATGACCAAGGCGAAAGATCGTGACATCCTCAAGATCTTCCGCGAGATTCCTGACAACACGAATTGGGACCATCCAACGCGTTGGATGCAGGGTGGCAACATCCAGTTGTCTCGCGCCTTTGCTGAATTCGCGCGGTCTGATCCCCGTCGAGCAATCCGCCTCATGGGACAGTTCAAGCCGCGTCAGCAGGAACGAGCCGCTGGTTATGCGCTCGATGCGATGGCCGAAGATGCACCGAATGATAGCGGCGTCATCGAGGCATTTGTCGATCTCTATGCGCGCGGATTTCAGACTGAGGAATTTAGGGATTCTGCTGCACGTGCTCTCGAAAAGATCGGGGGCAGAAGGGCTAACATCAGTGATGAGGTGATCGGCATACTTGTTGAGTGGTTGAGTCTTTCTCCTGCATCGCCAGAGGAGGAAGTTAAGCAAGATTACGGTCTCCAATCAAGAACGAATGATGAGGACATCAAAGAAGGAAGTATTCTTTGGGACCATAGCAGCGTTGTGGCCCTACCAGGTGGTAATTACAACATACTCTCGGCGCTCGCTTCAATCCTACTAAATAGGAAGGAAACAGGTCGCGATCGTTATTTCGCGATTCTCGATGATCATTTGTCCCGCGAGCGCGATCCAAACGTATGGAAGGCGCTCCTTTATAGATTAGGCAATGCCGGGGGCTCAACGCCGCAGATAGTGTCGACCTTTCTCCGCAAGTTGTTTTCCCGTTTTCCTGAAATCCTCTCGACCCGAGAAGCAGTTATCTTTCTCGCCTATGCCCAGCGTTGGGACGACAAGCTTGTGTTCGACCTCATCGGCGATTGGCACAGGTCAGAACAAGTCTTTTTGCAGCGTGCCTATGGCGAACTAGTCGGCTTGGTAGCAATGGTGAAGGAGAAGACCGATTGGACGCAGGCGCGGGACGAAATTATGGCCTCCGGCACCGACGATACAAAGATCGGCTTGGCGTATGCTGCTGTGAACATGTGGTCCGATGAAACGCTACGGCGGCGTGCCGGTGAGACGCTCGTCGCCTTGCTGAAGGGTGCGACTAAGGCGCTTGTGGCTGCAGTGATGGATTTCTTCAGGTTGACCGATGAACTCACACCCGACTCATCAACAGTGGAATTACTTCGTACGTTGGCGGACGCTGGCACCGATATGTCTGCGGCACCGCCCAATTTTGTGGTGGAACGTCTTCAGTCGCTGCTGCCTCACGAGCCGGAGCTTGTCGCAACCATTGCTGAGAAGCTCATTGCTGCTTGGCGGGGTGAACTCGGAGACATACGGACCGGAACAAGCATGGCTGCTCCGCAACTCACAGACCTCGCGCTTACGCTTCATCGCCTAGGCGGAACATCGCGACAATCCGGCGTTACAATCTTCGAGGCAATGATCGAAATGGATGCGTATGGAGCACGAGAGACTCTTGCTGAGATCGATGGGCGTTTTGGCCCGATACGGACAGCTGCCCGGCAGCGACTTGCCCGGCGGCATCGGCCTCGTGGTCGACATCGATAGTAGACCTAATCCTCCGAGGGGGTTATTCCATATGGACTTAGACCACAAAAAGCATTATCAATCGAAACAATTTTCTACGTGAGGGGTATGAGGGGTAGCTAGGGGACACCCTTCACATTTTCACATTCTAACGTTTTCTGGGATTCCGTGGATGTTTACGGGAGACTTCACTTACTCCCTCGGGCCAGCTTTTGCCCGTTCCACTGCAAAGCCAACCGCGATAGCTTCGGGTGGTGAGGTTCTATGCTCTCCATCGAGAAAGTGAAAATGCAAAGGGTGCCCCGAAAGTTTCTGCCAACTTCGCGAAGATCTCGGAGAGGCTGGAAGCGATGTTTACGCGCATCACCCGTACGCACGGGAAGAACACCGCCAGAGTCGCCGTGGTCCGGGAGACGCTGAAGATCATCTATTGGATGCTCAGGGATGATACGCCCTTTGTGAGAGAATAAGCCTGGCATCTCCCTGGGGTCATGGTCCTTCGGGACGGTGGGTAACAAGACAAGGGCCAAGGAAATTTCACAAGAGTCTGAAATGAAGACCCTGCTCAAGATAACGGACCAGATGGACCGGAAGGAAAGAGTTGGCACCCGCCAGTATCTGAAGAGTCGGAACTAAAGTGGCATTGTGGCAACGCGGAAGGGTCAACAACAGATGGCTAGTTTTGTCCTTTGTCCCACCCTTCACATCGCCTGTGCTCTGGCTATTTCAGTCTAAAGCCGGTATACTATAGAAAGTACCCAAGATGAGTGAAGATATTAAGAAGATGATGGATTTGCCCGATGATTGGTGGCAATTCACTGCCGTGAGTCAGAGATTATCGGAATGGTTCTCAAGGCACTTATTGCCGCTTTTTGTTGTGATTCGTGGCAACAATCAGACACAACACCCGCTGTATACCGGTCTTTTGCTTTACTATGAGAGATTGTTGTTCTGGATAACCGCTGGGCACGTTATTGAAGAAATGAGGCAGATCGTAAGAAACCCCCAGATAGAAGTTCTGCAAGCTCGTTGGCTTGATAGGTACCAGATCGGCGGAGCCGCGAATATCCCCGTTAGCATAGGCACTGTTCCCATGTTTTCATATTACAGTCAAGATATCGATTTTGGAGCATGCCTGGTGACGGAACTCAATGCTCGACTGCTATTGACAAACAACAATGTCCAGATCATGAATGAAGAGATTTGGCGAGGTGTTGGTACTGAGAACTCGGACGGATACTATCTACTGGGATATCCAGAAGAGTACTGTCAGATCGAGAGCGCGGAGACTGGAGATAGCAGCGTGTTTCGGTCCTTGCACGCTCGTTGCGCTTGCCTTCCCGTAAGAAAGATAGCATATAGAGGCCATGACCCTTTCAACCACTTCTGGGATGACCCCGAGGCTATTTATGGGGAAGTATTACCTTTCCTTGATAGTAACGAACAGCCTCAGAGTGTCAGCGGAATGAGTGGTGGCCCATTGTTCTCGATTGAACGAGATCCGAACAGAGGTATTGTCTATCGACTTTGTGGAATTCAACGAAGTTGGGATAGCAATGAGCGACTCATCCGGGTTGAGCCAATACACAGAATTGTTCGGTTAATCGAAGAATGGGTTTCTCAACACACACCTGAAGCCCATGAAACAGCTGTTACTGACTAATGCCAACGAAAGGTTACTAGCTCGGCCTAAGCTGGAATACTACCAATCCTTCGACTAGTTCAGTCAAGTCTCTGGAATAAGCATTCTTTTCTTTGCAGCCCTCCCTACGCCCCTGAAACCCATCGGGATCTATCCCCCGCGGCGTTTACCTGAATCGTGCATACAACAGTGGCCACTCCATCATTTCATCGAGCGGATGCGCACTCACTTTCTTTTTCCATTGAATGGGAGGCACAGAGAACCATATTCTGATTCTTGCATATCATTTGATATGCGTTGTATGCTGATAGAAATGCTAAGAAAAGACTCTCGTGCGTTGAGAATTCAAGGATGCTGAGTGGTACAATCTATCGGATTGCTTGAAGAAGATCGACTGGTCCTGATCCCCAGCAATTATTGGGGCAAGCACGAGTTTTGTTTTTATCTCCACGATCAGATAGTGCATATGCTGACACAATATGAAACAAAAGGAATTCACAATGTGGTCTCCCAGGCATTTAGCGAGGCGATTCGAGGGCGAGAACAGGAATTTGACAGCGTAGACATCCTTCAGTGGATGAAAGAACAGAACCTGGTTGACTCGTATAGACATCACATTCTGGGCAATGTCACCCTTGCTTTGACAGCCGATATGCTCGATTTCCTATACCAGGCATTGAGGGCGTTCGAGAAGCGCAAGTTCTCTGTGGGCTTCTCCTTGCTTCGGAAGCCGCTCAAAGAGCACATGCTTTACTTGGCTTGGATTCTGGCAGATGACGCGGATTTCATCTCTAGGTTTGAATCCAAGAATTATGAAACACTAAGCGGGGTCACCAAGGAGCGACGAATTGAACTGATGTCGCGAGCCATAAGCCAACTTCCCTCAAGCGAGATGTTCGATCCTGAAGTGATTTGGGCGATGATCTATTCAAAAAAGCATCCTAACGGTTTTGAACCGACATGGCAGAGAGCCACTCATCTGGTCACTTCTATGGGCGATTTATTGAAGACTGGAGATTACTCGCTCAACTTTGTCTTCGAAGATCGGAATGACAACGGCTACTATGATTTTCTGTACTCAAAATTGCCCTATCTGCTAATTTACGTCATGCAACTTTCGACTGAGGCATTTAATAAGATCCAGGCCGTAAATGAGACGACATATGGCCATCTGGTTTTGACAACTTTGGGGTGCTATGAGTCTCTTTTCTTGGATGGTAGATCTCAGAGCGTTGCGCGGATGCTGAACTCGCAGATGGGCGAACTTCTCAAATGCATTCATTGTGATGCGAGATTAAAGATTACCAAGAAGACTGCTCCTGTTCTGTACCTCACGGAACGGATTCCTTGCAAGAATTGCGGCCTCATGTCGGAAATTCCCTTATATTGGCTGTTTTCTAGGGCAAAGATCAAAATACTAAGAGATGGAAAGGGACAGGCATATTTGAGAAACCTTGAACAGGACAGTTCTCAAGGTTCCTGAGCCGTACTTGATAAGAATGGATGCCAGTTGCATGGCATGGCGTGGAATCGACTGTACTGATGAAAAAAACAGATCGACTAGGACGGACTTCGACGCTTGCCGATTGGCCGGTCCGCATGTTTCGGCTTATGGAGAATGGGGCAACTTTCGGGACGCTCTTCGCATTTTCACATTCTCAAGACACTGCGAGTACGGCGACTGCCAGATAGCCTTCCCATCTTCTCTTGGTTCTAACGCTCAAGCGGTTCAAGCCATTCAAACGGTTCAAGCCGCCTCTCAGTCCAGTATCTCCTCTTTGATGTCCAGCCTCTTCCCGCAGATGCTGCAGTAGTATGTCTCCACCCATATCCGCACGCCGTCGCGGTTGATCTTTTGGCCGCCATCGTAGCGGACGTGTTCGTTGCAGTTGTGTTCCCCGATCTTCTTGTTCTCTTTGTCTTCCATACTCTTACCTCCCTTGTCATTGTCGGGCGTTCAACGCCGTTGCGGGGTTGTCGGGGTAGTCGGGTGGTGGACCCGGGTCCTGGAGAAGGGGCAGGGGATTCAGGGTTCCCGAGCGGTAGAAGGACTCCGTGAGTTCGATGCAGACCCATTCTTGCGTGTTGCAGTCGATGAGGCGGCGGGCGATGGGCTGGATGAGCTTTCGCTCGATGAGGCGGGCAATGTCCCGCGCTCCGGCCCAGGGTCTTCCGGTGCCTGCGAGCAGGTGGTCGAGGAGACGGTCCTCGTCATATATGAGGAAGATGCCTTTATGCTTGAGGCGACTTACGGCCTCTTTGAGCTTCTGGCCCATGATCGTTCTCAGGATAGGCACCGTCGGTGTCTTGAAGATTATGATCTCGTCGAGCCTTCCCAGGAACTCCTCGGGGAAGTGTTTCGCGAGGAGCGCGAAGGGGTCTGACGGGTCGTCGCTGGCCGAGAATCCCAGCTTGACCCGGTCGATGTCACGGTGTGTGAGGACGTTGGTGGTGAGGATAACGACGCAGCGGCGGATATCGAAGCGTTCTCCCATGCCGGAGGTTATCCTTCCTTCGTCCAGCATTCCCAGGAGGAGCCTCAAGACATCGGGGTGTGCCTTTTCGATCTCGTCGAAGAGGATAACGCCGCTCGACCTCTCCTCAAGCCACCTGGTGAGGAGGCCGTCGGCCGTCCCGAAGGCGGAACCGTAGGGCATCCCGATGAGCTTGTGCACGCCGTCCTGCCCCGGGTACTCGGCGAGGTCGACGTGCAGGAAGTCCTTCTGGCTCCCGAAATACTCCCGTGCCAGAGTCCGGGCAAGCTCCGTCTTGCCGACGCCGGTGGCGCCGGAGAAGAGAAAGGTCCCCAGGGGGCGGCACGGGGTAGCCTCCCCGTACCTTCGAGAGACTAGGGTCGAGACGACCCTCTGCACCGCGTCTTCCTGGCCGATCACCTGCCTGTTGAGAGAGTCCTCGAGGCCCGTCAGGTCCCTCGTCCTGCCCTCTCCGAGGGCGCTCATCATTCGCCCCGTCTGGCGGGAGAGGACCCGGTAGAGGTCCTCCATTCCCATCTCGTCCCTGCCTTCCCTCTCGACGAGACCCGCGGCGCTGTCGAGGAGATCCACACTCTTGTCGGGCTGGGTGCGGTTCGACAGGTGGCGCTCCGTGGCGTGCCAGGCCTCGGAGAGGAGATCGGTCCCGATCCTGATCCTGTGGTGGCTCTCGAGGCCTTGCGCGTGGCGCGTGAGGATGGTGAGCGTCGCCTCCCTTCCCGGTTCTTCGATCTTTATCTGCTGAAAGCGCCTCGCCAGGGCCGGGTCGCGGGTGATGTAGCGGTGGTACTCGCCCGTCGTCGTGGCGCCGATGACGGACACCTTCGATCCGGCCAGGATGGGCTTCAACATGTTCGCCGCATCCATGGGTGCCCCTTCCGCCCTGCCCGCGCCCCAGAGCAGGTGCGCCTCATCGATGAAGAGGATCGCCGGCTGACAGGCCTGAAGGGCTGCTATCACCTTTGATACCCGCTCTTCGAACATGCCGCGGAGCGTTGTCCCCGCGAGGAGGCTGCCCAGGCTGACCTCATATACCCTGGTCCGAAAGAGCCGTGCCGGAGCGAGGTGCCGGGCGATGCGCCGCGACAGGAGCTCGACGAGGGCGGTCTTGCCGACGCCTGCCGGGCCGGTGAGCATGGCGTTGCGTTTCCTCTTTCTCAGGAGCACCTCGAAGAGGCGGTCGATCTCGTCGGGCCGGTCGGAGAGGTCGTCGAAATCCCCGTTCTCGGCAAGTTTTGTCAGGTCCCTGCCGTACTGGAGGAGGACACCGTCGTTGCGCAGGGCGCGCTGCTCACCGAGCAGGATCTTCCGGTGGGCCGCATAGCCGGCGTGCTTCGCACATATCGCCAGCGCCGTCATGTCGATGCCCGCCGACTTAAGGGCCCGGTGTATGCGATGGTCCGGGCTGTCGCACAGGGTGGCCAGGACGTCGTACGCCGTCACGGGTTTCTTGCGCGTCTCGACGACGGTCCGGGTGAGGACGCGCCGGTCTTCCTCCACGCGGTCCTCTATGAAGGATTCGACGGCGAGGGAGAAGATGCTCACCTTCGTCTTCGCCTGCGTGAGGAGCAGGGCAAGGTTGCCATCCTCGTCGTGCATGGTCCAGACGAAGAGGATCCGGGGAAGGGTCCGTTCGCCGTCCGGGTAGTACCGGGCCACGAGTTCGCAAAGGTCGCTCAAGGTCATCGCGGCTCTCCTTCCCCGTCGAAAAGGGCGTTGAAGGCCTGCTCCAGGCGTTCGGCATCACGCCTCAGCTCCCCGGTGCGGGCAGCAAGGTCGGCCCTCACCTTGTCGTGGCCTCCCGGATCACCGAGAATGGCCCGCTCCCTTACCCTGTCCTCATCCTCGAAGAGAGCCTGCAGTTCCGCCTTCGCGGCGAGCACCTCATCCTCGAGCAATCTCACTTCCCTTTGCAGCCATTTGAGCTTCTCCGGCAGGGTTTCGCCCTGGATGGTGAGCCGCTCGTCGATCTCGACCCCCGGGTTGCCCAGGATGGCCTCGACCCGCGTGAGGGCGCTCTTCAAACCCTCGAGGGAGCGCATGTCGTGAAGCATGTACCCCTCGGGATAACCCAGCTCCTCAGGCCGGACCTCGAGGGCGGCGAGCAGCATCTCCTCAAGACGCTCCTTCTGTCCTTCCGTGAGATTTCCGTATGAGGGGTGGTGCATGAGCCTGTCGGGGTGGAGGAGCCTGCGTATCTGCCGGAGCACCGTCTTGCACTCCTTCAGGTACCGGTCGGCCTCCACGGTCTTCCCGCCCGTGCCCGTCTCCCCTGAGACCCTCACGAGGTGGGGAGCCAGAGCCGTGTCGGTCTTAAGCCGCGTGAGCTCGAGCTGCCTTTGCGCCTCTTCCCTCTCGATGTACTCTTCGATATCCTCACGGGACCAGTCGGGGTTCACCTTCTTGAGGTCAAGCCGCATATCGCACCGTTCCAGCATGAGGGCAGCCTCCCTGAGCCCGATCTCCTCCTTTCCGAAGAGGGCGAGCCACTCGCGGCGGGTGTGGGCGTTCCTGATACGCTGGTTCTCTATGAGCAGGTAGACGTCTTCCAGCTCCTGCCGCAGGGATACCCACCGCGCCTTCTCGATGGCGTAGGCCTGCTGCTCTTTTTCGGTGCCTTCTACAAGAAGGATGAACTCCTCCCGTGCCCGGGCCGCAAACTGGGAGACCTCCGCGCTCAGGACCGAGTGGAAATGATACCTTCCCATGAGCATCTCTTTTAACAGTTCCCCGAAGGTGGAAGGCGTGTGTCCCTCAAGAAAAGGCCTGCCGGTGTCGGACGCCGGCGCGTGGCGGGCGGCAAGGTCCCCGACGAGGTCATAGAGGTCCTCCCGGGGCTGGAACCGGGCAAGGGCCTCCCTCAGGGCGTGCTCGTCCCTGTCGAGAAGGATATCGGTAAGGCTTGTCCCGTCCGCGGCCCTCCAGCCGTTCACCTCGTGCGCGAAGAAGCGCTCCCATTCGGCTTTCAGCACGAGCGCCACCGTCCGGTAAAGGTCGAGATGCATGAAAAGGCAGAAACGGGCCACGTCCTCAACGGGAGGGAAAACATGCCATCCCGCATAATCCCAGAACCGGCGGGCGCTGTTCTTTTTCAGGGAGCTCAGTCTTGTCCCGTCCTCGAAGGAAAGGGCCTTTTCGTGGTCGCACCCGAACATGTCATGGGTGATCGCCTTCTTCTTGCCCTCCGGCCGCCAGATATTTCTTTGCCATTCAGTGACGGCGGGGTTCGTATCAAAGGACCGTATGACCGCGTCCATGTCGTCGCCGAGTTTGCTGTAGGGTGTCATTTCCTGTCTCCTTTCCTTTTGCGCGGAAGAGGGTCGCAAATGAGCGGTTTCCTTCTAATCTATATCATTCTTGTCGCTTCCGCGAGGATTCTCTTTACCGTCGCGGCGACCCACCTGCCCTGGTGATCTCCTCTTGTATCCACGCGATGAGCCTGTGGTGTCCCATGGTCTCCGGCCCTTTCTCACGTTATCGCTGCGCTTCGGCGCGGGGCCTGCGAAAGGTCGCGGCCTGCTCCCGAAGATCGTTGCCGGCGTCCCGTCGGCCCTCCCCATCGAGAATTCGCGCCACCGCTTCAAGGCATTCGGCGCAGATAACCCGGTGCTCTTCGAGGGGAGACCCTTTCAGTTTGCTAAAGGCGATCCAGTAGCTCTCCTCCACACCGGCAAGGTCCTCACGCGTGGAAGCCCCGGCTGCAAACCGCAGGGCATCCCTGTATGCCTCCATCCCGTACCTTATTTCCTCGTCCCTTGTCATGGCTACCTCCATTGACCCATAATAGAGCGTTTTCTAATTGGATATCAGGCAAAGTCCCGTGCACGCAATGGCAAAAGAGAGGGTGTATCATGCACAAAGTGGGGATCGTGGGCTCAAGAGCGGATGGCAGGGGAGGTCAAACAGGCTGTTGACGAAGCCCGTTCCCGGGCCGGCGCCTGATAATGGGAAGGTCCGGGAAGGCGAGAGCCCGGGAATGGGTGCAAGCAAAGTTGTGGTGTGGGAGGCATTGGAAACGATCGTGTGTTCCCCGGGGTCGAACCCGGTGTCGATGATACCCATCAGGGCAGGGCGGGGCGAAGGCCGACGGAGCCGTTGCCCATCCGTGCCCTGTCGAGGACGCGGGTGTGGAGTTCGACGTGCTGCCGGTATTGCTCCTTTCCCGCGATCTTCGCCGCGACCATTGCCTGGTTGTTGTATATCCTCAGGTAGGCCCTGTGCTCGCTTTCCCCCTCACGGAATATCCTTGTGCCACCGTTGTTCCCCGACCGGGCCGTGACGGTGATGAGGTCTTCCCTGTCCGTCCAGAGCCACCCCGAAGAGGCATGGTCATCCGGCGGGGTCTCCCAGATGAAGCCTTCGGGCAGGACGTGGAGGGTCGCGAGGACCTCCCCCTTATCGACAGTGCGAACCGTTATGACCCCCGCTATGTCCAGTGTCACAAACCGTTCGCCGTCGGGAAACGCGACTATCTTCCTTATCCTGTTCTTCCCGGAAAGGTCCTCCCGCCACAGGAGTTGATGCGTTCCCATGTCCCACAGCGCGATCAGGGACCGGCCCCGGATAATGAGACGCGTGCCGCCGGGCAACAGGCCAAGGCATCCGCCGAAGGTGAGAACGTCAGTCACGTTGACCGGTCTCTCGATCAGGGGTTCCCCGCCTGCGGGGTCCCAGTAGTGGAGCCCCTTGTGCCCCGCTGTGACCACCCTTCCTTGCGGCAGCGCGATGAGGATGTCGTTGACGTAACAGCCGTGCTCCCATGTGCGAAGGAGCCTGCCAGTCCGTGCATCCCGGAGCGACAGGGACTCCCGGTTCGCGGTGGCAAGAAGATGTCCGCCCATTGAGAAGGCCTGGAAGCGGCCTGCGCCGCTCAAGGGAAAGCCGGCGACGGGGGCGCCTGTTTCAAGGTCGTATGACCCCAGAAAGCCGGCGTATCCCCCGACAGCCATCACCTTCTTTCCATCCGCGGTCACGTAAAGGGCGAAAGGCCCGGGCTGGCTGCCGATGGGAAATCCCCCTTCCTGCCGGCCAGTCGTCAGAGCGTGGACCGCGGCCCCGCCCTCCGTGGGCAGCACGAGGCGCCTTCCGTCAGGGGTGATCGCCATCCTCGGCGCGGTCTGCGGCAGGTCGTCCCAGAGCTCCGTCCTCTGGATAGTGAACTCCCTGACACATCGGCCGCTTGCGAGGTCCCAGTGCTTCACGGCCTCTTCGAACATGGACAGGAATCCCTTTCCATCGGGGGTTATCGCGAGGTCCCTGACCGGTTGGCCGACAGGCAGTATCGTCGCGGGCTTCCCCGAAGCCGGGTGGATGAGGCGCACCACCGATTCCTCCCGGGAGATGGCGATCCGCCCGCTGCCGGAAACGATCCGGTTGTATCCGCCGGCATAGCCGTGGTATTCCCGGCTTGTTGACAGAGAGGCCGTCATTTCATGGCGTTCCAGGTCCCACACGTCGATCCAGCCGTGGCGGAACCCCAGGCAGAACCGCCCGTCCTCCGTCAGGGACTCAAGTTGCATGGCGCCCGCGAAGGTGTCCGCGTACAGGGTTTGCCCCGTCCGGATGTCGATGGCACGGATATGCGATAAGGGATCGAGATCTGACAGGTCTATCTGGTTTTCGATCAGGCGGTAACCCTTAAGCGCGTACCACGCCCGATAGGGCTGCCTGATAGTCGGCATCGCAATGGCGAAAGAGGCGCCCGACCCCGTTACGTCCTGCACCTCGATCCTGTCCCTCCAGCTCAGAACGATTGACCCGTTGTCGGGGCTGAAACCGACGATCACCGGCCACTTCAACAACTGCCGGGACCGGTAAAGGATGGCCTCCGACGCGACATCCCATACCCGGACGGACTGGTCGTCGCCGGCGGCGGCGATCTTCCCGCCGTCGGGGCTTACGACGAGGGAACTGATATGGCTGCCGTCGATCCGGAATGTTCGGACCCTTTTCCCCGTGTTCACGCCGTAGATGAGGACCTCGGACCTCTTCGAGTCGGGGCCCTTCTTTCGGAAGAAATTCCGGACATTCCAGTTCTGCTTGCAGAAGAGATGGCCGTCGTTGCAGTGCACGGGATCGCCGGGATGGTCCGACAGGGTCGCCAGGCAATCTCCTGTTTCTAGGTCCCAGACCTTCTTGCTGCCGAAGAGAAAGGCCGTCACCATGCGGTTCGTCCCGGGTGTCGCGAAGATGCCCGACAGGGTCGGGCCGCCGCAGGAGAACGTTCGTACGCACCTTCCGGAGGCCATGTCCCAGAGGCGCACATCGCCGCTCAAGCTTCCCGTGAGCAGGTGTGTGCCGCCGAAGGCTGCCGCAAGCGCGGTGATCTGTTGTTTGTGGAACCCCAGATCGTGGGTCAAACGGCCGAGCGGGGCGAACCTGTTGAGGACACCGGTCACCACCCGGGCCGGGAGGTCCCCGGGGCGGAAGGATACGGCCGGGGAAGACGACGGCACTTTCCCTGTCTCACGCATCCTTGTCTTCCGCGGTCAGCATCGGACGCGGGCGGGCGGTGGTCTCCTCATGTTTCCCGGCAAGGGCCCGGGCGTAGCGGCCGGCCACGCGGCCGTATTCGTCAAGACCCTTGAGACGCGCCTGCACCATTGCGGCATTGTTGCGGGTGTGGACATAGACCCTCCGCCTGTCATCGTTCAAGGGGACGGCCCCGAGGACCTTGCCCTCGCTGCCCTCCTCGATGAGATGGAGCAGGTCTTCCCTGTCAGTCCATACCCAGCCGTCCGGGGCGTGCCCGTCGGGCGGTGTGAACCAGAAGAAGCCGTCATTCACGTTCCAGAGGGAGCAAACGAGGGCCGTGCTCTCCCTGTCTACGATCCTCACGGTCCCGTCGCTGAAGGACGCGAAGAGCCGGTTTTCGTCGGAAGAGAGCGCGAGCCCCTCCACCGGACTCCCTTGGGGAGGCCAGCAGATCTCGCGCTGTCCGCTTTCGAGGTCCCATCGCTCCACCCCTCCCTTGTGGGTGCCGATGACGACATGACGGCCGTCGTTCTCGACGGCCATGGAGACGATCGAACTGCCTGCATTGATAGACCGTGCGGCCTTGAACGTGGAGAGGTCCCAGAGGATAATAAGGCCGTCACGTCCGCAGGAAACAAGACCCCTTCCCCGGGGGAGAAAACGAATGCCCGTGATGATGACAGAGAGGTTGCCGTACCTTCGTGCGTGGTCCGTCAGCGTGGCAAGAATGTCGCCGGACCGAAGATCGCAGACAAGTATGTGGTTCTTCCCCTGGCGACGCATCGCTATGCGTTGCGTGTCTTCATCTATCGTGACGGTGTGGATGTCAATATTCCCCGCCGTGTTATGGATCTTGAGACAATTGCGTTTTTCCGTGTTCCAGAGCTTCGGCATTCCGTGCCGGGCGAAGGTTGCGAAGGAGGCCCCTGATTCCAGCGGCAGGACGCAGGCTACGGGGGATGAGTAGGCGTGCAAGACCGCTCCGGGCTTCTCGTTGCCGCTCTCGACGTCCCAGAATCGAACTCGGCCATCATCATGACCGGTGGCAACAAGACGGGCGCGTTCGAGAAAGGCGACGGACGTTGCCCCCCGGAATTTCGCCCGTTGGGAACCGTCCGCGAGGTTCCAGAGCTTGACCGTGTCGCCCTTGTCACAGGCGGCGAGGTACATGCCGTCGCCGGAAAGGGAGAGATCGTGCACGCTCCGGGTGGAACCGATGGCTTGCAGGCACTCGCCCGTGCCGATATCCCACATGTTACATGTCCGGTCAAAGCCCACCGTATAGAGGGTCTTTCCATCCGGCGAGAGGGTCATGTCGGTCACGAACCTCGGACCGGTAAACTGTTTCTCGATCATGCCCGTTCCGCGGTCCAGCACGAGGACAGTCTCCCCGGGTCTGCAGCAGGCCACGAACCGTGTTTCGTCCGAAGTGGTGGTCACCTTGTAGGGTTTGTGCGGTTCCAGGGAATAGAACCTCTTCCGGGCGCCGGTGCGAACATCGAAACAGGAAAGGCCATCCCTTCCGGCGGCCACAAACTCTTCATACCCCGCAAGAGCTATGTCCCAATAATCACCGCTCGCAACGAGAGAGGGATCACCGATGCCGGGGAAGTTCCATCGAAGGATATCGTGGCGTGAGTCCAGCGTGAGCAGCGTGTTGCCGTCCCGGGTCACAAGGATTCTCATGACATTGTTGATCCCTGCCGCGGAATGTTCGCAGGTACCCTCGGGAAGGGACCATACCCGTAGCGCCCAGAAGCTGTCGCTGCTTGCGATATACCTGTCATCGGGGCTCACCGCCAGGCCGGCGACACGTCCATGATGACCTTTCAGGACGAGGACGCAGGCGCCCGTCGCGCAGTCCCACAGGCGCAGGGTGCCGTTATCGTCGGTTGTGACGGCCCGGTCCGTGTGGTTCATAAAAGCCGCCCGTACCACCTCGCCGGTGTGCCCCCGAAACACCATGAGGCACTGAGCGCTGGCGCAGTCCCACAGGCGGGCCGTTCCGTCGCGGTTGGCAGTGATCAGCCGCGACCCGTCAGGAGAGACCGCTGCTCCGTGATACCAGTCCGTATGTCCCCCTATGCGGTGGGTGGTCCTTCCCCCGGGGACGAAGCCCGCCAGCGCCTCCCGCACGACGTCATCGGCTGCCCGCCGTATCTTCCCCGCCTTGTCCGAAACCTTCAGTTCCTTCATGGTCTTCCTCTAATCGTATATCATTCTTGTCGCTTCCGCGAGGATTCTCTTTACCACCGAGGCCATCCAGACCCCCACTTTCGAGTCCGGCCAGATGCAATAAACGATGGCGGCATAAAAACATATCAGGGCGCATACAGCGCAGAGGGACCCGAGGATGGCCGCCACCGCACCGGTCACCCTGACGAAGATCTGCCGGGGGGTCCTGCCGAGATGACGAAGGGCGGCCTTTCTTGTCCTCATGCCTCTGCCGTGCAGCAAAAGGTCCTCCCAGTGCGGGAGATACAAGGGGTCCCGCCTCATCAGTTCCTCCGCCAGGTACAGGTACCGCTCCTCGGAAAGGATAAGGGCCACAAGGGCTTCGGCGGCACGGCATGCCCGTTCCCTGTCGGGTACGGTCCGCTCCATGACCTCCATGATCGGCGTCCTGATAATGATATGCTGCCTGTCCCGCGTCGTCGGAAGATCGGTGCTCTCCGACCAGTACATCTCGGGGTTGGGTTCCAGGGTCTCCTCGTAGCCGACCACTTCCTCGCCGAGAACCACCTTCGTCGACGCCATCTCCTCCCGTATCCAGGCGATGAGCTGATGGTATCTCATATGTGTCCTTCTCCCCTGTCCGCCATTGCCCGTCCCATCCTCCGTCTCCTCGTCTCCCCTCACGACGATCCCACTCCATGCCGCCGTATCGCATCACCTATGGGATATCAGCCAGGGCATCGTGCAGGCAATGGCAAAAGAGAGGGGACATCATGCACAAAGAGCTAACGGCGAGGGGGACTAAGACGAGAGACAGGGTCTTTTGGGGCCTGGGGCACTGCGGGTGGGGTGCTGTTGACTTTTGTTGGCGATATATGCGTAGATATATAACGCGGTTGTGAGCGAAACGCAAAATGAACTGAGGGTCATGAACACCTTGCGCGGGAAGATATCTGAGATGACGACATCGGGCAACATGACGCTGGTGGGCGTCGACGTGGACGGGACGCGGATGACGGCGATCATGATCGGGACACCGGGGAAGGTGCCGTATCTGCAGATGTCAGGGGATGTGGAACTCCTGTTCAATGAATCGGCGGTTTCCATAGGAAAGATGGTTCAGGGGCAGATGAGCCTCAACAATCAGCTGGATTGCACCATCGAGAGGCTGGTGGTGGGGGAGATACTGACGCAGGTGATACTGTCCTTCAACGGAGAGCACCTGACCTCCCTGATCACGACGATGTCGGCGAAGAGGCTGGACCTCAAGGCCGGGGACCGCGTGACGGCTTTCATCAAGACGAACGAGGTGATGCTGAAGGAACCTGACGAGGCGGGGAATGGAGATTGAGCTGTCGGTAAGGAAGAAGCTGTTCACGGCGACGGGGGAGTTTCCCTTCACGGCGGACCTCAGCATCGCCTCCGGTGAGATGGTATCTTTCTTCGGCCCGTCCGGTGTGGGCAAGACGACGATGCTGCGTATCATCGCGGGGCTCACCGATGCCGACGAAGGGTTTGTGAGGGTCGGCGGTCAAACGTGGTACGACTCGGCGGACGGAACGAACCTGCCACCCCGCAGGCGCAAGGTCGGTTTCGTGTTCCAGGATTATGCCCTCTTTCCGAACATGAGCGTCCGTGAGAACCTGCGCTTCGCGCAGCCGAAGACGGACAGAAGACATATCGATGAGCTGCTCGACATCTTCGAGTTGTCCAATCTGCAGCACCGCAAACCGGGCTTTCTTTCCGGCGGGCAGAACCAGAGGGTGGCCATGGCGCGCGCCCTGGCGCGGAAGCCGGACCTCCTGCTCCTCGACGAGCCCCTTTCCGCGCTGGACCATGAGATGAGGAACACTCTCCAGGACGAGATCCTCGAGGTCCACAGGCTGTGGGGGATCACGACGATACTTGTCAGCCACGACCTGCCTGAGATATTCAAATTGTGCAACCGGGTAATAGCGTTCAAGGAGGGACGTGTTGTCGATGACGGCAATCCCTACGACATATTCGGTCGAAGCAAGATAAGCGGGAAGCTGCAGTTCGTCGCGGAGGTCCTGAAGGTCGAGAAGGAGGACACGGTGGACATACTGACCCTTCTTATCGGGAACTCGCCGGTGAAGGTTGCCGTGTGCAACAACCGGCAGGAATCGTTCGTTCCGGGTGACAAGGCGTTCGTGATCTCCAAGGCCTTCAACCCCATCATCCAGAAAATGAATTCCAATGGAAAAGGAGGTAATTAAGGGATATGGAAAGGAAACCCGTTATTATCGCAACGGTTCTGTCTCTTCTCGTTCTCTTCGTCGGTGCGTCCCTGGTGTCGGCCCAGACCCTGATGATCGCGTCGGCAGGCGGATACAAGAAGCCCGTCATGGAGGCGATGAAGTCTTTCGAAAAGGCCACGGGGATAAAGACCGATGCCGCCTTCGGGAACATCCAGATGGTGTCCAGCCAGGCGAAGCAGACCGGTGAGATAAGCTGCATCATCGGCGACAGGAAGTTTCTGGCCGCCCTCGGTTCCACGGTGACGTTCGCCTCCTATCAACCGATAGGCAAGGGTATCCTCGTCCTCGCCTACCGGAAGGGGATGAGTCTTGACAAGGTGGAAGACATGGCGTCGGACAAGGTGAAGACGATATTCATGCCGCAGGACAAGAAGGCCATCTACGGCATCGCGGGGACGGAAGCCCTGAAGTCCTATGGCTATTCATCAAAGCTTGCCGGCAAGATAACCCGGGTGGCCACCGTGCCCCAGGTAGTTTCCTACCTGGTGACAGGCGAGGCCGACGCCGGGTTCATCAACCTCACCGAGGCCACGGCGAACAAGGACCGGCTGGGCGGCTATCTCGTCGTGCGGCAGGACAGGTACACCGAGATACTCATTGTCGCCGGGGTGGTGAAAGGCTTCGAGAACAAACCGGAAACGAAGAAATTCACCGATTATCTCAAGACGAAGGAAGCGAGGGATATTTTCGGGAAATACGGCGTAAAATAACATGCCCCATATGCTGGCAACAGATTATCTGACGCACCCGGCCATCGCACTCACGCTCAAGGTGACCCTGCTGGCGCTCATCCTGCAGCTCGCGGCAGGTCTACCCCTTGGGCTCTACCTGGCCGGAAAGAAAAGCCCGGCGAAGACGGTCGTCGAGATCATCACGACCTTGCCCATGATCTTCCCGCCGATGGCGCTGGGGTTCTTCCTGCTACTCGTCCTCGGCAAGAACGGGCCTCTCGGGCATCTCCTGATGGAGGTGTTCGCGTTCAAGATGATATTCACACCCTCGGGGGTGCTCGTCGCCGTCTTCGTGGTGGGTCTGCCTTTCATGGTGAAAAGCGTGCAGGCCGCGCGGCAGCAGATGGACGGCACGCTTATCGAGGCGGCGGCGACCCTGGGGAAGACGAGGGTGCAGACGCTGCTCAAGGTGATCCTTCCGAACATCAAGGGCGGCATCGTGACGGGTCTTCTGCTCTCTTTCGGCCGCTCCGTGGGGGAGGTCGGCATTAGCCTCATGCTCGGCGGGAACATCGTGGGGCGCACGGAAACGCTGTCGCTCGCCATCTACAATGCCGTTTTCGAGGGAGAGTTCCTCAGGGCGGCCATATTCTCCATCATACTCACCGTCATAGCGATCGCCGTGCTCCTTGTCCTGAACACGGTGAACAGAAAGAGGATACCGGGCCTGGGCATGTAACGCCGGCGGGAGGAGTTCTATTCCCGGTGTTCTTCGACCGCCCGGGCCACGGCGCGGCGGATACTCGTGAGAGGGGTAGCCGTGAGAGACAGACCCCTGTCTGCCGACCCACCGTGGACCCGTGGACCCGGAGTGTCCCTGAGGACTATGACGGGGGTTCGTGAGAGGCGGGCGGCGTGTGTCATGAGGGCATCAGAGGTGATGACGGCGTCGAAGTGGCGCGGCAGGGATATGAGCTGCCTTTCGGTAAGAAGGCCGAGGATGTTGTAGGCGCCGCGGATATAAGGATTCTCCCTTCCTCCCGCCTGCACCACTCCCATCCCGTCCCTGGCGAGCATCGCCGCCAGGGACTCCCAGCGCTCGACGCGGATCTCGCTGTGCGGTGAGCCGGAGGCAGTGCAGATAAGTACGTTCTGTTCCTTCCAGGGGATGAGTGCCATGAGGCTCCGCTCATCCTCGAACTCCCAGGGGACCCAGAGACGCTCCTCAACGGGCGTCGCGAGGCCGAAGGAAGCGGCGAGCCTTTGATATTCTTCTTCCTCTGAACCCGGAGAACCGTTGACCCGGATCGTGATAACCCGGGCGTCCTTGGGCGGATGCCCGCTGTTCTCTATTGCCGGGTGTTTCATGAGGATCGGTGTAAGGCCGGTCCGTGCGACAAGATTGTACCGCCGCTCAGGGTGCCTCTCCAGAACCTGTTTGAGTATCCCCGACATCATGAGAGCCTGCGTGGGACCGCCGCGGAGGTCTATCCACGCGGGCTCGCCGGTTTCCGCCCAGGCCTGCGCGAGTCCTTCCTCTTCTTTCCCGCGGGCTTCCGTTTCGGAAGGTACGGCCGAAGCTGCTGCAGGTGCGGGACACGCACGGGCCTCAGCCTGTCTCGCGCGGCTTAACGTGATGTCCGCCATCTCGCGGAAGAATGAGGAGCACCCTCCCTCCGCGGCTGCGACGGCGAATCTCCCGCGGCAGGCCGTCCATCCCGCGCAGTGCCTGCAGGGGCCGGCAGGCCTCGCCTTTGCCCTTGTCACGGGTGTAAGGCGATCGCCGTCATGGATCCTTACAAAGTGCCGGGAACCCATGAAACAGGGAAGGTCCCAGTCGATAAAAGGGAAAGGCTCTCCGTTCAAAGCCATGTGTGCGAATGGTTCTATCGGTGCGTGGGGGGCGGGTCCCAGCACCGCGTACGTTGCCAGGTCGGCGATGGCGTCCCAGTCCTGCCCGTCGTTCGATATGACGGCAGCGCAGGGTATCCCCAGGGAGGACAGGATGCGAAGGCCGGCCATGTTGCCGTCAGCCCCGGTTGGGAGGTGGATGGTGATGTCAAGGTCCCGGAGAAGGTCTACGTGTGGCTCCAGGTCCCGGAACGTGCCGAAAGACGGGGCGACGACGACGAGGGGGATCGAGGCGAGGTCCCGGCCCCATTTCAACCTGTCGAGGGGCAGGCGGGTCTCGACGATGACGCAGACGAGGTCGGCGCCGATGGTTCGCGCATCCGCGGCCGCTTTGGCAGCGGCGCCCGTGTCGCCCACCGCTATGGCGACCTTTCGGCCCCTGAACTCCTTGAGGATCTGCCTGTTATGGGGACAGATCGTAACGGGCGAGCTCATTTTCCATATCCTTTCCCCTCACGGGAGCCTCGGTCACGAGGCGGTGTGCGACCTGGCACAGGCCGCCCCCGCTGCACACGCCTTCTTCCTGATGCCTGCAGCCGTCGCATTCTTCGAATATGCCCGCCACCTCGGCCTTGATCTCATCGTGGATGCCCTGGTAGTACTCGCGCACTTCCCTGATGGAATCGAATTCGAAAAGGGAGCGTCTCCTGTACCTCGACAGGGGGAAACAATGGTAGACGCTCATGTCCGGTGTTATATCGAGCCCCGGGGCGCACCGGAACTGCAGGGGCCTCCTGAAATGGTGCAGCCAGCCCAGTTCCTCCTCGGTGAACTTGCAGAGGGGAAAACCGCAATCGATGCCGGGGCTGACCTTGAGCGAATCGAAGAGCGGCCGGTACGAACAGAGTCTTTCAATGGCGGCACGCATCTCGGAAGGGCGGATGAAGCCATCGCGCCTTCCCGGCAGAGGATGCGTGATGCCGAGGCGCATGTGTCTTATCATCCCGAAGCGGTTGATGAGGTCGAAGAGGAAATCGAGGGTGAAGTCGAGGCGGTAGATGTTGAAGCCGGGCAGGGTCCAGGGACCCATCACGGCAAGGAAACGCTCGATCTTCCGTCTCTCCTCCACGGGAGCCGGGGTTTGGACGGGGTCATTGAGATTGCAGACGAAACTCAGCCGGTCGGGGCTTGTACGTGTCAGGTAGCGGCGGAACTCATTGAGGCGCTTCGGGCTCAGCACACCGTTGGTGAAGACGGTGACGGTGAAGCCGCGCCTTAAGAGATAGAGGATGATGTCGACACACCGGGGGTGCAGGGTCGGCTCCCCGCCGAGGAGAGAGACGCTCCTGTCTCCCCCTGCTTCGAGGAGGTCCGTTATGTAGATGAGATTTTCCCAGGAGATGAACCTCTCCTGCGATGACCCGGCCATTTCGCTTCTGGCAAAGCAATATGGACAGGACCGGTTGCAGCGCGTTGCAAGGAGGATGTTCGCCATGTGACCCCGGCATTATATCACGGTTGATGGCCCGCGGAAATGAAATATCCGGGATGCCCGCAACAACGGGTATCCCGGACGGAAAGTACAATAACACTATACCATCGAGATGGCCAAGCAGTTCTGATGAGAGTTCTCGAGCAGGTCCGACCGCTTGTGTGATGAGGTCTAGCTTTTTCTCGTATCCACCGGTATGCAGTAGCCGCCGTAATCCTTGGAGTCGCCGCCCTGTCCGCCGGTCACGTCAACGACCTTTCCCATGTAAGTGAGGTCGGGTCTCTCGGCGATGCGCTTTGTCGCCTCGCGTCTCGTCAGGCTTTTCTTCTCTTCTTTTTTCATGTCCCTGCCTCCTTTGTTATACTGGTGATTCTAGTTTCCTTTTGTCTTCCTGTCAATAACAAACTGGAGACCCTTGTCCGACAATGTTGCAGCCTGCGAAAGAGGGTTTTCCGGGACCGCAAGACGCCCCGCTTCGAGATCTTCGAGCTGGCGCAGCCATATCTCCAGGGATGCCACGGCCTCGAACTGGGGGAGGGAATGGGCGAGGCCCATGCGCGCCTGGGCAACGGCCTCGGTCCAGAGATCGCGGTCCACGATGCCCCTCTTTGCGACGAGAGGGTCCTCCGTGAGGAGCCTCACGAACGATCTGCCCTGGCGAAGGCCTTCGTAGCAGGGCTGATCGTAGATCGTCTTCGTCCTTCTCAGGCGTACCTCGTCGGGAAGTACGCCCGCGAGTGCCGCGCGCTGGAGCGGGCGGTCGATCGCGGGGTCGAACTTTTCCTCTGAGGGTAGGGAGAGCATGAATTCCGCGAGGGGCTGATAGAGGAGGGGGTGTCTGAACTCGAAGGAACGCGGTATCTGGTTGAGGTATGCCGTCTGGGCGCACAGGGCCGAGAGCCTCTCGATGAACCAGGCATGTTCGACCGTTCCGCCGCGGGGAGCGGCCCGGCCCATTGCCCGGTCGTGAAGGCCCATTCTCCTCGCGTATTCGGGGCGTATCCAGGGGGAGGGTTCCCGGTGCCAGGGGGGCAGGACGGGTTTGCCGCCAACGCGGGACATGAGTGGACGCATGACGTAGTTGACGAGCCAGTAAAGCCAGCTGCGCCTGCGGGTGTCGTGGGACCGCCAGCGCTCCATTTCCCCGAAGAGCCGCCGGAACCTCAATGTCCGGGCAAGGTCGGCAAGGTGGTACGGTTCAGCACCGATACCGAGGAACACCAAGTCGCCGCCCTGGCCCGTCAGCACAGCGCCGACGCCATGTTCGGCCGCCATCTCCTCGTAGACCCTCCTGCCCGCCCAGTCGACGAGGTGGAGCCCGGGCTCCGGGCAGAATCGGTCGGGGACCTCGGAGTAAGGCAGGGCGCCGTCGCCCTCAAGGACGTGCCATGGCACGGGAAAGCGCTTGAGGACGAGACGGATCCACCCGGCCTCGTCGGCCTCGGCGTATTGCCTGTAGAGGATGGAGAACGCGCCGAGGTCCGCCGTCCCGGCCCGCGCCGCCATGGACAGGACCGTGGAGGAGTCGAGGCCGCCCGACAGCTCGCACCACACGGGCCCCGGTGCCCGGCCGGCGGCTTTCACGGCCTCCTCAAGGAGGGCGAGAAGTTCCTCGCGGCAGGCGCGTGCTTTGCCGCGGGAACCCTTTGCGGGGCCGAACGCCGTCCCTTTCACTTCCTTGAACCCGTGAGGGGTGTACAGGATCGACGTGTTCGGCTCCAGGCGCTCGAGCCCCCGGTAGGGGGTGCGCCGGGACGAGAAGAAGGCGTTCGCGATGTGGTCGGCGATGAAATCCTCGTCGAGGGTCCCCGTGCCCGTGACCGCCACGAGGTCCTCGAGATGGGTGGCAAAGAAGAACCCCCCGGGTGTCCGGCCCCAGAAGAGGGGCACGAGCCCGAAGGCGTCGTGGGTGAGAAGCGCTATCCCGGCCTCGTTGTCGAAGATGGCGACGCAGTACTCCCCGAGAACGTGCGAGGACAGGTCCTCGCCCCAGCACCTGTAGGCCGCGGCGAAAAGGTGTCCCTCGGCGGCGCGGCGAACATTCATGCCGCGCCTTTCGGCCTCGTCGGCTACCTCCTCCCCGTTGGCTATGTAGCCCCGCCACAGGACACGGCAGCCCTCGAAGGCCTCGGCGTCGGGGCCGAAATGGGCCGCATCGTTATGGATCGCGCCGGCGAATCTTTTCATTGAGGTATTCTCGCGATGACGGTGAACCTGTTCCTGTTCAACCCGTCGTCATGGACGACGCGCCCGTGGCACTCGGTCCAGGCGTGTGCGGAAAAAGGGAAGGGCCTTACGCCGATGCAGTGGCACGCCGGCAGGCCAAGGTGCCTCAGGAACGCAAAGAGCGCCAGCGACCGCGGAAGACAGTCGAGGGGCGCCTTCCTGAGATGGAAGAAGTTCTCCGCCGCCGCAAAGGCGGTAAGCGCGCGCTCGAGTGCCTCGCCCCCGGCATCGTCCTGTGCGGCCTCCCCGGGGTGTGCCATGGTGAGGGCGCTGCCGTAGGTGGTGCAAAAGCCCTTGCGCGAGAGGGTGAGCTTCGTTCTCACAAGGTTCCACCATGCCCGGAAGGTGAGGAGCCGCTTCCACGTGCGCCGGGGCCGCGGTATCGCTTCTTTTTGCGGCGCCTCGGGTGACTCTGTCAGCAATCCCCGGGCAAGGCATTTTCCCGTGAACCCGGCAAGGTCGTCCTCTATCTCCCCCGTCGTGCCGGAGATCTCCTCCCCGAGCTTTTGCAGGTACTCGTCCCTGCCGTGCCCGGCGGTCAGCTCATCCCACATGAGCGAAGCGACGGGATCGAGGGCAAAATAGGATTCCGAGCGGATGTCGAGGATGATCACCCGGTCCCCGACCCTGACGTGGCGGATATGGGAGGGCACGTGATACCTTGGGATGGGTTCACCAGGCGGCCTTGTTCCGTTCATCTTCCTCCTCGATGAGATCCATGTTCTGTATGGCGCAGAGCCGCGCGTAAACACCCTCGCGGGCGAAAAGCTCTTCGTGGGTGCCCCGCTCCACGATCTCGCCGTGGGCAAGGACGAGTATCTGGTCGGCATTGGTGACGGTGGAGAGGCGGTGGGCTATGACGAAACTGGTGCGGTTCACCATGAGCCGCTGCAAGGCCTCCTGTATGATCCTCTCCGTGGCCGTGTCGACGCTTGCCGTGGCCTCGTCGAGAATGAGGATGGGCGGGTCCTTGAGGAGGGCGCGCGCTATGCTGACCCTCTGTTTCTCCCCGACGCTGAGCCTGACGCCCCGTTCACCGACGCGGGTGTCATAGCCCTCGGGCAGGCGGGTGATGAAATCATGACAGTTCGCCGCCCGGGCCGCCTCCTCCAGTTCCCGCCCGGAGGCATCCGGCTTTCCGTAGAGTATGTTCTCACGCACCGTGCCGTTGAAAAGAAAGGCCTCCTGGCTGACGATGCCGATGAAACCGCGAAGGGAGGCGAGCGGAACATCGGCGATGTCCCTCGTGTCGATGGTTATGCGGCCGCCCGAGGGTCTGTAGAACGCGGGGATGAGGTTCACGAGGGTGGTCTTCCCGGAGCCGGTGGCCCCGACGAGGGCGATCATCTGCCCTGGCCGGGCGTGGAGGGAGATCCCCGCGAGGGCGTCGCCCCTGCCGTCATAGTTGAAGGAGACGTTCTCGAAGCGGACATCGCCGCGGACGGGTTCGTCGAATGTCCCGTTGCGCGCGCGACCGGAGTCCTCCTCCGTGGCGTCGAGGATGTCGAATACCCGCTCGCCCGCGGCCCTGCCGGACTGGACAAGCTGGTTGAGGTTGTGCAGTCTCCCGATGGGTTCGTAGAAGAGGGAGAGATAGAAGAGGAATCCCACCAGCTCCCCGAGGGTCATGGACCCCGCCGTCACCATGGGGCCGCCCATCCACAGGACGACGACCATCCCGAGCGATCCGGCGAAGGCCATCGCCGGGGAGTAGACGGCCCAGACCCTCATGACGCCGAAGGTGCTGCGGCGCAGCGCGTCGGCACGCCGCGCGAAGCGCCCGTCCTCATATTCCTCGCGGCCGAAGGCCTTGATCTGGCGGATGCCCTGCAGGTTGTCCATGAGAAGGGCGTTCATCGCGCCGATGGCCTGCCTCTGCCTGCGGTAGCGCCGATGGGCCGACAGGGTGTACCAGAGGGCGCCCGCCACGAGGATGCCCAGGGGGATAAGGGCGTACATGGTCAACACGGCGTTCTTGGCAAAGAGGATGGCCGCGACGGCGACGACGGTCACAACGGCCGTGGCGCCCTGCTCCGTGCCGTCGATGAGCACGCGGTGGACGGCCGTGATATCGTCGGTCACCCTCGTCATGAGGTCGCCCGAGGCCCGGCCGTCGAAGTAGCCCACCGGCAGCCGCGTGAGGCGTGCGTAGACGTCGTTGCGCATGTCGAAGATCACGCTCTGTTCGAACCGGGTGTTGAGCATGATGCCGATGGCCCTGAAGATGTTGCACAGGAGAAAGGCCCCCGCGAGGCCGGCTATGACAGGGAGGAGCAGGTGCATTCTCTTCCCGCCGATGATATCGTCGATGATGTACTGTGTTACCTGGGGAAAGACGAAGTAAAAGCCGAGGGAGGCAAAGGCGCAAAGGATGTCCGCCGCTGCGATGCCCGTATACGGCAGCAGGTAGCGGGCGGTGCGCGCAAGATACCCTGTGGTCGTGGCTCTCATCCTTCCATCATCCGAAAGCCCTGTCATTGTACCACATATAGTCTTCACTGGCGATCCATAACTGGACGGCATATTGCAAAGACAGGGGAAAAACTGGTATCATTCCCATACGATCAATGGTCCAGATGGTTCGACGATCTTGACAGGCCCGTCAGTCTTTACGGAGGAGACCGGATATGGATGTTCAGCCGCGATGCCACGATAAGGTTGTGCAGATGATCAGGAAGGGCGTTGATATCCCGAACCCGCTCACCGTGGATGTTGGCGACGAGGTGAACATCGACCGCATATCGGGGACGGACGTCAGGATCTACCCGGGGTGCAGGATCTATGGTGAGAGGACGGTCATATCCGCCGGGGCCAGGATCGGGTACGAAGGGCCCGTCACCATGGACAATTGCAGACTGGGGCCAAAGGTGGAGCTGAAAGGGGGCTACTTCGCCGGGTCTGTCTTTCTGGACAAGGCGAACATGGGTCTCGGCGCCCACGTGCGTGAAGGCTGCATCCTCGAGGAGGAGGCCGGCGGGGCGCACTGCGTGGGCCTGAAGCAGACCATACTCTTTCCTTTCGTGACCCTGGGGAGCCTCATCAACTTCTGCGACTGCCTGATGGCGGGAGGGACGAGCCGGAGGAACCACAGCGAGGTGGGAAGCTCCTATATCCACTTCAATTTTACACCCGATGGCGACAAAACGACGGCATCCCTCATCGGCGACGTTCCCCGCGGGGTCATGCTCAACCAGCCCCCCATCTTCCTCGGCGGTCAGGGCGGCCTGGTCGGTCCCCTCAGGATGGGGTACGGGAACGTGGTCGCCGCCAATTCGGTGCTGAGGAGCGATTTCCCGGGAGACAACAAGCTTATCGTGGGAAAGACGCATTCGGCGAGGACCATCGATATCAGGCCGGGGACTTATCCGAACCTCCACCACATCGTGGGGAACAACATCATCTACATCGCCAACCTGATGGCTCTGGAGCAGTGGTACCTCCTGGTGCGCCGCCCCTTCCTGGAGGCGCGGGAGTTCGGGGACCTCATATTCTCGGGTCTCATGGACACGCTGGCCCTGGCGAAAGGCGAGCGGCTGAGGAGGCTTCGGGCACTCGCGGAAAAGGCCCGAAGGCCGGAGCACGGGGCGCAGTCACCAAAGGACGGCGACGGAAGGAACGAGTTCTACGAAAGGTTCGCGGAAATAGAGGAGATCTTTACATCCGCGCCGGGGGACGACCTGGCGGCACGGTCCCGCGAGACGTTCCTCTCCCTGGCCGGCAGCCTCGGAGGCGGTGGGGACTACATCGAGGCCGTACAGGGATTTGACGCCGGGACCTCGGGCAAGGGCACGGCATGGCTGCAGGAGATCGTGGACGCCTTCTGCGGCAAGGTCCAGTCGCTGATACCGTCCCTGAAAATGTTCCGCAGATAACATGGAGAAGGTATGAGACGAGCGAGGGATGATCATGGGTAAACTTTTTGGTACCGACGGCGTCCGTGGAGAAGCGAACCGGTATCCGATGAACGCGGAGATCGCCTTTGCCATCGGACAGGCCGTGGTCTATCTCCTGAAGAAGACGCATGATCGCCCCCGGATAGTGATAGGGAAGGACACGCGCATCTCCGGGTACATGCTCGAGGGTGCGCTGGAATCGGGGATAACCTCCATGGGGGGCAACCCCTATCTCGTCGGTGTCCTGCCGACGCCGGGGATAGCCTTCATAGCGCAGACCATGCGCGCCGACGCGGGGATCGTGATCTCCGCCTCCCATAACCCCTACCAGGACAACGGAATAAAGATCTTCAACGGCAGCGGCTTCAAGCTCTCCGACGAGCAGGAGGAGGCCATCGAGGAACTGATGATGAGCAACACCCTGCACGGCCTCGTGCCTCCCGTCCGGGAAATGGGACAGGCCTTCCGGCTCGAGGACGCGCACGGCAGGTACATCGTCTTCATAAAGAACAGCTTTCCCCGCGACCTCTCCATCGAGGGGATGAAGATCGTCCTCGATACCGCCAACGGGGCGACGTACAAGGTGGCTCCGGACACCTTCTGGGAACTCGGCGCCGACATCGAGGTCATCCACAATACCCCGAACGGCATCAATATCAACGACAGGTGCGGTTCGCAGCATACCGGGGACCTCAGGAAAAGGGTCGTGGAGAGCGGCGCGGCAATTGGGCTCGCCTTCGACGGGGACGGCGACCGTCTCATCGCCGTGGACGAGAAAGGACGGGAGATGACGGGTGACCAGATCCTTCTCATCTGCGCGAGGATGCTCAAGGAGCAGGGTAGGCTCAAGAACGACCTCCTCGTGAGCACCGTGATGAGTAACCTGGGGCTCAGGGTCGCCTGCAGGAAATATGGTTTCAGGTACCACGCATCGAAGGTCGGCGACCGCTACGTCCTCGAGGAGATGATGCGTCTCGGCGGCGTGGTGGGAGGAGAGGATTCGGGGCACATGATATTTCTCGACCATCACACCGCGGGCGACGGCATCATCACCGCACTCCAGCTTGTCGCCGCCATGGTCAGAACGGGCAAGCCCCTGTCGGAACTGGCGAAATGGATGGACATCTATCCCCAGAAGCTCATCAACGTCGATGTCAGGAGCAAGCCCGATATCGCCACCATGCCCCAGGTGATGGCGGTGATAGAGGGGGTCGAGAAGGAGCTCGGCGACGAGGGGCGCGTCCTTGTACGTTATTCCGGTACCCAGAACATGTGCAGGGTGATGGTCGAAGGGCCGTCCGACGCGGTCACGGAAAAGCACTGTGCCGAGATCGCGGACGTGATCAGGGCCCATCTCGGCTAGAGACGCGGGAGCGGCCGAAGTCCCGCAAGAGGGACTTCGCAAACCTCACGGGTCCGGGCATGGCACAGAAGATCAGGGAAATGAGCGGTATTGAAGAAGCCATCGTGGGTCTCATCGAGACGAGAGGCCCCCTGACGGGTTTTGAGATCCAAAAGGAGATACGGACGGACAGTCTGCTCCTGTGGAGGGCATGCCGGACCTCCGGCAGACTCGAGGTCCGTTCCGTGGGGACACGATACATGAGGCTGGACCGCCATGTCGACGGTTTTGCCCGTCTTTCCCCATCCATCCTCCGGGAATTCCTTACGTACTGCGTCATCGGCCTGCCCGGCAACAGGGCTGCCCTCGACGACAGGTGCCTCGCGGTGGCCAACCGGATCCGGGACATAAGCAGACTCAAGTTCGACCGTGCCCTCCGGATGATCCTTGACGTCATGGACGAATACGAAGACGCCGCGGAAATGGCCGGCCGGATGTGTTTTATCATTGCCGGGGATATCGTGTACAATATGGCGCATGATGTGCCCCGTCCGGAGCGCAGTACGGGGAAGCTCGTCAAGGGGTCCGACATCGACCTTGTGGTCGTCACCGATGACGACATGGCGGACGGGCCCATAGGCAGGCTCGACGAGTTGATATACCGCAGGAAGTACAGGATGCTTATCGACCCCGCCGTGAACGAGGAAGTGGACTACAAGATAAAGAGGCTCATGCGTGTCAGGGAGCAGGCGGCCTTCGACGACTTCAAGCGCATGGTGGCCATCAAGATCCTCGATGAGGGGATGCTTCTCTACGGGAGCGAAGAGATCTTCCGCGCCATCAAGGGCATCATCCGTGAGAAGGGCCTCGACGGGCGCCTCGCCGAACTGGAAGCCCGGGCACACGTGTTCAGGGCCCGGGCCGAGGTCTCCATTCTCGACGGCAGCCTTGACGGGGAAAGGATAAAGGAGACCCACCTGTTCTACTCCGCGGAGGAGTTCGAAGAATTTGAATGACCCCGGGCGGCCGGGGAAAGATGAGAGGTGAACAACATGTTGATCGGTATCGATGTGGGCGGCACATACACGGACGGAGTCCTCTTTTCGGAAGGGTCGGTCCTCCTGAGCGTCAAGCAGCCGACGGACGAGAACGATCTCGAAGGCACCCTTCTGTCGGTGCTGGACGAGCTCCTCGCACGCGGGGGCACGAAGGATGTCCGCAGGATAGTCCTCTCCACCACGCTCGTCACCAATCTCCTCGCCACGGGACGGGGGGAGCGCACGGCGCTTCTCCTTCTTCCCGGCAGCGGGTTGCCATTTTCGGCCTACAGGATAAGTCCCGACACCTATTTCCTGAAAGGGGGCATAGACTTCCGCGGCAGGCAGATCGAGGCCCCCGACGCGAAAGAGGTGGAAGAGGTCCTGAGGAAGGTCCATGATTCAGGCATCGAAAGGGTGGCGGTCGCGGGGAAATTCTCCAACCGCAACGACGCCCATGAAAGGATGGTCGAGGAGCGCGCCCGGTCCCTGTACCCGCACATGGACGTGTGCACGAGCAACGAGATCGCGGGAAGGCTCAACTTTCCCCGACGTGCCGTGACCTGCTACTATACGGCGATGACCATGAGGGAATGGAACCGCTTCGCCGACGGTATCGAGGCCGCCATAGGGGCGCGTGCTCCCCGAAGCGAGGTGCACATCCTGAAGGCTGACGGCGGCACCACGACCCTCGAGACCAGCCGGAAGCGTCCCTGTGAGACGGTGTTCTCCGGGCCGGCGGCGAGCACCATGGGCACCATGGCGCTCAGCCGCGAATCCCTCAATGCCGTGTCCGTGGACATCGGCGGGACCACGTCCGACATCAGCCTGCTCATTGAAGGGTTACCCCTGTATGCCTCGAAGGGTGCCCTCATCGGCGGCCATCTCACGCACATCAATTCCTTCGCGGTGCGGTCCATACCGCTCGGCGGCGACAGCCGGGTTTACGAGGAATCGGGGGAGCTGCGCGTCGGCCCCATGCGCGTCGGCCCCGCTGCCTGCCTGGGAGGCGGGGAGCCGACGGTGACGGATGCCTTTAACCTCCTGAGCAGCCTCGGGCTGGGAGACACCGGTGCATCCCGGGCGAAGCTTGAGACGGTCGCGGAGCGTCTCGGCGTGTCTCTGGATGAGCTGTGCCGGAAGGTCGCCGATGAGGTGGTCGACAGGCTGGAATGGAACATCGAGGAGATGTTCGGCCTCTGGGAGGACGAGCCCGCGTACAAGGTCTGGGAGGTCGTGCACAGGAGGAGGTTCGAGCTCCACCGGGTGATCGGGATAGGCGCGGCGGCCCCGGCCATCATCCCCATGCTGGCGGCGAAGATGAGCGTCGAGCATTTCCTGCACAGGTACTCAGCCGTCGCCAACGCCCTCGGCGCGGCCGTGGCGCGGCCCACCCTGGCGGTGGAGGTCCACGTCGATACGGGCCGGCGCACCTACACGGGGTCGCCGGGAGGGTTGAAGGGCACCGTCGAGAAACGCAACTTCCAGCTCGAGGACGCAAGAGAACTGGCGCGGAATTGCCTCAGGGAGGCGAGCCGCGAGAGGGGGCTTGCCGATTACGCCGACGAGGCGCACGTGTACCTCGAGGAGCAGTTCAACGTCATCCGCGGCTGGACGCAGGAAGGCAAGCTCTTCGATGTCGGGATCCAGATAGCTCCGGGATTCATTCATGAATACAAGGGGGTGGCATAACATGAAGCCCACAGGTATCATATTCTTCCCCGCTTTCGACTGGGCGATCAGCCCCACCCATCCCGAGAGGGAGGAAAGGCTCCTCTACACCCGGGACCAGATCTTCGAGGAAGGCATCATGGACCTGCCCGAGATCAGGGAATACCATCCCCGCCTCGCCACGGCAAAGGATGTCTCGCGCATCCACTTCTGCGTCCCCGACGTGGAGAGCCGCGTGACCGAGGCGCACATGGTATCGGCGGGATGCGCCATGGTGATGGCCGACGCATTCATCCAGAAGGAGGTGAAGAACGCCTTCGCCATCACCCGCCCGCCCGGCCACCATGCCATGACCGTCGTTCACGGCAACCGGGGTTTCTGCGACATCAACAACGAGGCCGTCATGGTGGAGTACCTGCGACGGACATACGGCGTCAAGCGCATCGCCATCGTCGATACCGACGTTCACCACGGGGACGGCACCCAGGAGATCTTCTGGCACGATCCCGACGTCCTCTTCATATCTTTCCACCAGGACGGGCGTACTCTTTTTCCGGGATCGGGTTTCACGAATGAACTGGGAGGCCCGCTCGCTTACGGTACAACCATCAACATACCCATGGTCCCCAGGACCACGGACGAAGGCATCCATTACATAATGGACAATCTTGTCCTGCCCATACTCGACGAGTTCAAACCCGAACTGGTGATCAACTCGGCGGGGCAGGACAATCATTACAGCGATCCCTTGGCCAGCATGAATTTCACGGCGCAAGGCTATGCCCGTCTCAACCAGAAACTGAAGCCCGACATCGCGGTTCTGGAGGGAGGGTACTCCGTGGAGACTGCCCTTCCCTACATCAACATGGCCATAATCATGGCCATGGCGGGAATCGATTTTTCAAATCTCCGCGAACCCGATTACGACCCGTCGCGGTTCAAGGAATCGGCAAAGAACATGGAGTATATCAGGACTGTCGTCGCCCACCAGCTTGGCGTATTCAGGGGCCGGGAAGAAGCAGTGGAGGCGAACCGCAAGCAGGGCCGGGATTTCTACGGCAGCTCCCGCAGCACCTTTTACGATACGGAGTACCTCCAGGAGGAGCAGCGTCTCGACCTCAGGATGTGTCCCGATTGCTGCGGTTACCGACGCATCTCGTCCTCGTGTGTCCACCACAGCGGCCGCAGCTACTCTGTCTTCTGCGTCGCCCTCCCCGCCGCCTGCTGCCCGGACTGCGCGGCACGTGCGCGGCAGGATTACGAGGACATGAAGAAAAAGCCCGGTTACGGCTACCTCTACCTCCAGGACAGGATCGAGGACGAATACAAGACATTCGAAACCAGAACGGGGCAGGAAATCACGCTATAAAGATTGTTGCGGGTTGCGGGTTGCGGGTTGCGGGTTAAAAACCTTAAGAAACTGTTGCGGGTTGCGGGTTAAGAGCCTTAAAAGCAACTTCGGGTTTCATTGAGCAAAGGTCGTTGCGGCTTACAGACTTGATGGGTTGTTGATAAGGTGAGGTCTCGGTCCGGTCCGTTTCCCGTCATTCCGGCCTTCGCCGGAATGACGCATAAAGAGGCTTTGCCAACGGTCTGTCGGGGTCTGGAACGGCCTTCAGGGTTCTTGACCCGCAACCCGCAACAGTCTTTTTGTGGAACTTTTTTTCTTTTTCCTTGTCTCACCTTGTAAAATGATAAGGAGACGGAAAATGAAAAAGATCCTGAGTGCAGTAGCTGTTCTGGCCCTTCTGGTTAGCACCGGTCTGTGTTACGGGGCGGACAATGTGAGGACGACCCCGCGGGAGTATTTCAAGTATGCAGGGACGGCGGCCGACCCTTCCTACCAGGACTATGTCGCGACAAGCGCGCGGCGGGCGAACGGCAACAATAACAGCAATTCAGGCAGCTACACGGCACAGCGGGAGAGAACACGGGAGCGCGTGAGAAATTCCCCGAGATACACCGTGCCGCAGATCAACCACAAGGGAACCTACGGACAGGCGAAATAGAACATTATTATAAAGGATAAAGGAGAGAGATCATGAAGAACACGGTATTGAGAGCAACCCTGGCAGTTGTGGCGATCATCGCCCTTGTTTTCTGCAGTCTCGGTGTTTCCTCAGCGCAGGAGAAGAAGAAGGGAACCGCCCTGAAACAGCTTGAGCAGGCGGCGGGGAAAAGGACCGAGGACGTAAAGGTACCGGCGGTACCGAACCCAACCCCCGTGAAGACCAACGAAGTCCAGAAGTCCACATCCACGACATCCTCCTTCGACGTGAACACATCCACATCGACGAAGAAGAAATAGAGCAGACGGGAGGGAGGGCGGCAGGCCCGTGTCAGGCAGACGCCTACCGGAAGAATACACGGTTGATGCGTCTCAGGCCGGGCTTCTGCATGACCCTTACCAGCCCCTGGCTTGCCGCCCAGACAGCAATCCCGATGAGAAGGGTTGCCGCCGAAGGGGAGAGAGCTGTTAGACGGGACTTCAGAGCAGACCAGAGGAGCAGAAGAAAGGCATAGTGGCAAAGGAATATGCCGTACGTGTCGAACCCGGAGCGCGCGAGGAGATCCATGGCCCTTTTTTGTATCCCGGAGGTGTCGAGGCGGCGTGCCGAGGCAATGACAAGGTTGGCGCACAAGAACTGGAACGGGATGCCGGTCGCAAGAAAGTAGCCTCGGGAAGTGTCCCCGAACGCCACGAGTTCCAGGTACGTCTCGATGACGTAGGCGGCTAAGGATACCGCCGTTGCCATCGCAAGGGGAACCAGGTTCCGGGACATACGCTCGATGAGCGGCTCAGCGCGCGACAGCCACGCGCCCCAGAAGTAGAACAGCGACCACGCGGCAAAGGATTTGCCCCAGTGCCACTCGAAGAAATGGTCATCCGGTCCCGTTGTCCAGAGGAGTGCGTCGGACACCACGTAGAAACCGATGGTCATGAGCGCCGCACAGATCGTGATGATGGCGCCCCGCCATCCCTGGAGCAAGGGGCGGATGAGGGCGTGGATCATGAAGAGCTGCATAAGGACGAAGATGAAATACAGATGGACGCACCCCGTGGTGAGGGACCAGAGGGAGTTGAGGGTCCACAGGGGTGCCCCCGCAAGGATCCTCATGAGAATGATGTAGATGACATTCCAAGCGAGGAAGTTCACCGCGATGGGAGTGATTCTCTGCCTGAAGGCCCCCGCGGGTGAGGGTGCCTGCCTGTCCGCGAAGCGGCCCCGGCCGGCAAGGTAGCCCGCAATGACGAGATACATTGGAACAGCGAAACGGACCGCTGACGAGATCACGGAACGTAGCCACGGAGAGCTTCCCACACCGGAGTAGACCACTTCGTAGACATGGCAGAACACAACGACGAACATGGCGAATGTCCTTGCCGCTTCTACCCATGTCAAACCGCGTTGCCGCACTCTTTCTCCCATCGTATCTGGTCTTCAAGGTTATCCTTCCCGACGGCGAAGCGGAGAAAAAAGTGACGAATCCGTGAGGTTTCGTCACGTGCGGTCCTCCCTCATCACGCATCATGCGTGATGCATCATGGATCTCTTCGGTCCTTCACGTGCCCTGATCAGTAATTGAGTTGACAACCGGTCCTCTTTCACCTGATCATTGTCTTCGCCCGTTATCACGGTTGACAAATACACGGTTTTTCTGAATAATTATGAACGGCTTCATTGCCGAAAAGGAGCAGGGGGAAGAGGGACCACCACATGCGCAAGATCATGAAATCGAACAAGATGGAGAACATATGCTACGAGATCCGCGGGCCTCTCCTGAAAGAGGCAAGGCGTCTCGAGGAGGAAGGATACACGATCATCAAGCTCAACAGCGGGAACCCGCCCGCCTTCGGGCTTTACGCGCCGGACGAGATCATCCATGATGTTGTCCTGAACATCAGGTCCGCAGAGGCCTACGGTGATTCGAAGGGGCTTTTTTCGGCACGCAAGGCGATCATGCAGCAGTGCCAGCTTAAAGGGATCGAGGGCGTTGAGATGGAGGACGTCTACGTCGGCAACGGGGTCTCGGAGATGATCATGATGGCCATGCAGGGCCTTCTGAACAACGGTGACGAAATGCTCGTGCCCGCACCCGATTATCCCCTGTGGACCGCCGCTGTCACGCTCTCGGGCGGAAAAGCGGTGCATTACATCTCCGATGAGGCATCGGGCTGGATACCGGACCTCAAGGACATGAAGTCGAAGATCACGCGAAAGACGCGGGGGATCGTGCTCATCAACCCGAACAACCCCACCGGCGCGGTGTACCCCGAGGAGGTCCTCGTGAAGGTCGTCGAGATGGCCGCCGAGCACGACCTGATCCTTTTCTCCGACGAGATATACGACCAGATCCTCTATGATGGGGCCCGCCACGTCCCCGCCGCTTCACTCACGAAGGATATCTTTGTCGTGACCTTCAACGGGCTGTCCAAGTCCCACCGTATCCCCGGGATGCGCGCGGGATGGATGATCGTGAGCGGTAAGAAGGGACACGCCCGGGATTACGTAGAGGAAGGGCTCGACACCCTGTCGAACATGAGGATGTGCGGCAACATGGCGGGCCAGCTTGCCATCCAGACCGCGCTTGGCGGATACCAGAGCCTCCAGCAGATGATATCTCCCGGCGGCCGCCTCTACGAGCAGAGGGAGGCCGCATACGAGGGGTTCCGCGCGATACCGGGGATAACCTGCGTCAAACCCATGGGCGCCCTGTACCTTTTTCCCAGGATCGACGTCAAAAAGTACAACATAAAGGACGACCAGAAATTCCTTCTCGATTTCCTGACGGAGAAAAAGGTTCTCATGGTGCAGGGTACGGGCTTCAACTGGCCCGCCCCCGACCACTTCCGCGTCGTCTTCCTCCCCACCGTGGAAGAAATAAAGAGCGTAGCGGAACGAATGGCGGAGTTTCTCAAAGAGTATAGTCAGTAAAGACGGTTTTAAGTTTTAGGTTTTAAGTAAAAGACCAAAAAAGAAACAGACAAGTTGGCGGAGCGCTCCCGCATCTTTCCGAATCTGGAACCGATTCTCCTTGCCTTTGACTTAAAACCTAAAACTTAACAGTTAAAACGGTCTTTCGACAATTTCTATTATCTTCCTTACCAGGGCCGGCAGTGAGGGGTCGCGGGCGCCCATTACGATGATGCAGTTGCCTTGCTTCGCGTCGGCGGAAAGTTTCTCAAGTAATTGCTTGCGGTCCTCGACTGCCTCGGCGCGGAAGGGGACGGGACCGAGTCCGTCGATGATGTCGGCGGAGGAGATGTCCTTCTGGGCGGTGCCCCCGGCGTAATAGATGGGAAGGAGGTAGAGGCTGTCACCTTCCCGGAAGAGGGTGCGGAAGGCGGCGATATATTCGTTCCTGAGAAAGCGCGTCGGGCCGAACCCGTGGGGTTGGTATACGGCGATGATGCGGCCGGCGAGACCCCGGGCGGCGGTCACGGCGGCGGTTATCTTGGCCGGGTTGTGGGCAAAATCGTCGACGACGGTGATGCCCTGCCGCGTGTTCGTTATGGAGAAGCGCCGGGCGACACCGCCGAATCCCTTCACTGCGTCGGCGAGGACGGGCCCGTCGCAGCCAAGGTGCTCGCAGACGCACAGGGCGGCACGGAGGTTCTCGAGGTTGTGGTCTCCCGGAAGGGGCAGGTGGTAGTCGATCCCCGCGCGGGTGAGCGTGACCGACGCGGCGAGGAGCTCTTCTGAGTCGGCATGCCACGGGGCGGAGCCGCCGCGGCCGAACCTCAGCGTTGCCGGAAGGGGCGCAAGGAGGGGATCGTCCGCGTTGGAGGCGGCCCAGGAGGACCGTGAAATGAGTGTGGCGAAGAGCCCCTGTATCTCGTCGATGCCCTTGTGGTCCTTTGAGACGTTGAGGACAACGGCGATCGCGGGCGAGTATTTGATGAGTGTCCCGTCGCTCTCATCCGCTTCCACGACGAGGAGGTTCGAACCGCCGGAGTGAGCGTTGCCGATGAGGCCCTGCGCTTCGAGCCTCACAAGTGGCGCGCCGCTGATGAGCGAGGGGGACATCCCCGAGGCCGAGAGGAATTCGAATATCATCGCCGTTACCGTCGACTTGCCGCTCGTGCCGGCGACGGCGACGGTCTTTTTCGATGCGATGATGGACGCGAGAAGGTCGGAACGATGTACGACAGGAATGCCCCTCGCCCGGGCGGCGGCGATATCGGGGTTTGTCTCCTCGATGGCCGTGGACACGCACAGGGCATCGGTATCGTCCTTCACCCCCGTGCCGTCCTGACTTGCGATGGTGCAGCCGAGCTTCTCGAGGGACCGCCGCATGGGTGCGGTGTCTTCGCTGTCAAGCAGGCGGTCGGAACCCGATACGGTTATTCCCTCGAAACGCAGGTACTGGGCGAGGGCACTCATCCCGGTGCCGAAGATCCCGGTGAAGTGAACGTTCCAGCAGGGTCTTTCCGCGACAACCAGTGCGGGAGGGTCGATGTAGACAAGGGTGCCCTCAGGGACCCTTTCGAAAACGTGTGTCATATCAATGTTCCGCAAGGTCAGGCATCCATGGGTGAAGGGAGTGCCGACGAGGTCTTCCCGATTCGTACCGTGGATGTAGATGTACCGTTCACGGGAATCCACGCCCTGACCCCTGTTGATCCCATCCTCGAGGCCTTCGAGACGGAGGATGCGGGTCAGGATGAGGTTTTCCTCTTTTGAGACCCCATCCCAGTCCACTCCCGTATCCCTGCGGTCTCTGAAGATGCGCCCGACGGGTGCGCCGGAGCCGATCTTCTCGCAGATGCGGTGAAGACCGGGAGGCGTCTTGAGGGAACCCTCGCGTATGCCGGTCCCGAGACGCGACGTGGAAGCAGGATAGGTCGCGATGACGCGGTCCGCCTCGCAGAGGAAGAGTCTCTGCTCCTCCACGGATCCAAGGAGATAGAGGTCCTTCGGATCGGCGAGGTTCTTCGACAGGGTATTGTAGATGCCGGCCAATCGGGATCTGTCCATCTCGCGCTTCGCCTCTTGGATCATTATTGGTGTGGCAACTATTGATACCATCGGCGCGGTGAGGATTCAAGAAGAACTTGACCGCACGGGAACGTCAGGTCTTGTCCTGCCGGCCGGCCGGGCTACCCCCGGGGTCCGGGAGGCTCGTCGAAATCGAAGTATTCCCTGAATATCTCGGGTATAGTCTCCGACAACTCCTGGCGGAACTGCCGGTATCTTTCCATGAAGAGCCTGCCCTCGGGCGTCAGGCGCGAACCTCCTCCGCAGATGCCCCCGGCCTTACGTTCCAGGAGGGGGAACCCGAGCCTCTTCTCGCTTTTTTGCAGGGTCCTGAGGGCGCCGCAGAATGACAGGTTCGCATCGCTCGCCGCCTTGTTGAGAGAACCCGTCTTTTCCACGGCTTCGAGGAGCCGGTAACACTCTTCTCCGAACGCCTTCCCTCCGTTGTCGAACCACACGTCGTACTCGATCTCCATCCGGATCTCCCCTGGTCTCTATGTCTCCCCCCCCGCCGTTCTTCTCCGCGTTGCTGGCGGCGCCCGCGATCATTTCCCTGGGCCCCCCGGTCTTCCTGCTCAACCCGGCCGCAACGCCGTCACAAGACATCGGTTCGACCCGGTCGATGCCGACGTCGCGCGGGATCACCTCCTTCTTTTTGTCCCCGGCAACGGTCTTCCTGCTCGGCCAGACCGTAGGGTCCATGGTGTTCGTTCCTGTTCCGTTCTTGCGGCTGGTGTGTATCAACGCGTCATGGTGACGGGGAGTGGCTGCTTCACATCCCTGGAGCGTTATATGTCAATCAATATAACGTACGTTATATCTCACGAAGGCTTACGAGCTGTCAACACTTTTTTTTGGGCCTGACTTTCTTTGCCGGTACCAGTACCATCTCCAGCCGGAATAGGCTATAATTCGGATTCAGGGGATCAGGATGAAGCTTGTCTACAAGATATGGCTTAACGAGGACGGCGATAAGGTCTTTGGCGAGGGACCCTACAAGCTGCTGAAAGGGGTGCAGGCGACGGGCTCCCTGAGGGAGGCGGCCTTTTCGCTGGGCATGGCGTACAGCAAGGCCCGGCGTGTCATGGCAAATAGCGAGAAAAATCTTGGTTTCGCCCTGACAAGAAAGAAGATAGGGGGGGTTTCGGGGGGCGGTTCCGAGGTGACGAACGAGGCGATCCGGCTCATGAGGGCCTACGAGAGCCTTCGGTCCGAAATTCAGCAAGCCATTGGAAAGGTTTACAAGAAGCATTTTGGGGAGTCTGTCGAGGTGGAGTTCCACAGGACGATTGCCCGCAGACGGGGAGAGAAAAAGGAGTAAGCAGCCGCTCGCGATCTTCCCCGCATTCGTCAACACATACGCGATCTTCCCGTTCCTTTAAGCTTTCACCGCGGGGTGCGATAATCCTGTTGACCTGTGACGGAACTGCCATGTCCGTCTTGCGGCTTGAGGTCAGGAGAGAAGCATCTTATGCGCGATACTAAATACATGGCCATCCCTCCCGGCGCGATATTGCCGGGTAGCCTGCCGAAGTTCAAGATATACGTCCTTTCGCCGGATGGGCGTTACATTCTCTGGGCGCGCTCGGGCAACGAGGTGAGCACGGACCGGCTTGCCTTGCTCGCCGAGACGGGGCAGAAAGAGGTCTTCATCGACCTCGATGAAGAGATCAAGTACGAGGAATATCTCGAGAGCAACCTGGGAAACATCCTCGAGAACCAGGCGATGCCCGACGACCAGAAGGCGTCGGTCTTCAGCAGGGTTTCCACCAATGTCGTCAGGGGTACCTTTGAGACATCCCTCGGCCTGGGCACAATGCAGCCCGATTCCTTGCGGCGGACGCAGGCGCTTGTAACCCATTCACTCATGTTCATAGCCGAGTCCAATTCCCTGCAGCCCCTGGCAAAGATGATTGGCCACGATTACAAAACTTACGAGCACGCAACGAAGGTGTTGTGGTTCACGGTCGCCTTCCTCAGGAGCAACCCCGAGATCCTGGCGCAGATAGTGCCCGATATCGAGTCCTATCATGAGGTCCAGAAGAAGGAACTCCTGAAGCAATGCGGCGTCGGCGCCATACTCCATGACATAGGAAAGACCTTTGTCGCTCCGGAGATACTCAACAAGAACGGGTCTCTCAACGCCGTCGAGTGGGAGGTCATCAAGCGCCACCCTTTGACGAGCTTCGCGATGCTCGCCGACGCGGAGATCCCCGCCTTTGTGAAAAAGGCCATACTCCAGCACCACGAGGATTACAACGGCGGGGGCTACCCGATGGGGCTCAAAGGGAAGAACATCAATATCCTCGCCCGTGTCCTGAGAATAGTCGACGTCTTCGACGCCATGACCTCGCGTCGTCCGTACAAGGAGGCCTTCTCTCCGATGGAGGCTGCACGGATCATGGTCGGAACGCCGGACGGGGATGCCGCTTCGGACGACGGGTCCGGACGGGACCCGCGCGACCGGGGCATGAAAAAATGCTTCGATGAAAAACTGCTCACAAAGTTCATCGTGTTCCTGGGAAAGGTCTCCTCACAGATGTGATCCTCCACGCGACCGGGAAAGACATATCCCCTCACGGGTCCTGAAAAAATCCGCGGTCTTAATCCAAAATTAACAATTCACTTTTACTATGAAACAGAGTTTTAGAGCGCTCTGCGCTCCTGCCGGGTTCCTGCCTGGTCGTCATTCCGGCGAAGCGGCGAAACGGCTTTTCAAAGAGCAAGGGATGAGGTAATCTCATAGTATGACGAGCCAATTGATAGCGGTCGTCGACGACGAACCGGACATACTGGAGCTGGTGTCGCTCCACCTGAAGAGATCGAACTTCCGGGTGAGCGGGTTTGCCGACGCGCAGTCCTTCTACCAGTTCCTTGCGAAGGAGGTGCCGGACCTCGTCGTACTCGACCTCATGCTTCCCGATGTGGACGGACTGGAGATCTGCAAGTACTTGAGGGGGCAGGAGCGCTTCTCGTCCATTCCTGTGATCATGCTCACGGCCAAGACGGAGGAGACAGACAAGGTCATCGGCCTGGAGCTGGGGGCAGACGACTACGTGACGAAACCGTTTTCCCCCCGCGAGCTCGTGGCGCGTGTACGGGCCGTCCTCAGGCGTCACGGCCGGACCGATGACGATAGCCGGAGGATGGTCATCTCCGGCCTTGTTGCCATCGACCTCGACAGGCACGAGGTGGAGGTCGATGGGAACAAGGTGGAATTGACCCCGACGGAATTCAGGATACTCGAGCTCCTGGCCTCGCGCCGGGGCCGCATCCAGTCGAGGGACCAGATACTGACCCATCTCTGGGGAGACGAAAAGTACGTCATAGACAGGACCGTCGACGTCCACATCAGGCACCTCAGGGAGAAGCTCGGGAAGGCCGCCCACATAGTAAAGAACGTCCGCGGCGCCGGATACAGGGTGGAGGAATGAAGCGCTCCCTCTTTCTCAAGATATTCGGCGGGTATCTCGTCCTCACCATTGCCCTTTCCGGCCTGATCGTCCTCATCTCCTCCTATCTCATCCGCAGTTACCAGATAGAGAGAACCGCGCGGGAGTTGAAGGACGTTGCCATCGTCCTCGGGGAGCGGACGCTGGGGATGCCGTCGGAGGGAGGCGGCGCCGCGATCGATCGCTTCGTCAAGAGGATGGGGAGGAAGATCAACACCCGCATCACCCTTGTCGCCCCCGACGGCAGGGTCATCGCCGACTCCGAGGAAGACCCTGCCAGGATGGAGAACCACCGCACGAGGATCGAGATCTCCCAGGCATTGGAAGGCGGCACGGGGCGGTTCCTGCGTGTAAGCGATACCCTGGGTCAGGAGATGCTCTACATCGCCGTCCCCGTGGAGAGGGAGGGTAAGACCCTGTATGTCCTGCGCACCAGCAAGTTCCTCAGGGATATAAAGACCGTCTCCCGGGAACTTAACGGAAAGATACTGCTGATAACCGTTGTCATCCTCGTTGCGGCTCTCATCGGGGCGTTCATCTTCGCGCGGACGATCTACCGGCCGATCGGGGAGCTGAGCGCCGCCATAAAGCGGGTGGCCGGGCACGATTTCAACGCCCGGGTGCTGCTCAAGGCACAGGACGAGCTCAAGGAGGTCGCCGACAGCTTCAACGATATGACCGACGAGATGCAGGGCCTTTTCGCCGACCTTACCCGCCAGAAGGAAGAACTGAACAGCATCATCTCCTCCCTGCAGGAGGGGCTTCTCGTGCTCGACGGCGAGGAGCGCGTACTCCTTATGAACGACAGTTTGAAGACCCTGATGGGCCGCGATGTGGAGGTCGGGAGACCCTACTGGGAGATCATACGGGAGCCCGCGCTGAACGAACTGGTGAACAGGGTCCACGTGGAGAAGCGGAACCACGTCGGGGAGATGACGATAAACGGCGCGGTCTTTCTGTGTAGCGCCACCTATCTCGGTTCCCGGCAGGAGGTTGTCCTCGTTTTCCATGACATCACCGAGATACGCAAGCTCGAGAAGATAAAGAGTGATTTCGTCCTCAACGTGTCCCACGAACTGCGGACGCCTCTCACGTCCATCAAGGGGTTTGTCGAGACCATGGAGGCCGAAGGGTCCCTCTCCGGGGAACAGAAGCATTACCTCATGATCATCAAACGGAACACGGCCCGGCTCATCAACGTCGTGACCGATCTCCTGGCGCTGTCGAGATTGGAGGAAAAGAGCCTTGTCCTCGAACTGGAGCCGGTCAACATGCCGGACCTTGTCGAAAGGGTGCTCAAGATCTTTGAGGAACAGATCCGCGCGAAGGGTTTCCGCGTGGAGGTGAGGGCATCCCGGGAATTGCCGCCGGTGATGGGGGACGCCTTCAGGCTCGAGCAGGTCTTCGTCAATCTCCTGGACAACGCGATCAAGTACACCGACGCGGGCGGGATCACCGTGGAGATGGAGACCCGTGACAACACCGTGGTCATCTCCGTTGCCGACACCGGTCCGGGCATTTCTTCGGAACACATCGACCGTATCTTCGAGCGGTTCTACGTCGTCGACAAATCGAGGTCCAGGAAGCTCGGCGGCACGGGCCTCGGCCTCTCCATCGTCAAGCACATCGTCCTTCTCCACAACGGAAGGATCACCGTGCAGAGCATCCCGGGAAAGGGCACAAGATTCGTCATCACCCTGCCCGTCGGCGACCGGCCCCCCCGTGAGCGCCTGACGTGCCTTAACAGAAAAATCAACGGTCCCTAATCAATTATTAATATCCGCGGCATATAAATACCTTCAGGGGAGAACCCCCAGAGAAAGGAGGCACGACATGGAAGTGATCTATTTTTCAAAGGAAAGGTCGGGGAATGCCTGCCGCCTGCTTGAGGCCGTGGGACGCTGGGCCGGGGAGCGGTGCATGACCGCCGTTTCCGATATCGAAGAGTTCAAGAGGCAAATTGCCGGAAAGCGCGGTAAAGAGGACCTCGCGGTCATCGTTGCCCCGGACGAACAGACCCTTATCGATATCTACTTTGCCCGTTCCCTCCTGAGCGGGGTATCGACCATTCTTGTACTGCCCGATCACGAACGCCTTACCAGCGCCCTCGCGTTCCGTATCCGGCCGGATCACACGCTTCCCGCCGACGCCGGCGCAGGGAAGATCGCCTGGACGGTGAGGAGCATCCTGCGGGAGAAGGGCCGCGGATATACTCCGTCCCGGGATGGCGCGGCGGGCCCGGGTGGAACGCTGCCCAACCGCTTTGTCCCGGGGGATGGGAAAGAGGCGGCCAACTTTTGATGCGCCGGCAATAAGAGAGGAGAACATGAAAGAAGAGGACATGAAAAAGCGTGTTGTCTTTCGATTGAACGAGACCGGGGCCCGTCAGGTGTTCCTGGCCGGTTCCTTCAACGCCTGGGACCCTTCGGAACTCCCCCTGAGGAAGGACGGCCGGGGTTCATGGGAAACGACGGTAACCCTTGAGAGCGGTATCTATCAGTATCGATTCATCGTGGATGGTGAATGGAAGAAGGACCCTTCGTCCCGGGACGTGAGGATAGACGGGTCCGCCGCCTGCCACTCGGTGCTCGTGGTTTAGCCGCCGAGAAGGGCGGCATCCTCCGCGCCGCCGCCCACATTTCATCAAGAAATAACCCCTTCCTAACCTTTTATTAACAATTGCCGCCGATAACCGGGACACAGAGGAACAGCGACAGACAAGAGGAGGTATCAGGTATGGGCACGGAGCGATGGCAGCAGATCGTTTCCTCGGTGGATTATGCCTTTCAACCGGTGGTAAGCATACATACGGGACTGTGTCTCGGGTACGAGGCATTGCTTCGTAACTGGAGCTCTGAGGGGTTTCAGGAGATCCAGGAGGTCTTTGACGGCGCCTACGCGGAGGGGAAGCTCTTCCAGGTGGAACTGTGGCTGAGGGAAAAGGCGATCAGGAAATTCGTCACCATCAGGGGCCATCAGAAGATGAAGCTCTTCTTCAACATAGACAACCGGGTCCTCGTCATGCCCGACTACAGCCCGGGGCATACGGCGCGCCTGCTGCGGAAATACGGCCTGCCGCCGGAATCGATATGCTTCGAAATATCCGAGAGGCATGAACTGGATTTCCTGGGGAGCCACGACACGGTGCTCGCCGCGTACAGGCAGCAGGCCTACAAGATCGCCATCGACGACTTCGGCACGGGGTATTCGGGCCTGAGGCTTCTGTACCACTCCGAGCCTGATTTCATAAAGATCGACCGCTTCTTCATCGCCGGCATCGAGACGGATTCAAAGAAGAAGCTCTTCGTGGGCAAGGTGCTCAACCTGGCCCACATTCTCGGCATCATGGTGATCGCCGAAGGCGTCGAGACCCAGAAGGAATACTATTTCTGCAAGGAGATAGGCTGCGACTACGTCCAGGGATACCTGATACAAAGGCCCACCCTGGAGACCGGGGAACTCAGCGAGAGATACGAATGCGTCGGCCGCCTGAACAGCGAGGACAGGAGGGCAAAGACCCTTGACCATGCCCTCCTTCACGAGCAGATGGAATACCTCGAGCCCATCAGCATCCACGCGGGGGGCGACGCGTCCTTCACGGACATGTCATTGGTGTTCGAGAAGTTCCGGAAGAGCAGGGACAACAACTTCTTCCCCGTAACGAACGGACACGGAGAGCCCCTCGGCCTGATACGGGAAAGCGAGCTCAAGGAGTACGTCTATTCGCGGTACGGGAAGGACCTTCTCCTCAACAAGGCCTCAGGGAAAAGGATCATGGATTTCATAGTGAAATGCCCCGTGGCGGAGATCTGTACGAAGATCGAGAGGATCCTCGAGTACTTTGCCATTGATGAAACGTCGGAAGGCATTCTCCTCACGGAGAACGGCCGGTACATCGGTTTTCTGAGCGCCAGATCGTTGCTGAAGGTCATCAGCGAGAAGAACATCGCCATCGCCCGCGATCAGAACCCCCTGACGAAACTGCCCGGCAACACGTTGATAGCGGAGTTCCTCGAAAAGGCCCTCGAAGACGTAGGTTCATCCTGGGTCATCGTATATTTCGACTTCAATTTCTTCAAGGCCTTCAATGACTACTATGGTTTCCGGCAAGGGGACAGGGCGATACTGCTCTTTGCCGATATCCTCAAGGAGGCCACCAATAACGGCAGGTTCTTCACAGGTCATGTGGGAGGGGATGATTTCTTCGCGGCTTTCAAGGTTACTGATGCGGACGCTGACGCGGTCCATGAAAGGATCGCCGCCATAGTCGACAAGTTCTCCCATGATGTGGCAAGCCTCTACGAAGCCCGGGACAGGGACCGGGGG
>LVAA01000166.1 GCA_001603955.1 Syntrophobacterales bacterium Delta_02 | reverse complement strand
CGCCGGGATTTTGATGCTCACGTACTTGAGTACGCTGCGCTCAAAATCCCGGCGTTTCCTTTTCAGGCCGCAAAAAGCGTATTTTGCAAATTCGCCCAACACCCGCCATCGCCTTCGCTTCGCTCCGGCGAGTTTAAGGAAGGCGACCCCACGACCAGCTTTTGATGGTGAATAGACTTTTTCTGACTCGCAAACTTTCCGTCTGGTCATGTTTGAATGGGAATTGTCATTAGTAACTTGTCAATGTGGTGCAGATATTCGTTTGTTGCCGGAATTTGTCAGCGCGTGGGGATGTCAGAATATTCAGAGCTACTGAGAAGAATGTAAATGCAACCCAGAAACTAGCAATTATATTGGGGTGATCGGGCTGAAACGGATTCACATTCAAAGCGAAAGCGTCCTCTGGCATTAACGCGGCGCGGAGGGAGATCACCTGAGCGAGCGTGGCGAGCGAGGGAAGCTCCCGCAGCAGATGCCGCGTCGCCCTCGCCACGCTACGGAAGTTGGAAAGCCCTCTTAGGGGGTGCTTCGGGGGGGATGCAAGGGGGGCCGAGAAGGGGGCGCAGCCCCATAACCGGCCCCACCTTGCCGCGCGCCGCGCAGGCGTCCCAAGCTCCGCCGGAGGGCGGAACCCAGTGCCCGAAGGGCAGGAAGTAGCCAGCCTTCCGCAGGATCAAAAGCAAGAAAAGGAGTGCGGAGTGGAGGAGCTTGTCGAGCTGATGCATTTTTCGTCCTGAATGCGCCAACGCCGCGCAGGCGTCAAAAAAGAGGCCAGCACTCACGCACTGACCTCTTTCAATTGCAAGGCACGAGGCGCTGGCAATGGCGATCTGTCTTAAGCCATGTGCTTGAGAGAGTTGTTATAGATGCGCGCCACGCGTTCCCTTGTGCCTTCCACAGGCGCAACGGAAATCAGCAGGCCCAGCGAGGGGGTCTGTTCCACCAGATCGCAGAACTTGTCCACATCGGCAGCGGTCACGCCGAGGTCTTCAAGCTTTTGCGGCACGCCCACGCTGGCAAGCCACTGTTCCACAGCCTTGGCGGCCTGCGGGGCTTCTTCCGGCAGCCCCTTGAGGCCGGGGGCCAGGGGCGCAAGAATGTGCGCCAGCACATCGGGCCTGGCGGGGTAGCACTCCAGAATGACTGCGGGCAGCAGAACGGCAAGGCCAAGGCCGTGCGACAGGTCGGGGCTGACGGCGCTCAGGGGGTGCTCCAGAGCATGCGTGAAGTGCAGCAGGCCGTTATCAAAAGCCACGCCCGCCTGCATGGCGGCATAGCACAACTGGTAACGGGCCTTGAGGTCGCCTGGGTCAGCAAGAGCAACGGGCAGCCACTGGTGCACAAGTCGGATGGTCTCTGCCGCGAGCGAAATGGCAAAGGGGTTGGTGACAGTGGTGGTGGCGGCTTCTACCACATGATTGACGGCGTCAATGGACACATAACGCGTCTGGTCGGGCGAAAGCCCGGTCATGAGCGCGGGATCGTCAATGGCAAAGCGGGGATAAATGCAATCGTAAGCAATGGCTGGCTTGTAGTTCAGCTTGGTCACTGTTGCCACGGCAAAGCGGTTCACTTCGCTGCCGGTGCCGTGGGTGAGGTTGATGGCAATGATGGGCAGGGCCACTTGCGGCGTGAAGCGGTAGCAGTACAGATCATCGCCAGTCTTGCCGGGATTTGCCAGCAGGATGGCGGCGCTCTTGCCGCAGTCGATGGGGCTGCCGCCGCCAATGGCCAGCACTGCGCCCGCATTGACCGACCGGCCCATGGCTGTGGCCTCGTCCACGCTGTCAGTGGTGGGGTTGGGGGTAACGCGGTTGTAGAGCGCCAGTGTGACGCCGTGCTTTTGGGCTGCGGCTTCAACCTTGTCCCACGCGCCGGTGATTTTGTATGAGCGCCCGCCGCAAACACAGAGTATGGACGTGATGCCCTCGCTCTTAAGCTGGGCGAGGATATCGTCTATTTTATCAATGGCCCCAACGCCCAGATAGGTTGTTGTCTTGACCC
>LVAA01000039.1 GCA_001603955.1 Syntrophobacterales bacterium Delta_02 | reverse complement strand
TCGTGAAGGTACCGGAGTTCGTGAAGGTGCCGTTGTTTGTGAAGATACCCTGGTTGTCGAACGTCCCCTGGTTGTCGAACGTCCCTAGGTTGTCGATCATGCCCGCGTTCGTCTGGGTATGCCCCGCCGCGTTGGTAAGGGTGGCATAGTTTGTCAGGGTCCCGCCGGCGTTGAGGTTGACCGTTCCCCCATCGGTCCCGTTGAAGGTGAAGTCCCTGCGGAGTATGAGGGTCCCGGTGTTCGTGAGGGTACCGCAGGTGAAGTGGTAGGAACTCCCGGAGGCGAGCTCCAGGGTGCCGGTATTCGTGATGGTGCCCGTACTGATGAGGGTTCCCGAGTTCGTGAAGGTCCCGTTGTTCGTGATGAGGGCGTTGTTGAGCAGGGTTGCACGGGAGTAGTTGTAGAGATAACCGTCATTCTGGGTGGTTAAGGTCCCGTTGTTCATGAGCATACCCATACTGTTGATGAGGGTTCCCGAGTTCGTGAAGGTCCCGTTGTTTGTGATCATGTTGTTATTCGTGAAGGTAGCCCCGGTGAAGTTGGTGATAGTGCCGCCGCCGTTGTTTGTGAAGGTCCCGTTGTTCGTGAAGGTCCCGCCGGAGTAGTTATGGACGTACGCACCGGTCTCGTTGGTGATGGTCCCGGTCCAGCTGTTCGTTATGGTCCCGCCGGAGTAGTTGTAAAGATAACCACCGCTGCTGTTCGTTATGGTCCCGCCCGCATCGTTGGTGAGGGTTCCGTAGTTGTCGATAGAGTTTTCGTTCGTTATGGTCCCGGCGTTCGTTATGGTCCCGCCGGAGTAGTTGTTGATGGAACCGCTGGTATTCGTGATGGCGCCGTTGTTCGTGAGGACGGCTCCGGACATGTTGTGGATGTAACCGTGACCGTCGTTCGTTATGGTCCCGGTCACGCTGTTCGTGATGGCCTCGTAGTTGAAGAAGGTGCTGTTGTTGTTCGTGATGGCACCGTTGTTCGTGAAGGTCCCGCCGGAGTAGTTGTAGAGATAGCCGTCGTTCTGACTGGTGATGGTCCCGTTGTTCGTGAAGGTGCCATAGTTGTCGACGGAACCCCAGTCCTCGCTCGTTATGGTCCCGGTGTTCGTGAACGTTCCCAGGTTGGCCAATGTACCCCAGTTGTTGATCGTATCCGCGTTGGCCTGGGTATACCCAGCCGCGTTGGTAAGGGTCGCGTAGTTCGTGAGTGTGCCGCCAGCGTTGAGGTTCACCGTTCCCCCATCGGTCCCGTTGAATGTGAAGTCCCTGCGGAGTATGAAACTACCGGTGTTCGTGAGTGTGCCGCCGGTGAAGTTGTAGGAACTCCCGGAGGCGAACTCCAGGGTGCCGGTATTCGTGATGGTGCCCGAACTGTTGAGGGTTCCCGAGTTCGTGAAGGTCCCGTTGTTCGTGATGGTCCCGCCGGAGTAGTTGTAGAGATAACCGCCGCTCTCGTTCGTGATGCTCGCGCCCGCGTTGCTCGTGATGGCGCCGTAATTGTTGATATTGGTGCCATCGTTTGTGATGGTCCCGGTGTTGTTGACGGTAAGAGTATCGCTGGCGTTGAGTGTAAAGTTACCGCCGCTGAAACCCGGGTCTCCGGGGACCACATAATCCGCCGCCATGGCAGTTACGGACAGGAAGACGGACAGGAAGACGGACAGGAAGACGGACAGGACAAGACCTGCATGTCGCGATAGGAAAATCCGAGCCATTGTACCTCCTTGAAAGACACGGCACCCGAGGTCTACGGGTTCCCTGCAGCAACCGGGAGCTCGGACCTCGACAGGTTTGTCAAGCGGCCGTAATGAAGCGGTCACACATGGCAATCCCGTGAGGCCACGCCTGTTCGGGAAACCCATGCCTTCCCATGAGGTGGCGAATGGTTGTTTTTTTGTGCTCTGGCAACGATGCGGAAAGGATCTGCAGAGATATTACACTGTTATTAGAGAGGTGTCAAAAAAAACTAGTGTCAAGGATCTCTCAGGTTTTTCATGGCAGACAGGGACTGCCCTCTCGCGTCGGGTCTGATACGTGGCGCTTCTCACATCTGTCCAAAACAGATCCGCGCCAACGGACATGCCGACCCTCCGGAGCATCCCCGGGAGAGGAGAATGACCAATGACCAAATTCCAATAACCAGACAAACAGACAACAACCAATAACCAAAACAATGATACAGGCAGTCCGTTCCCTTTGTTCAATTGGTTATTGATGAATTGGTCATTCTCTTTTTCATTGGTCATTATCCCCCATTTTTTCTGAAGGCACAGGAGAAGAGATCAACCTCGTATGAATATGGACGATTTACCTGTCCTGGATCATTGTTTTACAAGGAGCGCATTCCGGGAAATGGATCATCCTGGACAGCGGTGGGGCGCTTCTTATCACCAAATTGAACCCTGCGATGTCTCACGGGTTGTCGATCTTGCGGATTTCAGGAAGAAGCGAACAGAGTCGGCTTTTGGTGCATGGCGACATTGCGGGTCAATGACCTTGCCTGCGAATAGCGCATTCCTGATCTCTGCCCTCAGGGGGCGTCACCAGTTCAACCTTGCTTCTCCTGCTGCCTTTGATATAAAGTCTTCGGTAAACAGCAACCGGACGTGGAGCGGCGGGAGAGATCGCGCTCTCACGGAGGACGCACATGAGATTCGTAAATGAAAGAATACCGGTGCTGGTCAACAAAACCATTTTGAAGAGGTCTTGTACGCGCTATGGAGTTGAATGAAGACTTTCTGGAAGGCTTACGCTACATGGATCGCACACGTCTCCACGGGCCGGTGGAGAACGGTGACACCGACCGCGTCCGCGAGATCCTCGAGAAGGGAGTGCTTGAGATAGACGGGAGGGATAATTGCGGCAAGACGGCCCTCCACCGGGCTTCTGAGGGACGCAAGGTGGAGATAGTCCGGCTCCTCCTCGAGGCGGGCGCCGACGTGAACGGGGATAACCCCGGCAACGACATGACTCCCCTGCACCATGCCTGCCGCGGCCGCCGCGTCGAGATTGTCGAAGTTCTCCTGGAAGCGGGGGCGGATGTGAATGCCAGGGACGTACTGGGCAAGACCCCGCTGGACGAGCTGGCGCCGAGGGAATACCTGCCGGGCAAATACATAGAGGAAAAGGAAGGAGAAATCGAGGCGATCATCGAGTTCTTCAGGGAATACCACCCCGAGCTCGACGTGGACAAGTACCTGGACAAGTACTCCACGAAAAAGAAGACGGTGTGAACACTGCCTTCCGGGAGGTTTCCCGTCGCCCGTACCCGGGCCAGCGATCGCTTGAAGTCCTTCTACTTCTTCTCGCCTGCGGCAGCGGGCCTGACCTTGATCGTGAACGCATCGTCCGCAAGACCCGCACATTCAATATAACCGCTCCTGTCGGCATACGCGTCGCCTGTATCGCGCGCGCTGTCATAAGTCGGGGTGCCATCGGGAGAGAATATGATGATCCTTCCCCGTTGAGATCTGGTGATGCTCAGAACGACATTTTCATTGGCTGCCAGCCACTGGCTGTATCCATCGCTTTCTATTTTCACGGAATTCTCGCCAGTTTTCAACGCGAGGGCGCTTTCTTTCGGGCTGTACAGCATGTCGGAGACCCAGGCCCACGCGGCCCCGTTCTTTTCAAAAAGGGTAAGTTCCGTCTGGTCACGGACAGAGTCGAAGGGCATGCCCGCGAATTCAGGGGAGTCGATCCTCTTGAGGCCATTGAAGAACACGTATCCCGGCAGGTCGCTGTACAGCGATGATCTCACGAAGTGGGATTGTGCCACCGGGATCGACTCAAAGGGAGAGACATTGCGTCTCAACCAGACCTTGCCATCCATATCGATCTTGAGACGTTTCGGGTTCTCTACCGGTTTCGCTTTCTGCATGAGGACCTTATCGATCCCGAATGCCGAAAAGGAGCGTACCATATAGTCTTCCTTGCCTGTGCGGTTGAAGTAGTAACGGTTGCCTTTGGTATCGTGATAGTAGTTATCACTATAGACGAAGGTGGCTGCCGGTGTTTTTTCCTGTTCTTTGAAAAGGTATAAAGTCGCGGTGTTCTTATCCGCATCAAAAACGATCCGGCCCAATTTGGACTCATTGGCGTAATACCCGCCATGGGAGGCGTGGTCCCGCGGTAGTTTCTGTGGTTCCGGCGGTATCGAGACGGCCTTCACTTTCTTTGCGATAAGTTTCTTCCCGACCAGCACCGCGTCGAGTATATCAAGCGCGATCGTCATTGCGCCGCTTTCGGCTCCCGAAGCAATGACGGCAACGGATATCTTCTTGTCGGGAACGGTGTAGACCATCGAAGAATAATTCGCGGTGCCACCGCTCTTGCCCAGTACCTGAATGCCGGCTGCGTCATATCGAGGAAAACCTGTCATGTCCCAGCCAAGCCCATATGAGAATGAGGGACTCCTTAGCGCGCGCGCGGACGCTGGAGGCTGCGCGGATCTCATCTCCGCGAGAGAGGATCTCTTCAAGAGCTTACCCTTCGCTGAGAAAGAATCCGTAAAACGGCAGACCTCTTCGGCGGTTGACGATAGACCCCCGGCACCCAGGATCGAGATCACTTCAAGGGGATGGACCTTTCCGGTCTCGGGTTCATAATACAGCGCTACGGGCTTGCCCTTGATCTCCCCCAGGCCCATGCCGGTATTCTTCAAGCCCAGCGGCCTAAAGATCCTCTCGTTGAGGAAGGCGATGTATTTCCGGCCGCTTACCCGTTCCACTATCATTTCCGCCAGTGTGAACCCGTCATTGCAGTAAGCCGCCATCGCGCCCGGGGCGTGCTTGAGGTGCGCGCGGGCCAGAGTGTTGATCGTTTCCTGCTTCGTATTGTCGTCATACTTGAACGAGAAGGAATTCGCGCTCTGGGTCCCCGGCATGCCGGATGTGTGATTGAGCAGCATCCTCACGGTGATCGCCTTGTACCTGTCGTCAGCCATTTTGAATTCCGGAAGATAGCGTGTGACCGGGTCATCGAGGGAGACCTTGCCGTCCTCAACGAGCAGCATAATCGCGGCAGCCACGTACATCTTGCTGATGGAGCCTATGTTGAACAGCGTGTTCCTGTTGACGGGGATGCTCTTCTCCCTGTTTGCCATGCCGAAACCTTCGGCATAAACGACCTTGCCATTGACCGTAATTGCAGCGGTGGCGCTCCCGCATTGACCGCTGTTTATAGCCTGCCAGATCTCGCTGCGGGCCGTGGCGATAGCGTCCTTGTAGGGATCGGGTCTTGCCGCCGTCGTTCTTCCTGACGCAAGCGAGGTCACCAGCACGAAGCACAAACAGATTGCGACGACAAGTCTGATCCTTGACATTAGCACCCTCTCTTTCTCGTTCTGGCAAGACACGATTTCTTAATGGAAAGGAGTATAAAAAAATCGACCTTCCATGTCAATCAAATGCACTGGTAACACGTGAGGTTCGGAGGTTTGTTGTCGTGTGGTTTCTGCCGCTCAGCGGTCGGAAGCGTGTGTTCCCTTATCTGCGCCGCCAACCCGCAAGACGTTCCGTTCCTTCGTGCTGCATATCCTTGGGGATCAGTTCGGCGCGGATGCGGCAATGATCAGATCCCGAAAGCCAACCTTCGTATTCTTCGGGACCGTGGAAATGGTAAGGTGGTTCAAATCCCTCGAAATAGCCCCGCCATCGGGGATCGAGCATCACCTGTCCCATGATGTCGAAAATCGCGGCCGCCCATTCTCGAGGCTCACTGCCCGTCCAGCACCTCTCGCACCTTTTCAAGGAATTTATCGAGTACAAGCGGTTTGGCGATGAAGTTGAACTCCTTTTCTTCAATTCCTTTATCAAGGACGATATCCTTCGTGTATCCGCTGGTAAAGAGCGCTTTCACGTGAGGGTCCATGCGGCGTATCTCTTCGTAGGCCTCTCGCCCGTTCTTTTTCGGCATGACGGAGTCGATGATAATAAGATCTATGTTCCGGTGTTGTTTGAAGGTCTCCACCGCATTTTCACCGTCCGTGGCTTCAATGATGACATAGCCGTGTTCCCGCAACGCTTCCCGCATGAAGCGTCTGACATCTTCGTTGTCTTCGGCGATAAGAACGGTCTCTTTACCCTTCCTGATGGCGATCGCCACATCTCTTGTTTCATCGATCTTGGTCTCTATCACGGGGAGATAGACATGAAATGTCGTGCCCTGATTGGGAGTGCTCTCGACCGTGATGTATCCGCCGTGCCGCTTGACGATGCCATAGACGGTGGCGAGACCCAGTCCGGTACCCTTCCCAATTTCCTTTGTCGTAAAGAACGGGTCGAAGATCTTCTCCTTTGTGATGTCATCCATGCCGGTACCCGTATCGGAGATAGTGATCTCCACGTATTTTCCTGCCTCTCCGAAGCCGTGGATCTTGGGAAAGGTATCGTACATGGTGGTTATGGCGGTCTCTATGGTGAGTGTGCCTCCTTTCGGCATGGAATCCCTCGCATTGGTGACAAGGTTAAAGAGGATCTGGTCCACCTGCGACTTATCGGCCATGACGATCGTATCATTGTTCGTCAAGGACGTGCGAAGTTCGATATCCTCGGTGAGGAGTCTCCTCAGGAGCCTTTCGGCCGCTTTGATCGTGTTGTTCATGTCGAGCGGAACGAGGGTGACGGACTGCTGCCTGCTGAAGGTCAGAAGGCTTCGGGTGAGGTCGACCGCCTTCTGTGAAGCGACGAAGATCTGGTCTACGTATGACCTCAGGGGATCCGATGTGTCCATCTTCAACTGGATGAGGGCCGCGTATCCCATGAGGGCAGTCAGGATATTGTTGAAGTCGTGGGCGATGCCCCCAGCGAGGGTGCCGATCGCTTCCGTCTTCTGGGCCTGACGGAGCTGGTTTTCAAGCTGCCTCAATTCGGTGATGTCTTCATAGGTGAACAGGTACTCGCCGGATGCGAGGACGGAAAAGATGAATTGTATGGCTTTCGGTGCCCCGTCCTTGCAGGTTGCAGTAAAGACCCTCGGCCGCCGTTCCCCGGGCCGGGCGTCTTTCAAGTCTTCCCTCCAGGCCGAGATGACCGTATGCCTGTATGCGCTCTCAGGATAGATCTTTCTTAGCCATGTCTTGCCGTCAGGGACATCGGAAAGGCTGTAGCCAAAGATCTCCGTGAACTTTCCATTGATATAGGTCAGACGGCCTCTCCTGTTGATGAGGGCCATGCCGAAGGGGGCATTGTCGGAAAGGGTTTTCAGTTTCGATCGCTCGCCGAGGATCTCTTCTTCCGCATGTCTGCGTTCGGTGATGTCCACTGCCGTGCCTTCGAGATGAAGAATATTTCCCGCGGCATCGCTAACGGCGTGGGTGTTGATGGATATCCAGAAGCGGCTCCCGTCCTTGCGGTAGACTTCAGCCTCGAATCCCTCCACGTTGTTGTGCTCGCTGAGCATCCGCACCAGTCTGTCGCGGTCCTCCGGATCCACATAGCGTTCCTGCCCGATGTTCATGACAGTAGCGATCATTTCCTGCGGTGATGGGTAGCCGAACATTCTCGCAAAAGCCGGGTTCATGTTGAGATACCTGCCATCCGGGGTGGTCTGATAGATACCCTCGGTGGCGCCTTCGAAGATCTGCCGGTATTTCTCTTCGCTGGTCCTGAGCGCCTCCTGGGCCATTTTGCGCTCGGTCACGTCGATCAGGTAATTCAAAGTGGCAGGCCTTCCCTTCCATGAAGTGAGAACTGACGTTATTTCGACCCACCTTGTCACCGCTTTGGCCGTGACTATTCTGAACACATAGTTGCTCTCGACCGGCTCTCCGCGCAATCGCCTGGTATAACGGTCGATTATCATATCGATATCGTCCGGGTGGATGAACGACGTAAAGGGCCTTGCCGTGAGGGTCTCGGCGGAATAGCCAGACATTTTTGTCAGAGCGTGGTTTACGATCTTCATCATACTGTCCTGAGCGATAAATATTCCCGACGATGCGCTCTCAAAGAGAAGACGATGCTCCTCTTCCCTTTCCTTGAGCTCGCGGTACGCTTCGTTCAGTTTGAAGGCCATGTTGATTGCGGAGTTGAGGACGGTTTCACCCAGTTCCTTGACCACGTAACCGTAGGAGGCGATCCTCTCCGCTTTCTCTGCTTCCTCGGGCCTGGCGGAACTCAGGAGAAAGAGGATGGGGATGTCCTTCTCCTTCAAAATGATCTCCGCCGTTTCAGCCCCATCCATGCCGTCACCCAGGTCGATGTCCATGAGAATGAGGTCGATATTGGGGATCGTACGGGCTTTTTCTATGGCTTTCTCTCCCGAGGCGACGGCGATAACCTCATATCCGTATTTTTTAAGAGTCCGTTCCTGTTCGGCGCCAATGCGTGTCTCGTCCTCCACGAGGAGGATGGTCTTTGTATCGTTCATGCGGCATTCCTTTGAAGTGAAGAGTGATGGTAAAGAGGCTGTTGTTTTGGAGGGGTGTATCACTTTGATCGGTCCCGGTTCTGTCCTCGCTTGATGTGTCGTCCGGTCTCCCCATGGTGATAGGGAGTGTCTCTGTCAGGATATAAGGATAAATTAGATACGGTAACGTGTCAAATAGATATCTCCGACTTTCCGGTCCCCCGCTTCCTCGTGGTTTCAGCGTAATCCCTGCCCGGATGGATCTTGCGCCAACATTTGCCCCGAACGTGAGAAGACATCCGCCGGCGTGCCGAGGCTGTGTTTGAGCAGCACGTCCGCGTCCCAGGGGTTTAACGTACGGGAGATCGTGAGCAATTGTTTTGGAGAAAGCCGGATGGCGTAGTACCATGGGGAGACCAGGGCGGTATCGACAAGGGGAAAATCGGTGCCGTAGAGAAGTCTTCCTTTGAACTCGCGCCGCGTGAGCGCTTCTTTGAGGTAACCATGTTTGTTTATCTGAGTGAGCGAGGAGACGTCCGAATAGAGGTTCGGGTATTCGCGCATCAGGCGTGCGAGCCTGTCGCTGCTGCGTTCGCCCTGATATTTCCCTGTGGACGCTATGTGTGCGGCGATGACCTTAACGCCGAGGCTGAGCGGCAGCCGCAGCCTGTCGGGATCGCACAAGTTGTCCAGGGCCGAAGAGAAGGAACGTTCCTGGCCCGCATGGGTGAGCAGCGGAAGGTCGAGCTCGACGAGCTTGAGGTAGAATGGTTTGAGACGCGGGTCAGCGGGATCGATCTCCATGACGGAAGGGATCCATTTCACGAGTACCGCACCCTGCGCCTTGACCCGCGTGAGGCGTTCCAGGGCATCCTTCCGATAGGGATTGACGGAAGCGCCGAAGAGGAGGTTCCTGTGTCTCGCCACCGCGCCGGCAACGAATTCGTTCGGCACATAGATCTCAGTGCGATTTCTGTCGAGCATCCCATCTTTACCGACGACGCCGTCGAGTGCCAGCACCACGGCCTTCTTCACGAATCTGCTCCGGGCAAGCAGTTGGGCGACCCGGTCGGCAATCAGGTTGTCCCCTTCTTTTTCCAGCTCACTTCGTGAGACACCAAAGGCCCGCAGATAGACCCTGAACCTCCAGCTCTTCCGCAGCTCCCGCGAAATGAAACACCCGCTGTTGCCGGCCCCGATACCCGCGACATGACAATGCATGTCCACGATGTCCGGCGGAAGAGGTTCTACAGGGCGGTAGGGCCCCGCGGAGAACAGCGGGACAGCCAGGAGCAGGACCAGAACAGCAGCAGGAAACAGCAACCATCGCCGAAAGCCAGATCGGGTCATTCGTTCCTCACAATAATGAATAGCCCACGGAGAGCAGTGGTATTATGGTGACACAGTCCCCAACACCCCATTCTTCCTAGAGCATTTCGAAACGCCTTGCGTACCGTTCATCATATCATTGTCAGAGAGATATGCAAAATCGCGAACATGACCACCCCCCCATCAGGAGCTTACTTGAACCCATCCCATGGGGACATCGTTGGGGACACAGATACTCCGGCAGTTCGCGCGGGAGAGGGTGCCTGAGGCTGGAGTGTCGCTAAATAGGGCAGAATCATCCTATTGTTGTTCTTCAGGATGGCTCAGAAGCTGAAGATCTGTCTTTATCAAAGCATCGCACAGAACACGATGACCCGGAGGCAGCAATGAAACAACATGTGTACGGGTTAACGATGATGGAGGTTTCTTCGTGTCCCCTCATTACCGACCTGGTCCTTCCTTGTGCGGTCAAGCAGCTCGATAGACTCAGGCATTCAGGATTCAGAGGGCACGGTCCTGAAGAGACTTTCACTAGTCCAGTATTGCCATCATTTCTCCAACTGCCGTTGCCAGTCCGACCGAATCGGACCGTTCGATTATCGCGCGTCCGATGTTGACCTCCAGCAGTTCCTTGGCATGCATAAGAGGCGCAACGTTCGTGTAATTGAGTCCGCACCCGGCGTTGATCCTTATCCTGATCTCCGCGGCGTGCTCCGATGCTTTATATATCCTGTCGATCTCCCTGTCGATATCGACTTTTTCCGTCGCCTTGCTGTAGGCGCCGGTATGGATCTCCACGAACCTCGCCCCGCATTCCTTTGCAAGGTCGATCATCTCTGTGTCGGGTTCTACTAAAAGGGATACCGGTATTTCCTCTCTACCGAATATCTCGACGGCGCTCCTGATCTCGCGCATGTACTTTCTCACATCGAGCCCGCCTTGCGGTGCCATACTTTCCTTGTTCTCAGGCACGATCGTGACCCGACTGGGCCTCACCATTCTTGCGAAATCTATCATCTCGTCGGAGAGGGCTATCTCGAGATAGACTTTTCCGCTCTCCGGTATTGCCTTCCGTATCGCAAGAACGTCCCCATCCTGTATGTGACCCCTGTCCTCACGCAAATGCACCGCGATGCTGTTGCACCCGGTTTTCGCGCATATTCTCGCCGCTTCGACGGGGTCGGGTTCGCCTCCTCCCCTCGCGGCCCGCAACGTCGCCAAACCGCTGACATTCACGCATAACAAGGTGCGCGGCACCTGAACTCCTCCGTATGCCATAGAAGAACCTCCCGTTGATCACATGTTCTGGTCTATATTGCATCAGGAAATACCGGCACTACCTGAATTACCGCGTTGACGGACAATATTCGAACGTAGTTCTCATTTCCTTCACCAAAAAGATCGTCCCCATCAAGATATCCCATATTCGGAGAAATTTCAAATTCTCGCTCAAACTCCCCCGTCACCCTCCAATAACCCGAATATTATCGATTGACGGACAACGCGGCGGAGAGGACCGGGTGAAGAAAGAAAAGCGTCGCACGCGAGGATCTCTGTGCTGTATGCCTACCTGTCCAGCACTTCGCGGACCTTCTTGAGAAACCTGTCGAGTGAGAGCGGCTTGGCGATAAAGTCGAGTTTCTGGTCCTCGATCCCTTTATCCAGGATAACATCCCTGGTGTATCCGCTGGTGAAAAGCACCTTTACCCGGGGATTTATGCCGCGCAATTCTTCGTACACTTCCCGCCCGTTCTTCTTGGGCATCACCGAGTCGACAACGACGAGATCGATGCCGCAGTGCAGTTTGAACCTCTCTATCGCCTCTTCACCGTCCGTGGCCTCGATGGTCTTGTAGCCGCACTCGCGAAGTACGTCTCCCATGATATGACGGACGTCTTCATCATCCTCTGCAATGAGGATCGTCTCGTTCCCTCCCCGCAGGGGTGATGGCGCATCCTGTTGCCCCAGGGCCTCTGTCACCGCGGCGGGGAGGTATATGTGAAAGGTCGTGCCCTGTTTTGGTTTGCTGTAGACCGTGATGTATCCGTTATGCTGTTTTATGATGCCGTAAACCGTGGCGAGGCCGAGCCCTGTGCCCTTCCCGACCCCCTTCGTCGTGAAGAAGGGGTCGAATATCTTCCCCCGTGTTGTTTCATCCATGCCCTCTCCCGTGTCGGAGATGTTCAGCACCACGTACTTGCCCGGCTCTCCGAACCCGTGGGTCTCGACAAACCGGCTGTCCATATCGGCGAGATCCGTCTCTATGGTGATCCTTCCCCCTTTCGGCATGGCATCCCTGGCATTGGTGACGAGGTTGAAGAGGACCTGGTCCATCTGGGACTTGTCGGCCATGACCACGGTGCCCTCCCGTGTCAGGGAGGTGCGCAATTCTATGTCCTCGGTTAGCAGCCGCTTAAGCAGTTGTTCTGTCGCGCTTATTGCCTCATTCATGTCCGTCGGGACCAGCGTGACGGGTTTCTGCCTGCTGAAGGTCAGGAGACCCTGGGTGAGGTCTGTTGCCTTCCTGACGGCCGAGAATATCTGGTCAACGTATTGCCGCAAATGATCATCCTTGTCCATCTTAATTTGCATGAGGGAGGCATACCCCATCAGGGCTGTGAGAATATTATTGAAATCGTGGGCGATGCCGCCCGCTAGGGTGCCGATGGCCTCCATTTTCTGTGCCCGCCGGAGGTGTGATTCGAGGCGTCTCAGCTCGGTGATATCCTCGCAGGTCATCAGATAGTCGCCGGTGACAAGCATCGAGGGAATGAACTGAACGATCCTCTCCGTCCCGTCCTTGCAGGTGACCTTGAAGACCCGTGCCTTTCGTTCCCCCGGGGTGGTGTTGTGAAAGTTCTCCACCCAGCTTGAGATAGCGGCATACCTGTATTTCGCTCTTGGAAAGGCCTTCCTGAACCATGTCCTTCCGTCAGGGATATCTGAAAGCTCATAACCGAAGAGCTGCGTGAACCTGTTGTTGACGTAGTTGAAGCGGCCATCCCTGTCGATCAGGACCAGGCCGAAAGGGGCATTGTCGGAGAGAGTCTGCAGTTTTTCCCTTTCCCCGCGCATCTCTTCCTCGGCCAGTTTGCGCTGAGTGATATCCCGTATGGCCGAAAGATGCGATCTCCGGCCATTCCACATCATATAGGTGATGGTGATCTCGACGGGAAAGACAGTACCATCTTTCTTTCTTTGATAGCGCAGGGGAACCACGATCAATTCTTTGCGAATGACCTCCCGCGTTTGCTCGGGTTCGGCGGAGAGATCGACGATCGTTCTCTGGAGGAGTTCCTCTCTGCTGTATCCGTAAAGGAACGATGAAGCTTTGTTGGCTTCCAGGATGCGCCCCGTCTCGTTATCGACGAGAAAGATCGCGTCCGATCCCAGGTCGAAGAGCCGATGGTACCTTTCCTCGCTCTCCCTAAGTGCTTCATCGGATCTCTTGCGGTCCGTGACGTCACGCACGATAGCCTGAAGATAGGTATGGCCACCGAGTTCGAGGCTGTTGAGGCTTACCTCGGCATCGAAACATGTTCCATCCATCCTCAGGTGTTTCCACTCGAAGAACTGGGGAAAGCCATTCGCGGCCATGCGCATCTTTTCCATGCCTTTTTCCCATGAACGAAGCCCATCGGGCTGGGTCTCGGGTGAGAAGTCCATGGGAGAACGCTCGAGGATGTCCTGTTCGCCGCAGCGGAAGGTTTCCAGTGTCTTACGGTTACAGTGAACATAGAGGCCATCCTTGATGATAAGGATGGAATCGTTGGCTGTGTCGAAGAGGCTGCGGAACTTCCTTTCGTTCTCCTCCATGGCCTCTTCCGCACGCTTGCGTTCAGATATGTCACGAACGAAACCGAGGATGATCCTCCGGTCCCCGCGCTCGATCACGCTGGTACTGATCTCGACCGGTACACGCTGCCCCGTTCTGTTGATCAGTTCAAGCTCGTCCGGGCCGGTGGACCTGCCCTCGATACTGGCCCGCAGCAGATCCATGGCCTTGTTGAGACTTCCTTCGGACAGCAGGTTCAGAGCGAGGAAGCTCTTGCCGATCAATTCTTCCCTGCCATAACCTGTGATCTCTTCACTCCGGTGGTTGCCGTAAAGGAGCCTGCCTTCCATGTCGCTCATGTATATGCCGTCGGGGGCATTCTCCAGGTAGGTTTCCAGCAGGTCCAAACCCTGGAACAGTTTTTCGCCGTTTTGCGTACACGCGGCCGCTGACCGAGCGAATTCTTCCGTACCCTGTTTTGGAGAGCGTCTCTGGAGCTGTTTCCGGTTTTTTGTGGACGAACCTTTCATGTAGCCCTCACTTGAAAATAACGGGCGCCTGATATATCAATTCATCAAGAATACTATCCCCGGCGCGCCGAGGAGTCAAATACAAATCCGCTCCAGACATGCTCGTTTTCGCCGGTCATTCAAGGAACTGCCAGCTTACGGAAGCATTCTACTATCATTATCGCACTATATCCTCCGGGACTTAGAGAGTTCTCCGCAAAGAACTTCTAAGGACGTGGGGGTGAAAAGAGTGGGATTCCGCAAGACCGGACATTGACCACCATGGCGGATTCAGCTGTTGCCGGAGGTTGCCTGCGGGTGGACCGGAGACCGTCACGAATTCTCCTGGTCTTTTCGGATGCGCAGCAGCATTTTCAGATGAGTGCCCTTGCCGACCTCTGAGATGATGCGGAAGGTGTCGGAGAATCTCTTCATGTTGGAGAGTCCCATCCCGGCGCCGAAGCCCATGCTGCGGATCATATCCGTGGCAGTGGAGTATCCTTCTTTCATGGCAAGTCCGATATCCTCTATGCCCTGGCCTTCGTCCGTGGCCTCGATGATCACAAAATTGGGTTTTACCTGGAGTGTTATTGTGCCATGGTCCGCATAGGAGCAGATGTTCATCTCCGCCTCGTAGGTGACGATGGCCACCCTCCGGACGGTCTCTTTCGAAAGGCCCATCCCGGTCAGGATCGCCTTGACCTCGCCGGAGACGCGCCCGGCAAAATCGAATCCCGCTTCCACGGGAAACGACTTTTCATAGATCAGGGATTCACGAGAGGTCACGTGTCTCGCCGACCTTTTCTATACAGCCACGGATTCCCTTGGCATAGAGCCGGCCAACGGCTTCAAAGAGGATAAACTTTGTCGACAGAAGTGGTATTCGCAGTTCCTCCGCAAGCTGGATGGTTTCCGGTAGGGGGCGCTTTGCGCGCACCAAGATGATGGCTGCGATATCAAGAACATCGGATGTACGGATGATCTGAGGATTCGTCAGACCCGTGAGCAAAAGGCTTCCCGGTTTGGCAAAAGCCAGGACGTCGCTCATCAGATCGGCACCGAAAGCCGTTTTCACTTCCATTTCCAACTGATCGTTGCCGACGATAACGTCCGCATCAAGTATGTCTATGACCTGTTGTAGCTTCACCGTGCTCTCCTTTCAACGACGATAGGATATGTTAAAAGAGGGCGTGTAATCAACTTGAAATTTCACAAAAGATACAATCTGCGGGAGACCGCCCGATTCGCAGTGCGCGTCGACTGCCTGTGTTCGCGGGCCGTAAGGAGGGGTTCTGTCCGTCAGCCGGTCCTGACCCGGACGCACCCGCGGCATGCAGTCCGAACATCCTCAAGGCTCGAGATCGAGATGTCGGCGTGACCGGTTGTGGTATTTGCGGCCGGGTCCTGTGCGTCGTTTCATCACCGGCCTGCCGCTAGTCGGCCGATTGGCAGTGCACGCCCATTTCTCCGCATACCCGGAGTATGCCTTTGAGGACGATCGAAGTGCCGGGCTTCCCCGATGATGTTGAGACGACGAGGATCTGGCTCAGCTTTTCCGACAGGGAAGTTATCTGCATTCCGGCAGCAATATCGCCATCTATGAATTCGATGCTGAGGGCCCTGTCATCTTTCTTGCTGATCCTCACATCCCTGTTGGCTTCCAGGGTCCTCACGGCCGCGCCGTATACCTTCTCCGCCGGGGCTTCGAGAAGGACTGTGGCGGCATCGTATCCCTGCCGGGGGATGTCCTTTGAAGCGTTCGAGGCTTGCGGGGCGCCGCTTTCCGTAGCTTCGCCGGTAAGTTGTTTGATCTTCCCCAGTGCCTTCCTCCCCACGAAAACCCACTGGGCGTTCGCCACTCCAGAGAGGAGAATGGACGCCGTCAGGAACAGAATGATGGATCGTATGGCGCGGCTCATAGCACAGCTCCCTCCTTGATCTCATGCTCATTATCCATTCAAACGGCGACTTATACAAGCAGTTTTTTGCGCCCCCTTAGGCGCCGGCGAAGATCTGTGGTACAATGGGGGGGAGCGGGAAACAGAGGCGGAAGCCGTAGACGGAAGCGTGTTCTTCCCGTGAGAGGTCCGAACATGACCGAGAAAGCGAGGGACCGTAATTGAAGGCACCTTTGCCCACCATTGAAGGCGTGGCTCCGAGCTGTTTGAGGTTATCATGCCCGACGGGCAGGAACATCCTGGAGTATCTCGGGGAGCGTTTTCCCGGGATAGAGGCCCGAATATGGATCGAACGGATGAGGAGGGGCCGGGTCGTCGACGAGAGGGGCAATCCCCTCGATCCGGACAGCCGCGCCCGCCGGGGTGGCTATGTCTTCTATTACCGCGAGCTGGAAGCAGAAACCCCGATACCTTTCAAGGAAAGGCTTCTTTACCGGGACGACCATATCCTGGTAGTCGACAAGCCCCATTTCCTTCCCGTGGTGCCGTCAGGCAGGTTCCTCCGGGAAACCCTTCTTGTCCGGTTGAAGAAGGACCTTTCCCTGGAAGACCTTGTGCCGATCCACCGTATCGACAGGGAAACGGCGGGGGTTGTCGTATTCTCCCACGATTCGGCGACCCGGGGCGAGTACGCGTCGCTCTTTCAGGCGCAGAAGGTTGGAAAGGTCTATGAGGCGCTTGCGGAAACCCTTCCCGGCATGAGTTTTCCCCTCGTCCGTCGCAGCCGGCTGAAAGAAGGCAAGCCTTTCTTCAGGATGGAGGAGGTCGAGGGGCCGGCAAACTCGGAGACGCGCATCGAGGTCATTGAGGTCAGGGGAGACATGACCCTCTACCGGTTGATCCCGGCAACGGGCCGAAAACACCAGTTGCGGGTGCATATGGCCGCCCTCGGCATGCCGATCGTCAATGACAGGTTCTATCCCGACGCGGAGCCTGCCGGAAACGATGATATCCTGCAGCCCCTCAAGCTGCTGGCCCGGTCGGTTTCCTTCTCTGACCCGTTAACGGGAAGGCATATGCACTTTGAGAGCACGAGAGAGCTGTCGTGATGCACGAGGAGACGAGCGATGAAGGAGCATCTTGAGATCGCCCGAAGGCAGTTTGAGAGGGATGAGTACGCGCGGTCCCTGGGCATCGTACTCGACGATCTGACGGATACAACCATCCGGATGCACATGCCCCTCAGGGCCGGCATGATGAACTTTCACGACCGGCCCCATGGGGCCGTCATCTACTCCCTCGCCGATGCAGCTTTTTCGGTCCTGGGGAACAACAGGAACACTATCTGCGTCGCTCTCGATTGCTCCATCACCTATCACGCAAGCCCCGATCCGAGAGCGACCCTTGTCGTGGAGGGGGAGACGCTGTCGTTGAACCGGCGGACCGCCGCTTACATCTTCAACGTGTACTCTGATGACGGCGCTGCGCGCAGCCTCATCGCAACCATGAAAAGCGTGTCTTACAGGACGGGCAGGCCCATCGAGCCCGATGTCCCGCAGGAATGAGGTCCCCGGAGGTCAACCCTCCCTTTCCAGTTGTATCGTTTCGACCCTTACCCGCGCCAGCCCTTTGTTGTAGAAACCAAGTTTCTTTGCGGCACCGGCGGACACATCGATGATCCTTTCACCTGATGAAGGGTTCCTGTCGCTCGGAAAGGGTCCCCTGTCGTTGACCCTGACGATGATGGAGCGGTTGTTCTCAAGGTTGGTGACCTTCACGTGTGTCGGCAGGGGAAGGTACTTGTGCGCCGCCGTCATCTGTTTGGGATCGAAGACCTCGCCGTTCGCGGTCATACGTGACGCATTGTGGCGCAGGGTTTCGTAGCCGTACCATGAGGCTATTCCCGTTTCCTCATACGATTTCGCCTGTTCCACGGACATGGGATAGTATCTCTTCCCCTTTACCGTGTACGGCGCGGTCTTTACACGGCCCTTGCGGATCGCCTCCCTGGGCGGCATGCCGTCGATATCGTCTATGTCTTGATTCGCGAAGGCCCAGTCCAGTGGAGCCTTGGTTATCTTAAAGGTATATTTCCCGATGGTGTAAACGATCTTCGTCGTGCCCGCGGTGAGTTCGTAGGTGCCTTTGACGGCATAGTAGCAGCCCTTCACAGTCCCGCTCACGACGTAGTATGGTGCCTTGATCACCGAGCAACCGGCAAGGAAAAGACAGATCGGGATGATGAGGACGGAGACCGGATGTTTCCTGACAGCGGACAAAGGCGTTCTGCGCAGTGCGGGGGTGGATATCATACCTGCTAAAGAGCGTAGCATATTCGGGAGAGGAATAGAACAGGGACGGCGTTTGCCGACGGACTTTGAGGGCCGGCTATGCCCGAGGAGAACGCTGATGTGATTGCCCGCACCCCGGCGGGTTGTCCCGTTCCAAAAGGGTCGACCCTGTCCGGCGAACCTCCCGCCCACCTCGAAGGCCTTTCGGCAATCGGTGGGGAACACCTGCGCACGCCGCGCCGCCTTCTGCCCGGGCTCGAACCGCGGGGCATATGCCCGGGCGTAGTCCTCGAACTGGTACCTGTCGTAGCTCACGAGAGACTCCGATGCCCCGACCGATGGACCCGGTCCACCGCGAACGCGGCAGACGGTGTCGTGGACGCTATATATCATGTATGGACGCGACGATATTGGACGGGACCTCATGAACCCGGCGGACCTTCTTGTGCAGTCCGCGAAGCTTGTAACACAGGTGGAGGAACAGGTAGCAGCCGTTGTTACCGCCATCGCCTTCTTCATGGGGAGCACGCGGACGGTCTTTACCCTTTACAGAAAAGGCTACGAGAATATTGTTCCCTTCCTCAAGGATCAAACCGGCAGATTCATGATCATCTGCGCGCTGTGCACACCCCTTCCGTTCCTGGGCGGAACCGACGGCAAGGCCGGTACGTTCATCGGGACATTCCCGCGGATGGTCATATCTGCCGGATTTGCGCAGGCAGGTAATGACAGGGTCTTCGATAACCTTAAGACCGTCAAGGCGAAACTGGGAAAGGAGACAGGTTCCGGGGAGCTTTCGGAAAAGTTGACGAGTATCAAGGAGGCTTCCCCCCTTACGGGGGTGAAGATCAAGTGGGTGGATGCCATAAAGGTACGGCTGGCGCAGCTCATCTTTCTTCTGCCCCTAATCCCTCCCTCAGCATGTCTCGCCCTTTTCCATCCGGCTCTGGGCGCGTTCATGATGATGATAAGCTACATCGTATCGGAGTACATGGCCGTCATTACCTGCGGCATCGGGGTAAACGTGGATACCTCGAGCATGGTGTTCGTTCTCCAAACCGTCCGCGAACTGGTGCGAAGCCACATCGGGGCCATCACCGGGTTTCTCTTTCATACCCTTCTCGTATTTACCTTCACGGGGGTCATCATCGCCGCCGCCGTAAGGGCTGCCGTGTTCTGCGTCACCTTTCCTTATTCCATCATCACCATGGCCTTCGACTCCCGGCGTGAAGTATTCTTTCAGGGCGTCGTCAGGGCCTTTGCCATCGCGTTGACCCCCGTCGTGGCGGTCAACGTCCTCAACGTCCTCGTCATGGCCTACGATTTGTTCATGAGCGGAGGTCTAGCGAGCGGGATGGTCGAGGCCTATCTGTTCAGCAATATCGATTCGCTCGGGGATTCCGGTGTCTTCCCGGTGGCGGGAGAGATGTACGGGTTTGTGTTCCGGCTTTTCATCACGACCGTTCTGGCACCATCCGTGCTCAGCGTCCCGGCCATCGTGTTCCTTGTCAGGAGCTCCCGCATCGCCTCGGAAGCCATAGGGGCGGGTTTGGGCTACTCCGGCAGCCTGGGCAGTGACGGCGGGGGTAGGGGAGGGGCCTAGCCCGGAGACGGGATACCCGGTTTCAGTCATCGGCCACACAGGTGATAGGGGCAGTCTCTCTCCCGTTATTGTACAACCAGCCTCTTTCAGGGCATTCAAGCACGACAGGTTCTCCAGGCGATGCCGATTTCGCGTCCCTATCTGAGCCGAAAGGGTCGCAGGAAGAGAAGCAGGGGTGTCAGGATGTAGGCGTAGTTGCTCCACCTGGGCTCGAAGAAGGTTATGATCATCGCCAGGAGTGTAACCAGGCATGTGAGAACTGATCTTGACATTACGCGGGTGACGACTTGTTTATCTATATCATGATCGACAAGCCTTGTTCGGTGTGTGGCGTAACGCCAGCTCAATAGAAAAAGAATCCCGAGGACGAGGAGATTGACGTCAAAGATAAGGTTTGTGATACAATGGTGGCTGTGGCCTGTCATCCAGGCGGCCGTGAAGGGCACCACAACTATGAACATCAACATCATTATCTGGATCCAAAGGAAGGGGCGGTCCGTCCGTTTTATATAGTGAAACTGTTGATGATGGGTGATCCAGAAGATTGCCAGCAGAACGAATGCCAGGACATAGCGGTCGAACTTGGCAATCTCTTTGAGGAACAATTTGGTTATATCTTCCTCGCTTCCAGAGTAAGCGCCCGGAAATGTAAAATTCATGACAAGGAGTGTCATTGAGAAGGCAAAGATGCAGTCCGACAGGCTCTCGATTCGATGAGTCGTCATGAAGAACTGTTCGAGTGAAGGCCGGGCCGTGTCCATATACGTATCGCTTATATCACTTTGTCAAAGATGCTGTCAACGGAATGGACCGGGAAGGACCCGAAGCGCGGTTGTCGCCGGCTTTTGCTTTCTTTGCGGATCATTGTCGAAAGCAGGGTGAAGGCGGAGAAGGTTATTGGGATTGCCAAAAAATATCTTTTCGGTTAAATTAGACAGAACTCCAACGGCGGCATACAGGTAGGGGGAATGGCGAGATTCAAGATATTCACCAAGGACCTTGCCCGGGACCTCGGGGCCATCATCGAGAACATTCCCGACGGCGTCTATATCACCGACAAGAACGCGAACACCCTGATGATAAACAGGGCATACGAGCGCATAACGGGCATAACCAGGGCCGAGGTGCTCGGAAGGAACATGAGGGACCTTGTCAAAGCGGGGATCATAGACCGCTCTGTCAGTCTCGAGGTGATCGAGAAGAAGGAACCTGTTACCATCATGCAGGAACTCAGGAGCGGCAAGAAGATACTGGTGACAGGGAACCCGCTCTTCGGTGACGATGACAAGGATATCGCCCTTGTTGTTACCAGCGTTCGGGACATTACGGAACTGGTTGAATTGAAGGATAAGCTGCACGAGCGGACCCTGGAGGTGAACCGCTACCTGGCGGAGCTCGACCACATAAAGACCCTGCAGGGACAGAAGAAGACATTCATTACGAAGAGCAAGAAGGTCCTGGAGATCATGGAGATCGCCCTCAAGGCGGCCCAGTTTGACTCCAGCATATTGATAACGGGCGAATCGGGGGTCGGAAAAGGACTTCTGGCTAAACTCATACATGAATCGAGCGAGCGCAGGGATCGCCCTTTTGTCGTGATAAACTGTGCGGGGATCCCGGAGAACCTCTTCGAAAGCGAGCTTTTCGGGTATGAACCGGGGGCGTTCTCCGGGGCGAGCGCGAAAGGAAAAAAGGGCCTTCTCGAAGTGGCGGACAAGGGGACTGTATTCCTCGACGAGATCGGCGACATGAGCCTGAGACTCCAGGCAAAACTTCTTCGCGTAATTGAAGAGAAGGAGATGACCCGCCTTGGCTCGACAAGGACGGTGAAGCTTGATATCCGTATCTTGTCAGCCACCAATCAAGAGCTGCAGGGCCTCATCGCGCAGAAAAAGTTCAGGCAGGACCTCTTCTTCAGGCTGAACACGATATTCCTTGCCATACCCCCTTTAAGGGAAAGGACGGAGGATATCATGCCTCTCGTGCATCATTTCACGGGACTTCTTAATAAGCGATACCACATGGAGAAGAAATTCGCACCCCAGGCTGCCCAGTTCCTCATGATGTACAGCTTCCCCGGCAATGCGAGGGAGCTGTCGAACATCGTGGAGCAGGCCTTTCTGATAAGCAAGAGCAGTAGTATCAAAGTGGATGACCTGCCTTTCCATCTGAGGGGTATCCTCGATTCAAAGGACCTCATGGTCGACGCGGAGAACAAATCCTACAACGAGATCATCAACCTCATGGAATACAGAGTATTGAAAAGGGCGCTGGAAAAATACGGGAGCACGCACAAAGCCGCGAAGAATCTGAAGATAAGTCAAAGCACCATAGTACGCAAGATGAAGAAGCTGAACATGAAGGTTGGCGATGATATTTAGCATCATTAGTGATGCGTTTATGCATCATATCCAGACACGACCGCAGTCGATCGTTTTGTGATAAAAAGCATAACTGCCCAATAAAATTAGCACTCCCTTTTTTCTCTTCAGCGGTGCCCGGAGCGGCACATGAATTGCTTGTTCAGTTCAAGAAGACGAACAATATGAAAGCCTGAGACAATCCGATCAAACCAACAAAAGGAGGGATCATGCTTTTCAAAACATTATCAACGATTCTGTTTTTTCTACTCATGTTTTCCCAGGTATCGTATGGCGCAGGCACATTCAAGATAGGGTGCCCTGCACCGATGACGGGACCGGGCGCCAACTTCGGCGAGAAGTTCAAGAAGGCCTACACGATGGCTGCGGACGAGATCAATGCCAAAGGAGGAGTGAACGGGACGAAACTGGAACTCGTCTTTGAGGACACTCAGGCAAAACCGGCCCTGGCAGTCTCTTCCGCGAAAAAGCTCATTTCTTCGGACAATGTCGTTGCCCTTCTTGGCGGATGGAGCAGCGGTGTCGCTTTTGCGGTTGCTCCGGTGGCCCTCGATAACAAGACGCCCTACCTTCTGGAACACCCGGCCCTTGACGACATCACCCGCAAGAACAATGACTACGTCTTCCGCCTTCAGCCCACGACGGGCATGTACAGCGCCGCCCTTGAGGATTTTATCCTGAAGGTTGTGTATCCCAAGGCGAAGAAGAAACAGTTGACCGTGGCCTATGTCTATGTTGACAATGCTTTCGGCCAGGGCGTGGCGAAGTATGGTATCCTGCCGTTTTTCCAGAAGAACAAGGACAAGTTCAACCTCGTCGTCTCAGAGGCATACAGTGAAAATGCCATGGACTACAAGCCTCTCCTGCTCAAGATCAAGAACGCCGCACCCGACATCATCATCCTCACGTCATATCTGACGGACGGGATCCTTATCTCGAAGCAGATAAAGGAAGTGGGGCTTACGGCCAGGTTCGTGTCGGGAACAGGCGCGGGCCACAGTATGCAGGATGTTTATGAAAAGAGCGGCAAGGCTACGGAAAAGGTTTTCACTTCCGGCCCGTGGCACGGCGAAATAAAAGACCCGAACTGGAAGAAGTGGCGCGCAGCGTGGGAGAAGAAGTACAAATACCTTCCCGGCGAGCATGAGGTGGAAGGTTATGTTGCCGTTCAGGTGCTCGCTGAAGCGCTCAAGGGTGTGAAGCCCGGCGACAGCATTACGAAACAGAGGGAGCAATTGAAGGCGAGCCTTAAGGCCCTCAACATGAAGACCATCTTCGGTACCGTCAAGTTCGACAACTTCGACGGATATACCAATCAGAACAAGGCACAGAAGATGACGGCGCTGGCCCAGTGGATCAACGGGAAGCTTCTCCAGGTCTGGCCCAAAGAGGCTGCAGAGAGGGAACCCATATATTGATGTCAGAGACCTGCTGCGGGGTGCTGCAATGCACCCCGCATCCATAACCCGGCGGTACATAGACTATGATAACTTCAATCATTATAAACGGCATACTGATCGGTCTCATTTACGCCCTTCTGGCGATAGGGCTCACCGTGATCTTCGGTGTCATGCGGATAATCAACATGTTCCACGGTGAAGCAGTCATGCTTGGCATGTATGCCGCTTTCGTGCTGTTCGACAGGTTCGGGATCAGTCCGTACATCAGCGTCTTTCTGACGGCGCCGGTCTTCTTCGTGCTCGGTGCCATCATCTACAAATTCCTGATAGATCCCATACCGGCGAGGGAACGGGAGATCACCTCGCTCATCATCACGCTCGGGATCTCCTTCATCTTTGCCACTTCGGCCATGTACATATGGTCTGCGGATTACCGCACCGTGACACTTCCCTTTTCGCAGAACGTCATGGTCTTCCTTCAAACGAGGATCGGTTATCCCGCCCTGATCTCGTCATGCATGTCCGCCGTCCTTATCGTGATATTCTATCTTTTCATGTCGAAGACGTACATGGGGAGGGCCATCAGGGCCACCGAACTCGACAAGGACACCGCATCGGTCATGGGAGTCAACGTGAAGTGGATATCCATCGCCACCTTCGGCATCGGGGTGGTCCTGGCTGCCATGGCGGGCGGCATCCTGTCCCCCATCTTCTATATCTATCCTTTCGTGGGCGGCAACTTCGTGATCAAGGCGTTCACCATTGTCGTGCTGGGAGGAATGGGGTCCGTCACGGGCGCTCTCCTGGGAGGGGTCATCCTTGGCGTGTCGGAGGCGCTGGCCAGCACATTCCTGGAATACAGTATGAAGGACATTATGGCTTTTATCCTGTTCCTGGGGATATTGCTCTTCAAGCCGTCCGGCATACTTGGTGGAAAGACGAGGCTATAGGCTATGCAGAACAGATCCGTCAAGCCAATCATAACACTCTTTATCTGCCTTATCGTACTCTCGTTCATGCCGTTTGTCATCGATCCGGGATCGTACAAGTATCTTTATAACATCTTCTTCATTGTGAACATTACCGTGCTCCTGGCCACCTCGTGGAACATACTGGGAGGATTTGCGGGTCAGATATCCTTTGGTCATGCGGGATTTGTCGGTATCGGTGCCTACACCGTATCGCTCCTGCATTATCACCTGCAATGGTCTCCGTGGCTGGCGCTGCCTTGCGCAGGTGTTGTCACGGTCCTTGCCGCGGTCATCATCGGTTCCATAGCGTTCAAACTGAGAGGTCCTTATTTCGCCCTTTCAACCCTTGCGCTTGCGGAGGTGACGAAGCTCATCGTGGAAGGATGGAGGTCCTTCACGCAAGGGACCCAGGGCATCGTTGTGAGCCCGAGCACGTTTCTGTCCGTTCCGAGCGGCGGGGGGCTCTACTTTGTCGTTTCCCTGTGGCTCGCGGGCTTCGGCATCCTCTGTGCCCTGCTGATAAAATTGTCGAAGACGAGCTATTTCTTCCTTGCCGTGGGCGAAAATGAGGACGCGGCCCTGTCACTGGGGATCAACTCCAAGAAATACAAACTGATAGCGCTGTACATCAGTTCCTTTCTGGCCGGGACAGTAGGCGGTGTCCTGGCCATACATACCGGTTTTGTCGACCCTTCGAGCGGGTTTGACATGGTGCACACCGTGGAGCCCATATTTCTGACAATGGTTGGAGGCATCGGCACGGTCCTCGGCCCGGTGGTGGGAACGGTGCTGCTCGTGCCGGTCGGCGAGGTTTTCAGATCCCATTTCCCGACGGCCCATCTCCTGCTCTACGGCATCGTTCTTGTGGTCTTCGCAAGATTCATCCCCAAAGGTATAATGGGTCTATTCAGGAAGAAGATATGAATTTACTTGAGATAAAAGATCTGACAAAGGCTTTCGGCGGTGTAGTGGCGGTTTCCGACCTCAATCTCTCGATTCGTGAAGGCATTGCTTTCGGCGTTGTCGGTCCGAACGGTGCCGGTAAAACGACCCTTATCAATGTCATAACCGGTGTCGAGAAGATAACGAAGGGAACGATCCTGTTCAAGGGCAGGGACATAGGAAAGCTTCCCACATTCAAGCGTTCTCTGGAGGGCATCACTCGTACGTTCCAGATCCCCCAGTGTTTCACCGGGCTCACGGTATTTGAGAACATACTGATCCCGCTTCTCCTGAGGTTTCCGAAACAGGAGGCCCGGAAGGAGGCGGAAAGGATAGCGGAACGGATGTTCCTGAAGGACGATCTGGGCAAGCAGGCGCAGATGCTTTCCGTCGGACGCCTGAAACTGCTCGAACTCGCGAAGGCTTACGCTACCTCTCCCAAGCTGCTTCTCGTCGACGAACCGATGGGTGGGGTGAGCCTCGACATGATGGATTCACTGATCAATCTCATCAAGAGTCTCAGGGATGAAGGGATCACGATCCTGCTGGTGGAGCACGTCATGAAGGTTGTTGTAGCCCTCGCCGATGAATTGGTGGTGTTGAATTTCGGTAAGGAGATCGCCCTGGGGAAGCCCGAGGACGTGATGAACCGGAAAGAGGTCATCGAGGCATATCTGGGAGACGAGTATGCTTGAAATAAAGGGAATCGATTCGGGATACGGGAAGATCAAGGTCTTGAAAGACATCACGTTGCACATAGAAAAGGGTGAGATGGTCGCTCTCGTCGGTCCCAACGGTGCTGGCAAGACCACGCTTCTCAAGACGATAGCGGGAATGATCACGCCGTCGAAAGGGGATATCCTGCTGGAGGATGTTTCCATCTCCGGCGTCCCGCCGCACAAGACCTCCGCGAGAGGCATTGCCTACGTGCCGGAAGGACGACGGGTCTTTTCCGCAATGAGCGTGGAGGAGAATCTTCTCATGGGCACGTACCTGAAGATGAACCGCCCCCACAAGGACAAGAGCCTGAGAATGGTCTACGATCTTTTTCCGCGGCTGGAAGAACGCAAAAAGCAGATTGCGGGGACCCTGTCGGGTGGTGAACAGCAGATGCTGGCAATAGGGCGGGGTCTCATGATGAGACCGAAACTTGTGCTCCTCGATGAGCCTTCCCTGGGGCTTGCCCCCCTTCTCATCAACTCGATATACAAGGTGCTCGAAAGGCTCAACGACGAGGGCATGACGACGCTGCTCGTCGAGCAGAACGTAAAGAAAGCCCTGAGCCTGTGCAAGAGGGCGTATGTGATAGAGAACGGTGAGATAGCGATGAAAGGCCTGAGCGGAGACATCCTCTGCGACGAGAATATCAAATGCACCTATCTTGGAATCTGACGGCCTGTTTTGTTTTTTCAGACGTACCCGAAGGAGGTTGGTATGAACACCTATGATCCTGAGAAGGTCAGCACGTTCCTTGCCCCCAACAAGCATCTCCTGGGGAAGGGAGTGGCCTGTCAGCTTGGCGGCGAGATCAAAACGCTGGGTGGCAGCAAGGTATTTGTCGTCACCGACCCCGGGGTCGTGAAAGCGGGCCTTGTTCCCGCCGTCATCGAGCCGCTCAAGTCCGAGGGGATGAAGATCGGTGTGTACGACAAGGTGCAGCCGGAACCCACCTCGGGGATCGTGGACGAGGCCGCGAGGATCGCACGCAGCGGCCGCTACGACCTCGTTGTCGGCCTGGGCGGCGGCAGTTCGTTGGATGTGGCGAAGGGTGTTGCCATGATGGTGGCCAATACGGGTTCGATCCTGGATTACGTGGGTCTCAACATGTTCCCGAAGAGGGGTATCCCGAAGATACTTATTCCCACGACGGCCGGAACGGGAAGCGAGGCGTCCTGGGTGTGTGTCGTGACGGACGAGAAGAAGAATGAGAAGAAGTCTCTCTACGGGTTCATGCTGCTTCCCGACGTGGCCATGCTCGATCCCGTCCTGACGGTATCCATGCCGCCTTCGGTGACAGCCGACACCGGTTTCGACGCCCTGGTCCACGCCATCGAATCCTATGTGTCCGTTAACAGGACCCCCTACACGGAGATCATGGCGGGCGAGGCCATACGGCTGATATCGAGGAACCTGCCCGTTGCCTATGGAAAGGGCGGCGATATCAAGGCCCGTTTCAACATGCTCCTTGCCGCCAATCTGGCGGGGATGGCTTTTACGAGCGGTGGCCTCGGCGCGACCCATGGATTGGCCTATCCTCTGGGAACCCAGTATCATATGCCCCACGGACGTTCCAACGCGATCATGCTCCCCCACGTCATGCGATTCAACCTGACCGGCAATCTTGAAGGGTACGCCGGCGTTGCCCGGATGATGGGCGAGAACATCGATGGGCTGTCTGCCTACGAGGCCTCGGAAAAAGCGGTGGACGCGGTTATGAGATTACTCGCTGCCGTGAGGATCTCCTGCAGACTTTCCGATTATGGCGTACAGAAGAAGAAGATATCCCTTCTAACGAAGGAGGCCCTTCAGCAGTCGCGCTTTTTCGTGCCCAATCCGAAGGACGTTACCGAAGAGGATATTCGGCGCATCTACAAAGACGCTTACTAGCCCTTTTTGCCGATCTCATCCGTTCACGCGCAGCGTCGATCCGTGCCGCGAAGGGGACAGCCCCCTGTTATTTGTCGGGGACATCGCACTGTTCGCAAACATGGACCGCTGCGATGCATTTATGCATCATACGATGCGATTCTGGATACAGGAGACGGAGGGAACGCGGGAGTGTATGCTCCGTATTGACTGTATGTACTTGAAATACTGGTTGATTTGTTGAAGCGGCTGACTGGCATGCGAATTGCTTAAAAGCCATTCGCAACCTAACAATTCTCAAGGAGGCGAAACATGTCCCTCATGACTGGCAATGAGTATATCGAAAGTCTCAGGAAACAAAAGAAAAGGATATTTCTGGGCGGTGAATTGATCGACAACTACGTGGACCATCCTATCATACGTCCCTCCATAAACGCGTGCGCCATGACATACGAACTCGGCCATCTGCCCGAACACCGGGAACTCCTGACGGTTACCTCCAGCCTTACCGGCAAGACTATAAACCGTTTCACTCATCTTCATCAGGGCGTGGATGACCTGATCAAGAAGGTGAAGATGCAGCGCCTTCTGGGCCACAAAACAGGCTGTTGCTTCCAGCGGTGCGTGGGTTTCGACGGCTTCAATGCTGTTGACACCGTCACCTACGAGATCGATCAGGAACTCGGCACCGAGTACAACAAGCGTTTCAGGAACTATCTGGAATACGTGCAGGACAATGATCTTATAGCGGACGGGGCCATGACCGACACGAAGGGCAACCGCCGTCTCGCTCCGTCCCAGCAGGAAGACCCCGACCAGTTTGTTCATGTGGTGGAGAAGAGACCCGACGGTATCGTGGTCAGGGGAGCCAAGATCCATCAGACGGGTGCTATCAATTCCCATGAGATCCTGGTGATGCCCACTCAGACGATGAGAGCCGAGGATGCCGACTATGCTGTTTGTTTCGCTGTTCCGGCGGACACGCAGGGTGTTCTTTACATCTACGGCAGGCAATCCTGCGACACCCGCCGCCTTGAGGGTGGCAACGTGGATGTGGGCAACGCCATGTTTGGAGGCCAGGAGGCGGTCATTGTGTTCAATGATGTCTTTGTTCCCTGGGAGAGGGTCTTCATGTGTGGAGAATATCAATTCAGCGGTGCCCTGGTGGAGAGATTCGCCGGTTATCACCGCCAGAGTTACGGTGGCTGCAAGAGCGGCGTGGGAGATGTCCTGGTAGGGGCGGCCCAGGCTATCGCGAAAATACAGGGACTTGAGAAGGCATCGCATATCAAGGAAAAGATCGTTGAGATGATCCACCTCAATGAAACTATATATTCATGCGGCATCGCCTGCTCTGCGGAAGGCAGGCCCACCGCTTCAGGGACCTATCTTATCGACCTCATGCTTGCCAACATCTGCAAACTGAACGTGACCCGGTTTCCGTACGAGATATCACGCCTTGCCCAGGACGTGGCCGGAGGTCTCGTGGTTACACTCCCTTCAGAAAAGGACTTCGGCCATCCCGAGGCGGGACCCTTTTTGCAGAAATACCTGCGCTCAGACACGGCCTATGGTACTGAAGAGCGTTGCCGAATGCAGAGACTCATCGAGAACCTCACGCTCGGCATGGGTGCGGTGGGATACCTGACCGAATCACTGCACGGCGCGGGCTCCCCGCAGGCCCAGAAGATCATGATAGGGAGGCTTGCCAACCTGCAGTACAAGGAAAAAATGGCCAGGGATCTGGCCGGTATAAAGAAAGACCGGGAGTGAGGGAGATACGGTATTGCGGCAACTGCAACCCCGACGAGGATCCTGAAGAGGTCAGGAGGGCACTGGAAAAGCTTTTCCCGGACGCGGATGGGCCGTGCATCATCGTCGATGGCTGTTCGCGGGCCTGTCTGAGCAAGAGAATGCCCGACGTAAAGAGCGACCCCGGAGTGATTGTTTTGAGTTCCAGGGAGGTGATGAGGAGGATGAAGAAATGAAGCCATGGACCACGCGCTATAAAGAGAGGCTCTGCGGTGCGGATGAGGCGGTCAGCGGAATTTCGTCGGGAGACAGGGTGATCCTGTCCCACGCGGCCGGGGAGCCGAGGACGCTTCCGGGCGCTCTCGTGAAGAGGGCGGATTCCCTGAGGAACGTCGAGGTGGTCCATATGGTGTCCATGGGTGAGGCCCTTTACTGCCAGCCGGATTACGCGGACAACTTTCGCCACGTCGCCTTCTTCGGAGGTCCCCCCACCAGGGAGGCCATATGGGACAACCGGGGCGATTATATCCCGATAAACTTCGGGAATATCCCGAACCTCCTCGAAACGCTCCTGCCCGTGGACGTGGCCATGATCACCGTTTCCCCGCCCGATAACAACGGCTACTGCAGTCTCGGTATATCCGTCGACTATACGAAGAAGGCGGTGGAAACAGCAAAGACGGTCATCGCTGAGGTCAACCCCCATATGCCGCGTACGCTGGGGAATTCCTTTGTCCATGTGGACGATATCGATCACTTTATCGAGGTCGACACGCCCATCCATGAACTGAAGGCCGTCGAACTCACCGATGTCGAGAAGAATATAGGCAGGCATGTCGTGGAACTCATCGAGGACGGCTGCTGCCTTCAGTTGGGCATAGGCGGCATACCGGACGCGGTTCTCATGTTCCTCACCGATTTCAAGGACCTCGGCATCCATTCCGAGATGGTCTCGGACGGGGTCAAGCATCTTGTGGAGAAGGGTGTGATAACGGGAAGGAAGAAAACGATCCACAAGGGAAAGATCGTGGTTACCTTCCTGATGGGTTCCAGGAGTTTCTATGACTGGGTCCATGACAACCCCATCATCGAGATGCACACGGTTGACTATACGAACAACCCTCATGTCGTCGCTCAGAACAGGAAGATGGTTTCCATCAACTCCGCCCTCGAGGTGGACCTCCTGGGGCAGGTCTGTGCCGATACGCTCGGGGCCAGGCAGTTCAGCGGAGTGGGGGGACAACTCGATTTTGTCAGGGGAGCAGGCATGGCTGAAGGGGGCAAGGCCGTCATTGCCCTTCCGTCGGTCGCGAAAGGCGGGGTATCGCGCATAGTCCCCACCCTCAAACAGGGCGCCGCGGTCACCACGTCCCGCAATGACGTGGACTACGTCGTCACCGACCAGGGAGTAGCGGCCCTGAAGGGAAGGACCGTCCGGGAGAGGATGAGGGCCCTTATCAATGTTGCCATCCCGGCAGCCCGCGAGGAACTCGCCAGGCAGGCATACGAGATATACCACGTGCTGGTTTGAGAACACCCCGTCTTTCATGCCGGGGATCCGGACGCCGGTCCTGGCCGGATCTTTCGCATGCCGCAAGGGGCCGGACCCGGCGGTGTGTTATTGGGGGAGGGCATCTTTTGATTCTATTATGCATTACTTCTGCAGTCAGCGGGTAACGCTGTTTTCCGGAATAGCGACATAACCTGGTAAAATTCGTAAATTACCGGTGTCGGGCTTGGGGGTGAAAGTAGTATATGAATTGTCTGCTTCCACTAAAATCCAATAGCAGTTAGACGCTCATCTGCCGGTTCGTTCCCGCAGACACCCTGCGTATCTCATTCCGAAGTCCGAAAGATCGTGATCGGTGCGCGGGAGTTGTGCATATCGTTTTGACCTGATATAATTCCCTCTCAATGGTGATGAAGAAGGAGGACGCCATGAGATCTGTCCATTGTTACCTCGCGGTTCTCGCATGCTCGATGTTTGTTCTGATCGCACAGTATCACGCGGCTGCCCAGGTCCCGGTGCAGCAGACGATGAAGAAGTATAACTGCGCCAAAGACCGCAGCGGTGTCATTTTCTGCCAGAGGGTTGCGCCCGCCGGACGCTTCTCCGGTCAGGAAGGGGTGTACACGGAGAAATCGGGAGGGAAGATCTGCAAGTGGAAGTGCAGGACGGAACAGGGTGTCGAGACGTGCCAGGGCAGCGGCCTCGAGTGCAACAACAAGACACCTCCGCACTGGAAATAGGTGGCGCGATCATCACGGAACAGGAAAAGGCCCGGCAGACGTGATGGTGCCGGGTTTTTCCTGTTCCTGTCCCCGCGAGCAATGCCCCCGGGGTTGCCCGCTGTCAGTTGCAGTTCAGCGTAAAGGCGGCCTTTTTGGATTCCTTGGGGTCGGGTGAGATGATCCTGATGGCTTGCCATCCGGAGGTGGAAAAACCCGGACCTCCTATATGCCAGGTATTGGAGACGGTCTGGGCGCCCTGCTTGGTAAAGGTTACCGTTTGTTCCGGCCCGGTGACGCCGTCGCTCCGGACGAAGACGTACTTCACCGTCACCGGTTTTGAAGCGCTGATCATGCCCGTGGCTGCTATATGTCCCTTGAAGGTGATGACGGTGGGACATGAGCCTGAATAGGATTCAGGCTGGGCCTTCATCATTGCCACCCCTATCTTCGGGATGGGAACTACCTTTCCCGCCTTTTCGACCGCCGCCGGTACCTGCTTTTGCGGCAACTGCACCGCATAAAGGGCGGTCCCGCATACTGTGACGAAAAACACCGATGCAATAATGACGAAGAATACCTGCCTCGAAGACATAAAGGTCCTCCCTTGTTGATTTTTTGTTCCCAATTACCTTGCCGATGGTCCTATTGTAGTTTCCGCCGCGGGAAAATGTCAAATAAAACGCACACGGGTCGGCGCTTCGCGCCAACAGGCACACGAGGAGAAAACATACGTGAAAAGACCCCCCGTGTCACGCATTACGATAAGACCCGGAGATCTCCCCGAAGGCCTCTTGCCCGTACGCTCGTTTGCGCGTGAAGCGCGCAGACCCGTGTGCCCGTATGCTAAGTCTTTAAGACGATTCCCGCTATGATGGAAAGGCCGCAGATGAAATAGACCATTCTGACGTATTTGCCGTGAAGGTCGAGAAGGACCCAGTCATCCGTCCCGAGAACGATGCGGATGAGCTTGATCACGAGGAGCAGGCTGATGAGGGACGCAAGGGCCCACGGGGAAAGGAGCCCCGCGACAATGAGCCAGAGGATGCTCCCATAGATGAGGATGAAGAAAACGATCAGCCCCCGGAAGGCACCTTTTCTGCCGAGCCTGACGGCGAGGGTCATCTTCCCGGCGGCTCTGTCGGTCTTCATGTCGGGGAGGCTCTGGTAGTACAGGATGGATGCCACCATGATCCCGACGGGAATGGAGACGAGAAGAGGTTCGAGCGCGGGGGCGCCCGCGACGACCCAGTATGTCCCCGCGACCATGACCGGCCCCATGTTGATCCCCACGAAGAGCTCACCCAGGCCGTGATAACCGTAGCGTATCGGAGGGGCGACGTAGAAATAGCTGCTGAAGGCGGAAAAAAGGATGGGGATGGCGAGGAGATGGAGCCCGAAGTGGAAGACGATGACATAGGCGATGAAGAAAGCGATGAGATAAAGGGTGATAATCACCCTTAGCATCACCCGCGGGCTGATCTTCCCCTCCTGGATGACACGGGAGCCCCCGATCGATTCCCCGGCATCGGTCCCCACGAGGTGGTCAAAATAGTCGTTGGCGAGATTTGTTATCAGGTGAACGATGAGCGAGCCGAGAAGGACGAGGAGGAAGCGCCCGGGCCTGGCGTCGCCCGTCGCCTTGACGGCCGTTGACCAGCCGATGAAGAGGGGTATGAAGGTGGCCACGAAGAAAGGCATCCTGCTCGCCTGGACCCATGCCTTCAGGGTGCCGCCCGTCATCGCCCGCCTTCCCCCGGTTTGATGCCTACATGGAGATAGGTAACACCAAAGGTGAGGGGATATTTCGTCACGTTGACCATGCCTGTTTTTTCCATCATGGCCGCAAAAGCGTCGGGTTGAGGGAAGTTCATGATCGAATCGGCAAGGTAGTGATATGCCGCGGGGTTGGGAGAGAACCGTTTTGCCAGCCGCGGAAGGATATGATTGAGATAGACATGGTAGATGAGTTTGAACAGGGGGTTCTGTATGAAGGTCATCTCGAGGACCATGACGGCGCCCCCGGGGGCGGTGACGCGAAGCATCTCTTTCAGGGCCCTTTCGCGATCGGGGATGTTCCTGATGCCGAAGGCGATGCCGACGACGTCGAAAGAGCCGTCGCAAAAGGGAAGCTCAAGGGCGTCGCCCTGCATGAGCGTAACGCGTCGCTCCAGACCCTTCTTCTCTACCTTTACCTTCCCGAGTTCCAGCATCTGGAAGACGAAATCGGCGCCGATGACGCTTATTCCTCCGTACCTCCGCGCGGCATCGATGGAGAGGTCCCCGGTGCCACAGGCGACATCGAGGAAACGCATGGTCTTGAAGAAGCGCATCTTTTTCACGGTGAAGCGGCGCCACGCGATATCGCGGCGCAGGCTCAGGAAGTGATTGAGAAAGTCATACTTGCCCGTGATGGTGGAGAACATCTCCTTCACCATGCCGATACGCTCTGTTTCCGATACCGTGCGCACCGAAGGATATTTTTTGTCTACAGGTTTTTCCATTTACAGAATTTCCTTTCAAGAAGCTCGAACATCTCGTACATGAAGATGCCTATGACCGATAGAGCGATGATCCCCACGAACATGGTGGCGTGTTCGGCGCCCCCGGGAAACGATGATATAAAATCCGAGGCCTTCGCTCGTTGCTATGGATTCGACGAGAAAGAGGACTGCCACCGCGGTCCCCACGCCGATGCGAAGCGACGTGAAGATCCCGGGCAGGCTCACGGGCCAGACGGCGTGGAAGAAGAAGCCAAGCCTGTTTCCTCCCGGCGACCTCAACGAATAGGCGATCTCCCGGTCGATCTTGCGCGCGCTGTCCCGGGTGGTGATAAGGAGCTGAAAGAATATGATCATTGTTATGAGAACGATCTTGCCCGGTCCCTCGAGGGCCAGGAACCTACGGGATGTGCCCATCTGCCACCAGGTCTTTGTACGTGAGGTCCTTCTTTATGATCTTCTTCTCCCTGAGCCACCGGTAGACATCCATGACCTGAGATTCGGAGGGCGTGTACACCCTGGGGAAGCGCGGTATGGGGAAAGAGCTTCGGAGTGCCTCCGGTACCCTGCATGACTTGTTCATTATCCCCCGCACTTCGTCGGGGTGCTGGCTTATGTATGCCGAGGCCTTGTCGACCGCCGCGAGGAACGACCGGACGGAAGCGGCGTTCTTGGCGAGGAAATCGGTGTGAAAGGCGAGGACCGTCGCCGAGATGCCGTGGCCCCTGTCGTCAGCGAGTGTTCTCGCTCCCTTTGTTTCCGCCAGTGTCGCCAGGGGCTCCGGCAGAAGAGCTGCGGGAACCTGTCCCAAGAGAAGCATCTGGAGACGGATGGGTATGCTCTTGATGTCGATGAGCTTGATCGATCCGCGGGGGACATTCTTTTCCGCCAGGAGCCGGACGATGAGGTATTCCGCTATGGTATTGGAACCTGTGGCTATGCCCGCCCGCGCGATGGCTGCGGGGTCCTGCTCCTTTGTCTTCGATGAGGCGAGGACCGCGAACATGCGCCGGTCGGCGGTCGTGTTGAAGTTCACGGCCACCATCTTGATCTTCACCCCATTGGCGACGAGGACCGTCGGGGTCATGATGTCGCCGAAGTATCCTGCCATCTGTCCCGAGGTGAAGGCAATGTCCTTCTCCATCGCCGAGTTGAAGAGGACAATATCCACATTCAACCCCTGTTCCCTGAAGAACCCTTTTTCCGCCGCGACAAAGAGAGGCAGTGATTGAAGGACCGGAATGGTTCCAAACTTGAACGCCTCGGCCTTTTCGGCAGCATGAGCTGCGGCGCCGAAGGAAAGGACAAAGATTATGATGCAGACGATCGAAAACTTTACCGGTTTCATAAATATTCCCCTAACCTTCGCTTTTATTTGGTCTATTAGTCTAGTGCGCCGAAAGGGATTTTTCAAACAAAAAACCCCCTTCCACGTTTAAGGACGGTTCCAGGTTTCAGGTTCCACGTTTCAAGGAAAGGACAAAGACCTTTGCTACCCCGGCCAGCAATTGTGTTGACAAAACGGCCACTTTACACGGTCCTTTTTCTGAAACCTGAAACCTGAAACCTGAAACCTGAAACCTGAAACCTGAAACCTGAAACCTGAAACCTGAAACCTGAAACCTGAAACCTGAAACCTGAAACCTGAAACCTGAAACGTTCTTTTGTCAGGGTTCCTGCCAGTTCTTGCCGGGATGCGCCCAATCGTACTCATCGTAGGTGCCGTTGACGTAATCGTACATTGCTTCGTAAGCGAGAAATTCCTCGTCCACCCACATCATCTTCGAGAACTCGGGATCGTTCTTCCAGTACGTCCGTTTCTCCCCGACCACAAAACCCATAGAGGGCTCGAGGCTATCGATGATGCCATCGACGTCGGTGTCTTCGACGTCCATCTGGGCCTCTGTCTTGCCCTCGCGCCAGGTGTGGTAGGCGTTGAAGTGAATGAACTCGTGGCGCATGATCTGGGCGAAGGTATCGATGTGTGTGGCCGTCTTCCAGGTCTTCGTTGTAAGCGTGGCCGGGACCTTCCGGCTTACCGCGGGGAATTTGGTAAGGAACTGTTTGTTGAGTTTCGCCGTGAGGTCGCACACATGGATCGTTTTGTACATATAGGCGGGTTTGAACAGGGCCGGCACGTGGGGGTCCTTGCAGCAATCGAACTGGGTGCCGCCGAACTCGATAGCCACGGTCTGGCCGAAGGGCCGCGCCGCCGGGGTCTGTTTCCAGTAGTAGAACCAGTTGTAATGTTCGCCGCCGGGGTTGTTCTTGGCATCCCGGGGATAGAAGATGCGGACCTCCCGCGTCTCCGTGGTAGTGCAGGTGCCCACCTTCAGGGTTGCCGTCACCTTCTTCTTGCCGAACTGGCTGTTTTCCTTCGGCAAGTTTTCGTAGACGACCTCGAGCTTTTTGCCCGTCAACGGTGTCTCGACTACCCCATGTTTGAATGCCTTGCGCGTGACGCCCTCCATTTCCGGTACGGTCCATTCGACGGACTCGGCATAGTGTTCCGGTTTGGTCTTAACCTCCAGGTCGAGAACCAGGACGGGACCGGCACTGCTGTATTCGTAGCGGGCCTTGTCCTTCGGTTCGATGATCCTCAGTTCTATGGGCTCCCTGGGCCCCTCGGCGATGGCCCCGCTCAGGACGGGTTCGTACGGATTTGATTGGTCGAACTTCCAGGTCATCGTGTTGCCGGTGAGGGTTCCCTGTGCCGTGGGGGCTCCTTCCATCCGCACGATGTTGCCCCCCACCTGGAGGAACATCGTGTCCGAGGTGCTGTGGCAGCGGACAACGTTCCCGACAACGGCGCATTGGGAATGCGCCTTGATGCCCATTCCGAAGTTATGAATGTCATCGGTTGCCGCCTCGACGGGGATGTCGCCGGGGTAGGTGATGATCTGGTCGAGGACGGTCACCTTCCACCTCCCGTTGTAGCCGGCCCCGCCGCCAACCTTATGGGCCTGCATGATCTCCGTGTAGCTTATGCCGAAGAGCGACGTGGTCCCCTCCATGGAGACACTGTAGCGCGGGCACTGCGCCGTCGCGCCAAGCACGGCAACGGGAATACACAGGATAATGACAGCAATGATGAGATTTCTCATTCCGGACTCCTTCGGCTATTTTCGGGGTGACGCCAGACTAGGAGATCTCGCGAAGATTCCCGTCACGGTATCGATCTTATCAGTCTATTGTGCCGGAGGGCATTTTTCAAACAAAAAGCCATTGGGAGCCTGGAAGACCGTTCAAAATCGTTGTGAGCAAGTTACCGCGCGGTCGCGAAGCTTTTTTTAGCCTGGAACTTGGAACTTGGAACTTGGAACTTGGAACTTGGAACTTGGAACTTGGAACTTGGAACTTGGAACTTGGAACTTGGAACTTGGAACTTGGAACGGTTTTCAACGTTCTTCTCAGGGCCACTGATTTCCCGGCCTCGCCCAATCGTACTCGTTGTATTTGCCCATTGGGATCTCAGACATGGACATGTACGCGAGCCATTCCTCGTCCCCGCCGATGTTGTGCAGCTCAGGATGGGTGGCCATATGGGTTTGGAATGCATTGGGGTTGAAACCGTAGCCGGGCTCGACCGTGTCGGGCAGGCCGTCGCCGTCGCTGTCCGCGGCCTGGATGGCCGGCAGGCTCTTGCCGTACCTAAAATTATGATAGCACTGCCAGTGCACGAACTCGTGGACGACGCACTTGGCAAAGGTGTCTATGTTCCTGCTCGTTTCCCAGCCGAGGTGGTAGGGTGGCTGCAGGCTTAAGACGGGGAAACGGTTCTGGAACTGGGAACCAAGCCTGGTCAGGTTGCATACGTGGATGGTCGCGTGACCGGCGCCCGGCGTATACTGGGCGGGAACCGTGGGATGCACGCACAGGTTGTACGTATTTCCCCCGTATTCTATGTTGACCGGCTGTCCGCGGGGCCGCGCCGCCGGGGTCTGTTTCCAGTAGTAGAACCAGTTGGGATATTGCCCCTCGGGATTGTTTGAGAGGTCCCGGGGATAGAAGATGCGGACCTCCCGGGTCTCCGTGGCCGTGCAGGCCCCTATCCTGAGGGTTGCCGTCACCTTCTTCCAGCCGAACTGGCTGTTGTCTTCAGGCATCTTTTCGTAAGTGACATCGAGGCTCCTGCCCTTAGCTGTTCCCCGGGGTATCTTGCGCGTCACGCCCTCCATTTCAGGGATCGTCCATTCTACGGAGTCGGCGTATTGCTCCGGTTGTGTCCTTGCCTCCAGCTTAAGCTCGAGGGTGGGTGGCTTCTGAGAGCTGTAGACATAGCGGCTCCTGTCCGCCGGCGTGATGATCGTGAGCTCTACGGGGTCCCTCGGTCCCTCGGTGATGACGCCGCTCAAGACCGGTTCGGTGGGGCTCTCGAGGTGGAACTTCCAGGTCATGGTACTTCCCGTGACCTGACCGTGCCACGGTACCGTTCTTTCCATGCGCACCTTGTTGTTTATCACCTCGAGGAACATGGTGTCGGAAACGCTGCGGCAGTGCACGACGTTTCCGGCGGACGTGCACGTGGAATGCATCTTGATCCCGTTGCCGAGGTCGTGAACGTCGTTGGTGGCCAGGGCGATGCCCAGATCCCATGGATAGGTGATGATCTGTTCGAAGAGATCGATCTTCCACCGTCCGTTGTGGCCTGCTCCGCCGACCTTATGGGTCTCGAGCCTTTCCTTGTAACTGACGCCCATGTACACCGTGGTTCCTTCCATGGCGACGCTGTACCGGGGGCATTGCACCCGTGCGCCGAAGGTCGAAACCGGCATCAGCAAAAGGATAACGATCATGAAATACTTCACGGCATACCCCTTTTCGTCTCTGATATGCATTCTCTTTGATATACGAGGTAAAGACGCCGCGGTCTTTAACGAACGGCGACGCCGTACCTTGCCGCGCGGGCCTCAATGGCCCTGGGATGGATCGGGGCGGTCGAGGGTATCTTGTCGGACACGTTCTCTATCCTGTCCGCAGTGGCTGGATGCGTCGCCATGATCCCGCCCCCCGATGATCCGCTCCTTTGCTCGAGCCGTTTGAGGAAAGACAGGAGGGCACGGGGATCGTACCCGCATTTCGCGATGGTCTGCACGGCGGCTTCGTCCGCCGCGTATTCCTGCGACCGGCCGTACCCGTTGACGACGAGGGTCTTGAAGACGTCGTCGATGCTGCCCTCGAAGAGACCGACAAGCTGGGAGACCTCGCCGGAGGTGTAGTTGTGCGCCGCCGTGGTGCCGATGACGGTGAGCGCCTCGGTCCAGCGCGCGCTCTTGATGGCGGCTATGCCGTCGCGCTTGCTTATGTGTGCTACCTCGTGGGCAAGGACCGCGGCAAGCTCATCCTCGCTCGCCGTCGTGCGTATCATGCCGCTGGTGATGAAGATCGTTCCGCCGGGGGCGGCAAAGGCGTTTATCTCATTCGTCTCCAGGATGGCGAAGTGGTATCCGCCGTAGGTGTAGGGTTTGTCCGAATTGAGGGCGACGGTCCTTCCGAGGAGATTCACGTACCTGGTGAGCTGCGCGTTAGTGGTGAGCCTGTAGGACCCGAGTATCTTCGCGGCCACGGCGCGGCCGACATAGTACTCTTCCTCGTCCGATATTGGACGGGCGGCCTTCGACGTGGCATCCACCACGGTCATCGCCGTGCTGATATGCTGCGAGATATTACCGAACCCGGTGGTATCGCAGGATGCGAACATGGCAAGGAACACGGGGGCGCACAGGAACGTGATACATTTTCTCATCATGGCTGCCTCAACCCTCCCGCCACTATGAACTGAGCGACATCGCGGTCGGGAACAGGATAACGTTCTACACTGTCCACGAGGTTGTATCTCATCTCCGGGTGCTGTCTCTTGTACGATGCCTCGACCTGCGGGTTGAATCCCTTCCCGGCGAGCGCGGCCTCACTCTCGCTGACGGAGGACCCCTTTCGTGCGTAGGAGGCGGGTACGGCGACGGCCCTCTTCTCCACGGCCGTTCTGTGAATGTAGCCGATGGACTGACCGAACTTCACCTTGTACCAGTCGCCTTCCATGGAGAGGGCCTCCAGCCTGTCGTTGTAGTGTACGTTGGCCTTGATGGGCGCGAAGAACTTTGCGTACGCACGGATCGCGTTGTCTTTCGTGATGACCGTGACCGTGTCGGCGAAAACCGAAACCGCTGCGAACACAAGAATTAATGACAGTAATATGGCCTTTTTCATCATTTTTCGGTCATTCTAATAATATCCCAGTCTTTTGTCAAAGAAAAATTCCCCGCCAGAGATTCGGACCGTTTCCTGTAGAATTCACTCGGCCCGTCATGGGGGAATTCCCCGAGAAGGGTATCGAAGCATTCCACCGCCTCGATGAACCGGTGTTCCCTGTAGGTCCGGAATGCCTCGTTATAAAGGTCGATCCTTCTTCTGAGCGCGGCGGGGGCGTTGGCTGCCTCGCAGAGAACCTCATGAATGACGACAGGCTCCGATTTCCCCTTCACCTCGATGGGTCCCAGGCTTCGAGACAGGAAGAGGTCGTAGGTTTTCGTGAGTGTGTGTTCGCTGGCAATGATGCTTGTGCCGAAGACCTTGTTGACCGATTCAAGGCGTGACGCCAGGTTCACCGTGTCACCGACGACGGTGAAATCGAAGAGCCGGACACTTCCCATGTTCCCCGCGATGGCGTCCCCCGTGTGCAGACCGACCCGTATCGCGACGGGGGGGATGCCTTCCCGCTCGAAGACCCGATTTATCTCCCCGATGGCGTCGATGAATTTCAATGAGCACCGGCAGGCGTTGATCTCGTCCTTCGGTGTTTCAAGAGGAGAGCCCCAGAAGGCCATAATGCAGTCCCCGATGTACTTGTCCACGACTCCTTTCTCGTCGATGACGACCTCGGTGAGCTCGTTCAAGACCCGGTGGAGCATGAGCGCCGTGTCTTCCGGGGAATTCCTCTCCGAAATGGTGGTGAACCCGGCGATGTCGGCGAAGAGCACGGTGACCCTGGCCTTCTTGCCGCCGGGCCTTACGATATCCGGGTTCTGGAGGACGTGCTCCACGATGGTCTTGTCCATGTACTGCGAAAAGGTTCTCTTGATGAACTGCCTTTCCCGTCCCTCGAGGGCGTAGCTGAAGATGGCGGAAAGGATGAAGCTCATAAGAAGGGTCACCACCAGATAGGTCGTCGGGAGGTAGTACCGGCTGGAGAAGAGGACCGCTGCCGCGGCCAGGATGAGAACGAAACCTGCCGCGAGAACGGAGAGGTTCTTCGCGATGGCGTGGAACGTGAGCACAAAGGCCGCGACGAAGACGCAAACAAGGAGCATGGAGAGAGCGACAACAAGTGCCGGGACGGGACGGACGAAGGTTCCCCCGTCGAGGTTCTCAAAGAGCGTCGCATTGATGTGGACACCCGTCGAGACAGGCATCGTCGGCGTCGACTTCAGGTCCAGGAGACCCGGCGCTGTCATCCCCAGGAAGACGACCTTGCCCTTGAAGAAGTCCCGGGACAGGGTGCTGTTTTTTGTGCCCGCGCCGCGGTACGCGCTCAGGACATCGATGGCGGGGATGACGGTGAAAGGTCTTTTCCCACGGGGGAAACGAAGGAGGAGTTTTCCATCCGTCAGGGGCAGTGGCCTGTCTCGCAAGAGGAGTCCGCGGGAGTCCATTTTCGCGGCCCCGCGGCCCGTGAACCAGGAGAAAGTGAGGTTGGGGAGCATCATCTCCGCCAGGGTGAATGTCAGGGGTACCCTGCGGTACACCCCGTCCCCGTCGGGGCCGATGGCGACATTGCCTGAGCCCTTCACGCCGCGGCGTACCGCCTCGATGGGTGTTACGACGGAACGGTACCGGGGCCTCGGCGGCGGGTCTCCGGGAATGGCAAAACGCCTGAGGTACGCAACATCTTCCGGGGTCACGCTTTTCTCGTTCGCCGACAGGAAGAAGGGGAGGTAGACATTGGACGCCTTTGTGATGGCATCGCCGAGAACTATATCGTCCTCCTGACCGTACGAGGAGGGTTCGGTGAAAAGGATGTCCACGAGGAAGGCATCGGCCAGGGAGGCGAACTCTATGATGGGTGCGTAGACCTGGCGGGGCCAGGGCCAGTTGATGCTCTCGGCGCTGAGCGCATCCAGCGATTGCTGATCGATCTCGATAATGACGATACGGTCCGACGCCCGCTCAGGGTTCAGATACCGGGAGAAGAGGTCAAAGGACCGGTTCTCGTAGGTGGCAAGGACATCGAAGAGAAAAAGCGTGAGTGAGATAACAAAGGATATTGACGCGAGAAGGACAATATTGCGCATCCGACGTTTGTTTTTCGGCACCGGTTCTCCTGAGCATTTCGAAGTGAACATCCATACCATATCACATACGTTGAAGAAAAATAACCAACAACCAAACGTCTTTTTCCAACCTGGAACCTGAAACCTGAAACCGTCTTTATTTCCTTGAGCCCTGTCCCGCCGATTATGTATCATTAGGTTCAAGGAGAACAGGGACCATGAGACTCAAGGATAAAATTGCCCTTCTTACCGCAGCCGCGGGTGCGGGCATCGGACAGGCGACGGCCCGGGTGATGGCGCGGGAGGGCGCCGCGGTCATCGTTACCGATGTTCACGAAGACCGGGCCAGGACCGTGGCGGCACAGATCGCCGGTGAATACGGGGCAAGAACGCTTGGCCTCAAGTGCGACGTAACGAGTGCCTCCGATGTGAAGCGCGCGGTGGAGGAGACGCTGCAAGCCTTCGGCCGGGTTGACATACTCTTCAACAACGCGGGAACGAACCGCCCCACCCGTGTCGTGGACATCACGGACGAGGTCTG